>JBAVGF010000028.1:0-65106 GCA_049684675.1 Thermodesulfobacteriota bacterium | reverse complement strand
CGATTGTTCCAGCGGCGTCGCGGCCGGGGGGGTAGGGTAGGGTGGGTCTTATGGGATGGAGTCCTGCCCGGATGTAAGTATCTACCGGGTTAACTCCTACGGCTTGAATTCTCACCAAAACCTGTCCGGGGCCGCACCGGGGGTCTTCAACCTCTTCAAGTCGCATTACTTCCGGCTCGCCGAACTCATGAACCCGTATCGCCTTCATCAATTCCCTCCATTATCTTACCCCCTTTCCCCTCGCAAATTTCTTGCTTGGGATGGGGTGGGGTCCCCATATCTGGGGAAATCGGCATAGCCAACCTTGTCGAAGGAGTACCAGACTTTCAGGTCGGCCGGCGGATTCAAAGGCCAGTCATTTGCAAAACGCTCCGCAAGGTCCGGATTACTGATAAACGGTCGACCAAAGGAGATCAAGTCCGCATGGTGACGCCGAATTGCCGTTTCTGCAGTCTCCCGTGTGTAGCCAGAGTTTCCCATCAGCGGGCCTTCAAAAACCTCCCGGAACTCTTTTAATGTCATTGGGGGACCGAGTCCGTGAGAGCCAAATGCAAGACCATCTACGACATGGAGGTAAGCGATCTTGTGACGGTTAAGCTGTTTTCCAACATAAAGAAAGGTCTCACGAAAATCGGGTGAGCCCATGTCATTGAAACTGCCGTTCGGCGCTATGTGCACACCAACCCTGCCCGATGTCCAAACAGTTGAAACCGAACTGACGATCTCGTCGAGAAACCGATACCGGTTCTCCAGGCTTCCTCCGTAGCGATCGGTTCGATGATTGGTCTTGGATTGCAGGAACTGGTCAATGAGATAGCCGTTGGCTGCATGTATTTCTACACCGTCGAATCCCGCTGATTTGGCCCGCTCGGCAGCACGTCGATAGTCTTGCACGATGGCTGAAACTTCCTCCGTTTCCAATGCCCTGGGCGTTTCATACGGCTGTTTCCCGATGGGAGTGCGGATCTCATCACCGATGATTTTGATTGCCGATGGAGCGACGGGAAGCCCCTCCTTTTCATGAAAGCTGCTGTGAGAGGCCCGCCCGCAGTGCCAAAGCTGGAGAAAGATCGGTACCCCGGCGGCATGAACCGCATCCACCACCATTCTCCAGGCTTCGGCTTGTTCATCCGAGTAGATTCCGGGGGAGTTCAGCCAGCCGATGCCCTGTATCGAAATCACCGTTGCCTCTGTGATGATGAGCCCGGCGGAAGCCCGTTGAGCATAATACTCGGCCATCAAGGAATTGGGCATACGCTCCTTGCCTGCCCGGGATCGGGTTAGGGGTGACATTACCACTCGATTTTTTAACGACAGTCCACGTAGGTCAAAACGGCTTAATAGAAGACTTGTGTTTGTAATATCAGCCATAGGTCTCCCCTCCGTAGGCTTGGGTTGTTCGAAAGTGATCCGACCAGAGACGACAGTCCGCGCAGATCGTGCCGCATCTTGATCAACTCTCGGTCTGTTCTGTGAATGATCCCTTGGGATGAAGAGGGCGTCGAATCATAATGGACTATTTCCCTTATTGTTTCATCGTTTTTTGGCCGTGCAAATAGGGTGAATACCGTATTTCGGGGGGAAAGTGGCTGTATTTGGTCGATCTGGGACATCGAGTCAACTGCCGGGAAGACCTTTAGGGGCACTCGAAAAAAACAATTCAGGACAAGCGGGAAGATCGCCACCGAGATCGCGGAGGTGACGAAGGAGAAAATCGGGCCTTCACGTGAAAAATAACATCCACAAATTAGAAGATAACCATTTTCAATTTCGGCATCCCTCGAGACAAAAAAAGAGGATCGGATGATCCTCTTCTTAAGGTAGTTTATTCTGACTCTTATCTGCGGCCTCCGCCGCCTCCGTGACCACCACCCGAGAAACCCCCAGATGAATGACCACCGGAGAAACCTCCGGACGCATGGCTACCCGAGAAGCCACCAAACGAATGGCCGCTGCTATGGCCGAATGAATTGCTACCCCCATGGCAGTTTGCGCAAGAAAAACTACCCCGGCTGGAAGGGGCGCTGGAAGACCTGCTAAAACTCTGGGATGAACGATGATCCATTCCGCTGCCCGTCGCAAACCTGCTCGAATTGCTGAATGTCCTACCGCCTGTGGTATTGCCACGGTTGTTCGTGGCAACCCCCCGCCTTCCCTGTGCTCCGCTAAGGGTAGAAGCGTGATTGCCCGTCATCCCTTGAGTTCCTCGTGCGAACGTTGTTCTCCCCATGCTGCGGTTGAAGATTGAAGAGGCAGCGTTTCTGGTTGCCGTAGAGTTGAATGCTGTCGTATGTGAAGAATTTGTCCACGAGTGCCTCACCGGGTCCACCCTGCCGAACGCATGGGTCCTGGAATTGAAGAAGTGATTGGTGATCCGGTGATGATGGTGATGATGACCCACAAAGACAAAGTCGAAATCGGTCAGGACGAAGAATCCTGGGAAGAAGAACCCGGAGGCCCAGAACGGATAAGGAACCCAGTCATACAGGTAGTCATAGTCCCAGGGTGGAGGATAGTATGAGACAACCGGAGGGCCTTCTTCATAGTAATAATTGTTTATTGCTGAAGCATCAGGTTGGGGTTGGTTTTCAGCATATTCTCCTGCCCCACCAGGCGAGACCGCTAAGCCGAGCTCGGTTGTCAGGCCCTGAAAGGCCTTCAAAGCTTCATCTTTTCCCATCGACAGCTTTTTAGAATCTGCCGCAGTCGCCACTGAGTTTTGCAACTCTCCAATAATATTAGGTGTTATTGGGTAGTCGGCGATCCACCCGTTCTTCGGTGCGATACCTGCCGAGGTCAACATGTCCTCAGCTTGTGCCTCGTCAGTAGGCGTTCCAACCTTAAGTGCGGTCGCCAGTTTCAGGGCAAAATCACCTTCGGGAACGAGTGTCTGTGATATCGGAGGAGTACCTGTCGGCTTCTGGTCTGATTGTGGGTAAACCGTAAAAGGCATCAGAGCCAGACCAAGTGCCATCACAATAATCAATAGTTTATTCATTTGAAATCCCTCCCTTCTAACTTAAAATCCATTCATCTCTTACGTAAGTTTAAAACAAATGTTTACATTTATCAAGATGCGGAAAATTTAAAATCGGTGAATTCCTCTCCGCCCAAAGGGCCTTCGTATCTACTTAAAACCGTCCTCTTCAAAACCAAATTGAGAAGGTCCGGTTCTTCGAGTACTTTACAAATTGAAACAACTGTTTTAAACTGGAATTGGAGATGCTGAAGAAGGAGGTCAAAATGGACCATGGTGCCGGTTCAAATGCTGATTGCCGAGAGCGAATTTTAGAGGCGGCGGGAGAAATTTTCGCCGAATGCGGGTTTCGAGGTGCTACAGTCAGGAAGATCTGCGAGCGTGCCAAGGTGAACGTTGCGGCTATCAACTATTACTTCGGTGGAAAGGAGAAGCTTTACTCCGAGGTTTTGAGGCACTGGCATGATTTCGCGATACAAAAATACCCCCTCCTTCTCGAGGTGGGTGAAGATGCACCCGCAGAAGAGCAGTTGCGAGCTTTTATCCGGTCCCTTCTGTTTCGCCTCCTCGACAAAGGAAAACCTGCATGGTTTGGAAAATTGATGATGAGGGAAATGACAGAACCAACCCGGGCCTTTGAGCGCCTGGTGAAAGAAATCGTTCGTCCACGGGACAAGATTCTTGCCTCCATCGTCCAAAAAATGATTGGACCCCCTATCAGCGAGGAGGAAATCCGTCTGTGCTGTGCGAGTATCATCGGCCAGTGCCTTTATTACTACAACGCAAGGTCCATTATTACACGACTGTATCACCAAGACGTATCCAAACCTGACGAGATCGAAGAGATCGCCGATCACGTCATGAAGTTTTCATTGAGGGGTTTGGAACATTACTCGAAACACAATGAGGATGGAACGAAAAAAGAAAAGGAGAGTCAAAGTAGCAATTAGAGAAAGAAGGTGTGAAAGATGAGAACAAGAAGAATTTTCTGGCTTTTCAGGCTGATCTTAGCGGTAGTCCTATTTAATGCCTATCCGAGTTTGACAGGAGCAGAACCAGAACCTGGGGCAAGGGGGCCTATCATTACCCATGCGTTTGCTGTAGAAAGGGGCTATTACGGGTACATCTGGAAAATTTATCTTGAGGCGGAAGATCCGGACGGGCAGATGCTGAGGATTGCGTGTGTGGCGGATCAGGTGGGTTATGGTCATTACCCGACCGATTGGATCTATCTTAAACCACAATACCAAAAGCATTTTAAGGGCTACATTCAATGGAATACCTTCAGTACGAAAGCATCCTATTTGCCCGAGTGGACACAAATTACCCTGAGGGTTTCTGTATTCGACAAGGCCGGGAATGAAAGTAACGAAGTTGTATTTCCCTTTACTTTCGAGATAACGCCGGAACAATATGCGTATCAACTGCCTGCTCCTTTCGATCAGGTGGATCTCCCGAGGTTGGGTTATGTCATGATCGATCTTTTTTATCCCGGTGAGGACTACGGACATGACGGCCTTGGGATCATACATTAAGGCTGTCAAACCAAGCCAGATTCTCTTTAATCATGTCGGGGATGGGTAATTGGTAGGGACAGCGCAGCAGGCATTCCCCACATTCCGAGCAGTTTCGGGCCTTCTCTATTAAATCCTTCATCCAGCTCACTTCCCGAGCCTGAGGGCCGAATCGCTTGATGATGGACTTCAACCCGACTGCAAATTGAATATTAATCTTTTCCGTGCAGGGTTGACAGTAGTCGCAGCGCCTACAGAATTGACGGTCGAATTCCTTCTTTAAGGCTTCGATTCGCTCTTTATCCTTCTCAGTCAGGGAATGGCCTTCCGTAAAGATCTTCCAATTCTCACGAGCCTTTTCCAGAGTCTCTGATCCCGGGATGGGCACGATGTTCGCCGTTGAGAGGACGAACCTCAAGGCCGGGCCGGCCTCTTCGATCACCCCGCCCGAAAATGGCTTCATCGCCAATATACCGACGCCTTTTTCCCTAGCTAAGGGGAACACTTTCCCGGCTGCATCGGGTTCTAAGAAGCTATAGCAACCCATGATGACTTCGAAATGCCCGTCCTGGACTGCCCTTTCCAATACGTTGAGATTATGGCTGGTCACACCGATATGATCGATCAATCCTTCGTCTCTCGCACGTTTTAGCCCTTCGTAGGCTCCTCCGGGGGCCATGACCCTCTCGTACTCTCCGAAGCTGGAGACGCTGTGCAGATGGTAGATATTGACTTTTCTCACCCTCAACTGCTTGAGGCTCTCCTGTACGTCATTATAAATCTTCGCCGTTTTTACGAGAGATTTTGAGGAAAGAATGACGGGTCTATCTGTTTTTTCGAGGGCCAGGCCAATCCGGTGCTCGCTGTTGGTATAAGCACGCGCTGTATCCAAGAGGTCGACTCCCATTTCAATCACTGCCCGTATGACGGACACCGCTTCCCGTTCACCGACCCGTTGGATAGGAATACCACCCCATCCCAGTTTCGACACGATCAGATTTGTCCTGCCCAGCCTGACTTTTTCCATCTGCGCGCTCCTTGAACTAAGAATAATACAAATAGACTCGTATTTCTATCAGGGGACATAAATAACTAAGGGGTCCATCCCCATGGTTGACCCTACGCCAGCTTTAATGAAAGCTCTTCTCTCAACTGGGCAGCGGAGACGAAATGGATCCCCTGGATCCCCAAAGAAGCCGCCACTTCGACATGCTTTTTCATATCATCGATAAAAAGAATCTTTCGGGGCTCGACCGAGGCCCACTGGACGGCCTTTTGAAATATCTCGACAGCTGGTTTTTTAAAACCCATCTCATGGGATAGAATCCATCGATCAAAAACCCGGATGATGGAAAATTTTGCAAGGACGTAGTCGAAGTGGAGGGGATTGGTGTTGGAAAGAAGTCCGAGCTTCCATCTTCCTTTCTGGGAGAGAATGATCTGAGAGACCTCCTGATCTTCGATAAAGATTTCATTCCAGATAGGAATGAAATCCTCGAAGGAGAGGGAGAGCTGAAGAAATTCCTGTAAGGATTGGAAGAATTCCAAAGAAGACACCTTACCCGCTTCATAACCGTTGACCGCGCCCTTATCAAAATCGAAGAGATAGGAAAACATTTTTGGGGGATCTTGAAACTCTTTTCTTTGAGAGAATCGAGAGAGTTTCTCTGCAATCTGGAAATGATTGAAAGGAAGAATGACATTGCCTAAATCGTAGAGGATCACTTCAATCGGAGGTTGGATCATTTCCTCCCCCTCACCCCCGCCCTCTCCCCTCGGGGGAGAGGGGAAAAGTGAAAGGCAAAATATTCAGCGATCGCTCGGGTTAGAGCAGGAATGGTGTACGGTTTTGGCTGAATCCGGACTTTCAAACCCCATTCCTTTGCCGTCCTGGCAGTCACCGGCCCGATGCAAGCAATGGCGATGCCTTTCAGCAGTTTCTTAAGGTCTTCTTTTTTAAGGAGTTCGGCAAAATGATTGACTGTGGAGGAGGAGGTGAAGGTAATAGCATCGATTTTTTCCTCTGTCAGGAGTTTCTTCATCTTCTTCGATCCTCCCTTTGGCCTGACCGTCCGATAAACCTCCACCACATCAACCTCTGCCCCCATTTTTCTTAAGCCTTTGGGTAGAACATCCCGCGCCTTTTTGGCACGGGCGAGAAGAATTCTTTTTCCTTCCATCCTCATCTTTTTAAATCCCTCAAGGATGGACTCCGCGATAAACTCTTTTGGAACATAGTGAACGGAAATTTCTTTTCTTTTTAGTTGATCGGCTGTGGCAGGTCCGATGGCACATACTTTAAGAGACAGGGGAAGATAAGGAGAGTTCCCCCTCTCTCTGAGCCTTTGCCAGAAGAAGTTGACCCCGTTAGCACTGGTAAAAAGTACCCAGTCATAAAGCTTCAACTGATCGATGGCTTGGTCAAGTTCGCTCCAGCGGATGGGAGGAACGATCTCAATGGTGGGGAATTCGATCACTTCCGCTCCCAGTTTTTTAAGCCGGGTCGCAAAATCACCCGACTGCTCACGGGTTCGGGTGATCAGAATTTTCTTTCCGGCGAGGGATTTTTTATTCATTGGTTTAGATAGAAATGGTAGGCTGTGACCTCTGGTAGACCTCATCAAGGATCTCTTTGGCTCCTTGGCCCAAAAGGATCTCAGCCAATTCAACCCCGAGCGACTCTGCTCTCTCAATCGGCCCCTCCACATGATGTCTGATGAGCCTCTTCCCGTCTATCGTTCCAACCAACCCATCGATATGAAGCGTGGTGTCGACGATCCGGGCAAAGGCCGCGATAGGGACCTGGCAACCGCCTTCCAATTTCTTCAGGAAGGCCCTCTCGGCGTTAATGGCGATGGAGGAGTCTCGATCGTTGAGGAGTCGGATTTGGCTCTCCACCTCCTGGTCAGCCATTCTCGTCTCAATTCCCAATGCCCCCTGGCCGATGGCGGGGAGGGAGACCTCCGGAGGAATGATTTCTGTAATTTTTTCATCAAAGCCCAGCCTTTTCACACCTGCGAGGGCCAGGACAATCGCATCCAAGTTCATGCTTTTTAGTTTCTTGAGCCGGGTATCTAAATTTCCCCTTAGAGGAATGAGTTCGAAGTCACTTCTGAAATGAAGCAACTGGGCCTGCCGCCTTAAGCTACTTGTGCCAATCTTTGCCCCCTTTGGAAGATCCTTTAAAGGCTTCCCATCCTTTGAGATGAGAACATCGCGAGGGTCCTCTCTTTTTGTGATCACAGAGAGATGCAGGCCCTCTGGAAATTCGGTGGGGACATCCTTGATGCTATGAACGGCGAGGTCAGTCCTTTTTTTAAGGAGCGCTTCCTCAATCTCCTTGACAAAAAGGCCTTTCCCTCCGATCTTGGCTAACGGGGCGTCCTGAATTTTGTCTCCGGTGGTTTTGATTTTGATCAACGTGACTCGGAGATCAGGATGGGCCTGGACCAATCGGTCCTTGACCCAATTCGCCTGAAAAAGAGCGAGTTGACTTCCACGGGTCCCGATTTTAAGTTCAGAGGGCATCTTCGAGATTGGGTTCCTCCTTTTCTTTCTCTTTTTCCAATTTTTCCAAGAAGGTTTCTAATGATTTCTCCGACAGTCCGAATAGGGCATGGAGGGCGTCGAGATAAATGTCAGCCATCGCCTCCTCATTGGTTTGCTTGAGGAGGGTGATCGGAGTATGGAGAATCTTATTGACGATCGCGGAGGTCAGGGCCTCCAGGGATTTCTTTTCCTTGTCCGACAGATCGGGGTGGAGGGAAAGGGTCTTTTCCAACTCTTTCTTCCTGATCTCTTCAAACTTTTTCCTCAAGGCCACGATGGTGGGAGTCACGTCGAGAGATCGATACCAGTTGACAAATTTGACCATCTCGTCCTGGACAATCGCCTCTGCCTTTTGAGCCTCCTTCTCCCGATCTTTAATGTTTTCATTGGCTACTTTTTGGAGATCATCGATGTTGTAAAGATAGACATTCTCAATATCGCCGACTTTCGGCTCGATATCCCTGGGGTCGGCGATATCGATGAAGAAGATCGGTTTCTGCCGCCGTTCCTTCATCACCTTCGTGATCTGATCGTGTCGGATAAGGTATTGAGGTGAATCCGTTGCGCTGATCACGATGTCCACTCTTTTCAAACCCTGTCCCATCTCTTCAAAGGGAATGGCCTCCCCCCTAAATTCCTGAGCCAGTGATGCAGCCCGTTCATAAGTGCGATTGGTCACCAGAATTTTTTCCGCCCCTCCGGAGACGAGGTGTCGGGCGGCCAGTTCACACATCTCTCCTGCTCCGATGAGCAAGACGACTTTCTTTTCCAGGGCGCCAAAGATTTTTTCAGCTAACTCGACTGCGACAGAACTGACGGATATGGCACCCATGATGATTTTCGTTTCGCTTCTTACTCTTTTTGCAACATGAAAAGCCCGATGAAGAAGTCGATGGAGAATGAGACCCGAGGTTTTAACCTGTTGGGAAAAATCATAGGCCTCTTTGATCTGGCCCAAAATTTGGGGTTCCCCTAACACCATTGAGTCGAGGCTGGAGGCGACTCGAAAGATATGCCTCACCGCTTCCTCTCCGACATGAGCATACAGGCTTCTTTCGAATTCCCTTAGGGGAATGCCATGGTATTGAGAGAGGAATTCCTTTAAATCGTGGACGGCCCTTTCTGTCTCCCGAGTGGCTGCGTAGACCTCTACCCGGTTGCAGGTGGAGACGATCATGTTTTCCTTGAGAGAAGGAAGGGCATGAACCTTGTCTAAGGCGTCCTCTATCTTATCTTCGGGAAAGGCCAGGCATTCCCGGATCTCGATAGGCGCTGTTTTATGATTTAATCCGACGACGAGGAGTTCCATAGCATTATAAACAATAGGATAAGGTTGAGATTAAGATTAAACCTCTACCTGTCGTGAACAACACAGAAAAATGGTCATTGCGGGAGTCCCGCCATGGGGGGACGACGTGGCAATCCCGTGAGATTGCTTCACTTCGCCCTGAACACCATGCGGTGCAGCGCTTCGTTCGCAATGACATATTGGGGATGTCAACATATTTGTGTTGTTCGCTATAACTATTTCTATTGCCTACCAGTTCCCATAGGTATGCAATCCCGGGAGAAGGAGGTTCACGCCTAAAAAGGTAAAGAGGACAGCCAGGAATCCTACAATAGCCATGATCGCTGCCTTCCGTCCCCTCCATCCGACGGTCAGACGCTGGTGAAGCAACGCCGCATAGAGAAGCCACGTGATCAGAGACCATGTTTCTTTGGGATCCCAATTCCAATATCTCCCCCAAGCGTACTCTGCCCAAACCGCACCTGTGATGATCCCCAGGGTCAACAGGGGAAACCCGAATTTGAGGGATTGATAGCTCAGATCGTCCAGAAGATTCAAAGGCGGGAGTCTTTTTGCAATGGCTCCCATCTTTTTCGATTTGAGTTGGTGCTCTTGAATTAAGTACATGACTCCACAACAGAAGGTTAAAGTGAAGATGGCATTACCCAAAAAAGCAAAGATCACATGGAAAGGATGCCAGAAACTTTTTAAGACAGGAGCCAAGGGCAAGATCTCTTTGGGGAGGGCGAAAGCGAAAAGGATGAGGATAAGGGCAATGGGAGTGAGAAAGGAACCCAAAACCTTGACCTTATATTTCAGATTAGCAATCAAAAGGATGCCGATGATCATCCACGCAAAGAAGGAGAGGGATTCATAAAGATTGGTCACGGGAGTATGCCCGGCTTCCGCATACCTCGTGAGAATCGCTATGGTATGAGAGGCGAAACCTACGGAGACGACGGTGGCCGCTATTTTAGAGAGGGCCTCTTTCAGAAAAAGGATATAGGCCAAATAGGCCAGCGTCCCAAATAGGTAAAGAAAAGAGGCGAATTTGAAAAAATAGATGTTCACAGGCACCTATTTTACCACGTTTTTGTCAATTGGTGAAACTGCCAATTCATCGCGAAGTAGAAGAGAGGGTGAACCCAGGGTCTTTTGACAATCCTTTTATAGATCGAAGAGGTTGAAAAAACCTCTTTCCAGATTGTCCTCATCCCTTTTTCTAATTCTTCCACGGACATCAATAAAGGCTGGTAGACAGCGTTGAGGGAATCGTATTTCTCCCAATCCCTGCAAAGAATCCTTCCCTCTTTTTCCAGTCGCAGAAATGCATCGGTTCCAGGATAAGGGGCCATGATGAAGGCAAGAGCCCAGTCGAGTTTGGATTCGATGCAAAAGTCGATGATCCTTGGGAAGACTCCGGGGTCATCGTCATCCAAACCTACGATGAAGGTTCCCATGATACCGATTCCTCGATCATGGATCCTTTCGACCGCTTCGGCATATCTTGAGGGCTGGTTGAATCCCTTTCCCATCGCGTTGAGGTTCTTTGTCGAGAAAGACTCAAAGCCGATATTGATCGCGATACAGCCAGTTTGTGCAAATCCTTCCAGGAGTCTCTGATCAAAAGCGACGGAGACCGGGGCATGGCCGTACCAGAGGAGGTCGAATTCTTTAAGGAGGGAGAGAAGATCAAGACAAAACCGCTTATCCCCTGCGATGTTGGAATCGATGATGTAGAGAAGCCTTCTCTTGAGAAAATAAGGAAGGTCTTTGCTGAATAAGGAAAGGGTTTTTTTCAGAGGAAGGTTCATCACTGGCCCTTTTTGGAAAAGGGCCTTGAGCTCCCGCTCAATTTCGCTGATCGGGCGATTGCGGTATCGATATCCGAAAAACTTTGAGACACCGCAGAAGTCGCAGCGGTGGGGACATCCTCGTGTGGTTTCGAGCAGCTTCAATGGAAAGTAAAATTTCTCATTGAGAAGATCCCTCCTGGGATGGGGAAGGCGGGAGGGGTTCGCCAATTCAGTCCCCACATAGATTCGTCTCATTTGGCCTCTTCTCAGATCCTCGATCAGGTCCGGCCAGACCCCCTCCGCCTCTCCCACCACGACCGCATCCACGTGTTGAAGCGCCTCCTGGGGAAGCATGCTGGCATGGACGCCTCCCATGACGACAGGGATCCCTCTCTTTCTGAACTCTTCTGCGATCTGATAAGCCCGGGGGGCAACAGGCGTCTGGGCGGTCATCCCCACCAGATCCACCTTTTCATTAAAATCGATTTTTTCAAAGGCCTCATCTACGATCTTTAACTCCACACCGAGAGGGGTGACGGCCGCGACATAGGGAAGGTTCAAAAAACTCAGTCTGAAGAGGAAGGCCTCTTCCTTTTTTCGCTCCCGCTCGGGTGAGACCAAGAGGATCTTCATCTTCTTTATTTAACCCATCCCATGGGAAGGGGTCAACGCCCGCCTACGGGAGTAAAACTTCCCTTCGGCGGGCAGGCCTGCCTGCGACAGGCAGGTCCAACTGGCGGCAGGCAAACCTGATTTTGGCACGGATATTGCTTAAATATGACATTGAAAACACAGGATCGGAATTTTGTGCGATAAATTTTCTTGAATCGAATTGCACTATTTGTTAATATGATGTGGTTTCAAGAAAGGGAGGAAAAGGAGGATGGTATTTGATTCGTTGTGGGGTCTGTTTTCATCGGATTTGGCCATTGATCTGGGAACGGCGAATACAGTGGTCTATGTGAAGGGGAAGGGAATCGTCTCTTCCGAGCCCTCCGTGGTGGCCATTCAAAGGGATTCGAGAGGAGAAAAGCATGTCCTGGCCGTGGGCCGTGAAGCCAAGGAGATGTTGGGTCGGACACCCGGCAACATTTTCGCCATCCGGCCGATGAAGGATGGGGTGATCGCCGATTTTGAGATTACCGGTGAGATGCTTCGTTATTTCATCGCTAAAGTTCATAATCGAAAAACCCTGCTCCGACCCCGAGTGGTCATCTCCGTCCCTTCTGGCATCACCCCCGTAGAAAAACGTGCGGTCCGGGAATCGGCTCAGTCCGCCGGAGCCAGGGAGATTTATCTGATCGAGGAGCCCATGGCTGCTGCCATCGGGGCTGGACTTCCGATCACCGAGGCCTCCGGGAATATGATTGTCGACATCGGCGGGGGGACTACGGAGGTGGCGGTGATTTCTCTGTCGGGGATTGTGACGAGTGAGTCCATCCGGGTGGCGGGTGACAAGATGGATGAGGCCATCGTCCAGTACGTCAAAAGAAAATACAACCTTCTCATCGGCGAGCGAACGGCCGAATTGATCAAGATTAATATCGGGACCGCCTATCCCGAGGAGAATCCCCAGACCATAGAGGTAAAAGGAAGGGACTTAGTGACAGGCATCCCAAAAACCCTTGAGATCAACAGCGAGGAAGTCCGGGAGGCATTGGCTGAGTCGATCAATACCATTATCGACACCGTTCGGGTTACTCTGGAGGGGACCCCGCCGGAACTGGCGGCCGATATTGTGGACAAGGGGATTGTCCTGGTGGGTGGAGGCGCCCTTTTGAAGAACCTCGACGTCCTGCTCCGGGAGGTAACCAGCCTTCCCATCACGATCGTAGATGATCCGCTCTCTTCCATCGTGTTAGGGGCAGGAATGGTATTAGACAACGAGCAATTGCTCCGTACGGTCACGGTTCAATATTGAGATTGATGAGGGTACGTGATTTTTTCGTCTTCCGAAGATATCACCTTTTCATTTTTATCATCCTCCTTTTGTTGCTTGCCCTCGTTCTGATGTCGCTAAGGGCGAAACAGAGGAAAGGGGTAGAATTCTTCGATGCCCTTCTGATGGAGGTCTGCTCTCCCCTCCAGAAAGCTTCGACACTTGTGATCAAGACCATTCAGGGAACCTTCCACCGATATGTTTTTTTGGTTAACCTTGAAAAAGAGAACCGGATCCTCAAGCAGAAGGTGGCTCAACTTCAAGGAGAGAGCCATCAGATGAAAGAGATGCAATTGGCCAACGAACGGCTGAAACAGCTTCTTCAATTTCGGGAGAAGAACTCCCCTCCCATGATCGGGGCGGAAGTGATTGGTCAAGATCCCTCTTCCTGGTTCAAGAGCGTGACCGTTGACAAGGGAGAGAGGGATGGAGTAAAAAAGGGAATGGCGGTGATCTCTCCGGCAGGGGTCATCGGTCAGATCCTCAAAACCGCTCCCCACTACGCCACCGTCCTTCTCATCACCGATTACAACAGCGCCGTTGATTCCATTGTCCAGAGGACTCGCGCGAAGGCTATCGTTGAAGGGAAAGGAGAAAACCGGTGTCAGCTGAAATACCTTCTTCGAAGCGAAGAGGTGGCCGTCGGGGATGCTGTCGTCACCTCGGGATTGGGTGGAAATTTTCCAAAGGGGTTGATGGTGGGTGAGGTCAAAAAGGTGGACAAGAAGGGGCACGGCGTTTTTCAGTATGCCGAATTGGTTCCCAGTGTGGATATGACCCAGTTGGAGGAGGTCTTCGTCATCATGGAACCTCTTCCCTCTTCGCCCCCCCCGGAAGAAAAGGTGAAGAAGGGGAAAAAGAGCAAAAAATGAAACGGGTTATTCTGCCGCTTTTAGCGGGAATTCTTTTTCTCATCCTTCAGACGACGTTGTTCGCTTCCTTTCCTGTTCAAAGGATCAGGCCGGACATCCTCCTCATCTTTACCCTCTACCTGGCCTTTTTATTTCCGCCGATCTTCGGCGGGATCTTAGCCTTTTTCATGGGTTATCTGATGGACCTTTTTTCTGGAAACACATTAGGTTTTTATACTTTTTCCAGGCCCCTCGTCTTCTTAGCCGCCCAATTCTTCAAAGAGCGATTCTACTTGGAAGGATTTTCTTTCCAATCCCTTTTCGCCTTCATCTTCAGCCTCTTAGAGGGGATTCTCATCTCCATACTTATGAACGCCGTACAACCCATCCCTCTCGGAAATGTTGTTCCCTTATTCTTCACTTTCCTCCTCCCCCAATCCTTTTTTACCGGCCTGGCCACCCCTCTCCTCTTTTTCGTTTTTCAGAAGGGGTCATCGTTATTATTGCCGGAGCCCGAGCAGGGGGTCAAGGAGAGAGGGTATCGGCCATGATGGAATTAAACACCCAGAAGATGGAAGACTTCAAGGGAAGGTATAAATACCTTGTAGTCTTTGTCGGTTTGGCCTTTTTCCTGATCTTCATCCGCCTGTGGTCCCTTCACGTCATCCAGGGAAGTGAACTCCGGCATCTGTCTGAAAATAACCGCATCCGGCTCCTTGAGAATCCCGCTGACCGCGGAATGTTATTGGATCGAAAAGGGCGTATTTTGGCTCATAATCGTCCTTCCTTCGAAGTCTATCTTGTTCCCGAAGACGTCCAGGCGAATCCGGAGGTGTTGGTCAAAATTGCAGGGATGTTGAATATGACTCAGGACGAGATTGAGGAGAAAATCAGAGCCCAAAAGCGACGGGCGCCCTTCAGACCTGTGAAGATCAAATCGGATATCGATTGGAATGAGCTGGCCGCCCTCGAATCGAATCGTGTCCATCTCCCGGGGCTCCTGGTGGATGTCAGACCCAGGAGGGCCTATGATTATGGGGATTTGGCTTCTCATCTTATCGGCTATCTGGGAGAGGTGGATGAGAATGAATTGAGACAGTCCAGGGAGTCTCCCTACCGAATGGGTGCCCTGATTGGAAAATATGGAGTCGAATACCGTTGGGAAAATGACCTCAGAGGAGTCGACGGGGGGCAGCAGATTGAAGTCGACGCCCTGGGAAGAGAGGTCAGACCCCTGGGGGTGGTCGAACCTTTTCCGGGAAACAACCTCTCTCTCACTATCGATTTAGACCTCCAGAAAACGGCCGAAGAAGCCTACAAGGACAAGAACGGGGCTCTTATTGCCATGGACCCGAAAACGGGACATATCCTCGCCATGGTGAGCAAGCCTTCCTTTGAACCCTTTGCGAGAAACGTATCGCCAGAAGAATGGAAAACGCTTGTGGAGAACCCATATCACCCTCTTACAAACAAAGGCATTCAGGGGCAATACCCTGCGGGGTCCATCTTCAAAATCGTCACTGCCATAGCCGGTCTGGAATCAGGAATGATTACTCCGAACACACAGCTCCATTGCACAGGAGCCTTTTCGTATGGAAATCGGGATTTTCGGTGCTGGAAGGAAGGCGGTCATGGAACCCTCAGCCTCCATCGGGCCATCGTTGAATCCTGCGATATCTACTTCTATCAAGTGGGTTTGAAGGTGGGGGTCGATCTCATTGCTCAATACGCCAATGAGTTCGGTTTAGGAAAGCTGACAGGAATCTCACTCCCCCATGAGAAACCCGGGACCGTCCCCTCCAGCTCCTGGAAGAAGAAACGTTTTGGAGCTCCGTGGTATAGCGGCGAGACCCTTTCCTTTTCTGTGGGTCAAGGATATCTCTTAGCGACCCCGCTCCAACTCCTGATGCTTATCTCAGGCGTTGCCAATGGAGGAAAGCTCTTCCTCCCCCAGGTGGTGGAAAAGGTAGAAGATGTCTACGGCAACACATTGCAAGAGTATCCACCCGTGGAATTGGGAAGGGCGGAGGTTTCGCAGAAAACCCTTCAAATTATCCAGGACGCTCTCAAGGGAGCTGTGAACGAGCCTCATGGGACGGGCTCGGCATGTTTGTTGAAAGATGTCAAGGTGGCGGGGAAAACGGGTACGGCCCAAGTCATCGCCATGCCGGAGGACTTTAAGAGGGGGGAGATGAATCGAATCCCTCTAAAATTTCGGGATCACGCCTGGTTTGTGGCTTATGCCCCGTTTGAAGACCCTAAGATCTCGGTGGTTGTCCTCGTTGAGCACGGGGGATTCGGGGCTTCCGCTGCCGCTCCGATTGCTAAAAAGGTCATCGAGCAATATCTGAACCTTAACCATTCGGCTCCCCAAAAGTTGGCGGGAGAGGAAAGCGATTTGGAGTATGCAGATTGACCGACGCCTCTTCATTCATTTCGACTGGGCATTGTTGGGGATTGTACTCGTCATTGCCTCGATCGGCATTCTCAATCTTTACAGCGCCACGGCAAAGATAGAGATGGCCGGGACTCCCCTTTACCTCAAACAAATTTTTTGGCTGCTGATCGGGCTGGCCGCGATGGTGACAATCGCCTTCGTGGAATATCGTTTTTATTCCGATTTTGCTTATATCGTTTATACGGTCGCATTGGTCCTTTTGCTGGTGGTATTGGCCTATGGCATGATGACCTCGGGTGCCCAGCGGTGGGTCAAAATTGGACCCCTCTCTTTTCAACCTTCAGAGTTTGTCAAGATCTCCTTCATCTTGGCCCTGGCAAAGTTTTTCCATCGACCTCCAGATCGAAAGGGGTATTCGTTAAAGCAACTTCCCTTACCGTTTCTCCTCCTTCTTCTGCCGATGGGGTTGATCCTTAAACAACCCGACCTGGGGACAGCCATTGTCCTTCTCCTCGTTTTCTTCTCGGTCTTGATCTTTGTTAAGATTCGATGGTCCTCCCTGCTGACCATTGGATTGACTGGAGGCGCTGCCGTGCCGCTCCTTTGGAATTTTCTAAAGGGGTACCAGAGGAAACGGATTATTACCTTTTTTAACCCGGATTTAGATCCCCTGGGTGCGGGATACCACCTGATTCAGTCGAAGATCGCCGTGGGATCAGGGGGAATCCTTGGAAAGGGTTTCATGAAAGGGACTCAATCCAAGCTGGGCTTTCTCCCCGAACAACAGACGGACTTCATCTTCTCAGCCCTGGGAGAGGAGTGGGGTTTGATCGGATCTCTCTTCGTCATCGGACTCTATGTGGCCTTGATTCTGTGGGGGCTTCGCATCGCCGTCCAGGCCAAAGACCGCTTTAGTGCTATCATTGCCTTCGGCGTGGTGGCGATGCTCTTCTGGCATGTCTTCATTAACATCGGAATGGTGCTGGGGATGATGCCGGTAGTAGGAATCCCTCTCCCCCTGCTCAGTTACGGCGGGTCCTTTATCGTCTCCACTCTGATTGGAGTGGGCCTCCTCCTGAATGTCAGCATGAGAAGGTATCTGTTCTAAATGCGGATTGCGGATCGTTGATTGCGAAGTTTAAATTCGAAATTCGCAATCCGAAATCTGCAATTAGAAGGGTACATCATCATCCGGTCCGGGGCCCCCCTCTTGGTCGGTTCCCAACTCTTTCTCAGCATCGGGTAATTCCACGGAGGCTCCCGGTGTTCCTAACATCTGCATCTGGGTAGCAACAATTTCGGTGGTATACCTACGGTTTCCATCCTTACCTTCCCAGGAACGGGTTCGAATTCGGCCTTCGATATAGACCTGCTTGCCTTTGTTTAGGTACTCTCCGCAAATCTCAGCCAATCGTCCGAAAGCAACAATCCGGTGCCATTCCGTGATCGTCGTTTTCTCTCCGGAAGATCGATTGACCCGGTTTTCACTCGTCGCCATCCGGAAGTTCGCCACCGTTGTGCCATTGCTGAGATACTTTACCTCAGGGTCTGCACCCAGATTACCGATGAGGATGACTTTGTTTACTCCCGCCATAAAACCCTCCTATTCGTGCCCGAAAAAGGCCGAAAACAATCGTTCCTCGAGATTTCTTAAACTCTTACGTGTATGAATCTGAAGATTTTCTCCTAACATCATAAAGAGCCCCTCAAAAATCTCCCCCCTGCCTGCCGGCAGAGAGGAGGAAATAGGTTAAGGGAGTTTCAAATATCTTTGATAAGGGTTTGAAGTTAAACAAATCACATCCAAGATTTGATAAGTCACCTTATCATTTCTAATGGCTCTTTTCAAGGAGATATTGCCCCTTCGGGTAATACCTCATTGGAGCGTGGGTGAAATCCGACCATGCGGCAAGAATGCCTCCGAAAATCTTATAAGGCGGACGTTTAATGGGGTAACGTTCAGGAGCATAATGGGGTCTCGTTACTGCTCTGGAATTCTTTTAGCTGGCCTACAAGCTAAGGTTGCCGCCATAATATTTTCCCCGGCATCCTTGCCGGATTTCGTCAATTTTGCACGGGGCAGTGAGATATTACCCCTTCGATTCTCCCATCATATATTTTCTAAAATAGGGTAAAAAACTCACTCAGCGTCGGCCCTGAGCCTTGGTCCAAGTGCCGGGGGTAAGCTTGATCATCGGCCTATGCCATAGGCGGGGTCAGGCGTGTTGCACGGAGAAACCGAAGGGTTGACGGGGTTTAAAATATATCTTAGTCTTCTGTTAGGCCTTCCATTTGGAGGTGGGAATGAAAAGAAAAATCGCTCTTTTATTGTTGGTCGGGATGGGAACCGCCATCTTGCTCATTCCTTTCCTCCAAGTTGGAATGGCTGCTTCCCTATCCCAACCGGATTATCCTTCTTGTAATTCTTTCGGCATCCAGAGATTTCAGGAAAGGAAGCAGGCCCCTGCTTTTTCTCTCAAGAGTTTGAATGGGGAACAAATCAGCCTCAGCGACTTCAAAGGAAAACCGGTTCTCATCACCTTTTGGGCTACCTGGTGTGATTCCTGTAAAGAGGAGCTCCCCGTACTAGAAAAATTCTCCGTCGGAAAGAGGGATCAATTGGCCACTCTTTTGATTACCATAGACGGAGAAAGGAAGGGAGCCGTTCAAAAGATCGTCAGCCAGAATAAGATTACCCTCCCTGTCCTCTTGCTCTTAAAGGAGAAGGTCATGGATCAATACGGGGTAAGGGGTTGGGTTCCTCTGACATTTCTCGTCGATCAACAAGGGATGTTGGTTGGGAAGATTGTGGGACAAAGGGACTGGTCCACACCGGAGGCCTGGTCTTGCCTGAAAGAGCTCTTTGAACTTCGTTGACAAATTCCGTAATTTTCGTATAATGATTTCTGTTTTTTCAATTCGGAGCCGGAGTTTCTTGTGAGATATCTTTATAAGTCAGAGAGTATTTCCATCCCGCAAAGACTTCTCTTCATCCCCCTGAAAGAGACGATCATCTTCCCTTACGTCGTCGCCCCCCTTTTTTTCCAGTCTGATGAAGCCTTGGCCATATTGAATAAGGTATTGTTGGAAAACAGTCTTATCGGATGTGTCGGTCTTCGGGACCCTTCTCTCAAAGATCCCCAGCCCAAAGATCTCCTTTCCGTCGGAACGGTCTGTAAGATTCTTCAATTGGTCAAGTTGCCAAACCGAGGGATGAAGATTCTTGTGGAGGGGCTTTCCAGAGTCTTTCTCCTGGACATTACCCGTGAGCCCCCTTACTTCAAGGCAGATGTCAGTGAGATCAACGAGGAGCAAGAAAGGACTGTCCTTTCTGAAACCCTTGTTCAGAGCATCGGGACCCTTTTTAAGATTTCACTCTCTATGGGGAAACCCCTTCCCGAGGAGATATTGAAGACCCTCGACAAAATTGACCAGCCCGGGAGACTCGCTGACCTGATCGCCATTACCCTTCATCTGGGATTGAAGGAACAGCAAGAAATTTTTGAGACCATCGATCCCCTGGAACGATTGAAAAAAGTCTTTCATTACTTCAATCGAGAGATCCAATCCTCGCCGACCAGGCCCCATCCCCTCCTCAGCCCTGGAAAAGAGGGGGGGAAATTTCAGAAGGATCATTCCCTTCGTTCTCCCCAAAGAGGACAGAGGGAGGCGCCCGAGGAGGACCCTTATCTGGCTGAGATCCACGAACTCAGGGAGAAGGTTCGAAACGCAGGGATGCCGCAAAAGGTCGAAGAGATCGCTTATAAGGAGATCAACCGGCTGGAACGGATGAACCCCATTTCCGCAGAATATACCGTTTCCAGAACCTATCTCGACTACCTCATCACGATGCCATGGAACAAGAAGACAGCGGACAACCTTGACCTCAGCCGGGCTCGCGTCATCCTTAACGAAGACCATTACGACCTTGAAAAGGTGAAGGAGCGGATCTTAGAGTTCTTAGCCGTTAAAAAATTGAAGGACCCCATGAAGGGCCCCATTCTCTGTTTTGTCGGTCCCCCTGGTGTGGGCAAGACATCTCTGGGACGCTCCATCGCCCGTGCCCTGGAGAGGAAGTTTATCCGTATCTCCCTGGGAGGGGTGAGGGATGAAGCGGAGGTCCGGGGACACCGTCGAACTTATGTGGGAGCTCTTCCGGGCCGGATCGTTCAGGAGATCCGGAGGGCGGAGACCTCCAATCCCGTTTTTATGCTCGACGAGGTGGATAAGATCGGTCAAGATGTTCGGGGAGACCCAGCGGCAGCCCTTCTTGAAACCCTTGACCCGGAGCAGAATTTTTCATTTACCGATCATTACTTAGATGTCCCTTACGACCTCTCCCACGTCCTGTTTATCACGACGGCCAATACCCTGTCACCGATTCCTCCTGCGCTATTGGATCGGATGGAGGTGATCCATCTGGCTGGATATACCGAGGAGGAGAAGGAGAAGATCGCGTTTCAATTTCTGATCCCTCACCAAAAAGAGGAGAACGGGTTAAAAGACACTCCTCTCTCTTTCACGCCGGAGGCGGTGTATAAGACCATTCGAGAGTATACCCGGGAAGCAGGTGTTCGAAATTTAGAAAGAGAGATTGCTACCCTCTGTCGAAAAGTGGCCAAGGAAATGGCCATGGGAAATACCCCGCAAGACCGCATCGACGAGGCGGCCGTTGAGAAACTCCTGGGGCCGCGGGAATTCTTCCGCGAAGTCGCTCAGGAAAAAGACCGGATCGGTGTGGCCACAGGACTGGCCTGGACAGAAAATGGAGGCGACATCATCTTCATTGAGACTTCTAAAATGAAAGGGAATAAGGGACTTATCTTGACGGGATCCCTGGGAGAGGTGATGAAGGAATCTGCTCAGGCAGCCCTCTCTTATATTCGAACGAATGCTTCCTCCCTCCGTATCCCCGAGAATTTTTATCAGGAGTGCGACCTTCACATCCACATCCCGGCTGGGGCGACTCCCAAAGACGGACCTTCTGCCGGGATCACCATTGCTACGGCCGTTCTCTCTCTTTTAAGAGAAAAGCCCATTCCCCGTGAGATTGCGATGACGGGTGAACTCACCTTGAGCGGAAGAGTGCTTCCGGTGGGAGGAATTAAAGAGAAGATCCTGGCTGCCCGCCGGGCTGGGGTGAAGACCGTGATCCTGCCTAAAAAGAATGAGAAGAATCTCGATGATATCCCGGACTATATCAAGCAGGAGATGCACTTCGTCTTAGTCGAGCACATCCAGGAGGTATTGGATTTGACTCTGCCCTCATAGGGGCAAATAGTTCGGAGTGATGAGTTCGCCTGCCTGCCTTGTACCATGTTAGGTTCAGGGCCTGCCGGCAGGCAGGGAGTCCGGAGATGAAGAAATGCTCCGAACTAAAGACTCCCAACTCATAGCTCTGCAAGTCTGCAGAGGAGAATGGCGCCCTTCAAATCTGGTTTTATCTCCATCCTGGGAAGGCCGAACGTTGGGAAATCGACCCTCTTCAATCGTCTTCTCGGTGATAAAGTGGCCATCGTTGCGAAAAGGCCCCAAACCACCCGGCACCGAATTCTTGGCATTAAGAACGTAGAGGGAGGTCAGCTTATCTTCCTCGATACCCCGGGGATTCACCCTGGAGGATCTGAACTGAACCGGCGGATGGTCCGAACAGCGATTGCTTCGGCTCGGGATGCAGATGTCCTTCTCTTTCTCATCGAGGCCTCAGCCGCGTACGCCGAAAAAGACGCGGAGGTGATGGAACCCCTCAGGGAAGGCAGCGGTGTTCCCTTTCTGGTCATCAATAAAATTGATTTGGTGAAAAGAAAAAGCCTCCTCCCCATCATGGATCAATATCAAAGGCTTCATCCCTTCAAAGGGATCCTTCCCGTCTCGGCCGTTACCGGAGAAGGGATAGAGGTTTTATTAGATGAAATCTTGAGAGTCCTTCCGGAATCGCCGCCCTATTATTCGGAGGACATAGTCACTGATCAGACCGAACGCTTCTGGGTCTCCGAGATCATTCGAGAGAAGGTGATCCGCCAGTGCTATCAAGAGATTCCTTATTCAACGGCTGTCACGATCGAAGCCTTTGAAGAGCATCCTGAAAAAAAACTGGTGGTCATTAAAGGGACCATTCACGTCGAGAGAAGTTCTCAAAAAAAGATTCTTATAGGAAGAGGCGGACAGAAATTGAAAAAGATCGGAGAGGCTGCCCGAAAAGAAGTGGAAACCCTCCTGGGGATAAGGGTCTTCTTAGAGTTGTGGGTGAATGTGGAGAAAAATTGGACCCAAGACCCCCGTGCCCTGAATCGGCTGGGTTATCCATTGGCCTTAGACCATTCGCCCTGAGGGGGATTATCCGTGGACGAGAGGGAAACTTTAGGAAAGTATCTTAAGAATCAGCGGGAATCCAAAAAGATTTCCTTGAGGGACGTGTCAAAAAATACGAGAGTGAGAGAACACATCCTCAGGGCTATCGAAGAGGATCAACTCGACCTTCTCCCTGCTGCTACCTATGTGAGAGGGTTTCTTTTGGCCTACGCCAAGTACCTCAGGCTCGATCCCAATGATATCCTTCTCCGTTACGAAAGAGCTTTAAAAGGGGAACCTGCCGCCCCCCCTCCCCCTCAACCCCTAAAACCCAAACGGAAGATTCCACCCACTCAACCTTCGAAACCCAAGCAGAAGGTTTTGTGGAATACAAAGCAGATGTGGGTGGTGGTGGGGGTCATCGTGGCAAGCTTTATCATCTTCTATTTCTTCTCCCCTTACTCTTCTAAACTGCCGATCGAGCCCCTCCCTGAAAGATCTGTCGAAGGAAAACCTTCCATTGTCCCTTCCCCTCCTGCCGCGGCGACAACCCGTACTCCAGAGGAAAAACCCGTTGTCGAAGCGAGGAAGCCTCTCACTCCTTCTTCTCCCGTTACCGCAACCACTTCTGTTCAGGAAAAAAAGGCTCTCTCCCTCCAGCTTAAAGCAGCCGAAGAGACGTGGGTGAGCCTTCAGGTAGATGATCAACCGGAAAGGGAGATGACCTTCAAGCCAGGAGAGGGCGGTTCCGTTCAGGCATCGAATCGGATTCGCATGAAACTCGGGAATGCAGGCGGCCTCGACCTGATTTTGAATGGAAGGCCGTTGGGGAAGTTTGGAAAGTCGGGGGAGGTTGTCGCTCTCGTCATCACCTCCCAAGGGGTTGAGGTGAAAGCCTCAGAAAAAACGAAATCCCCATAGCGCTTCGGCATTTGTTACGGATTTGAGCTTGATTCGCCCTCGGTTCATCGCCTCGTGCGAGTTTTGATGTTTGAAATTTAATTCTTAACTTTTTTTGAGAGGGTGATACAGACGAATGGCCAGCCCGGAAAGATAGAGAGGAAGATGGTTCGGCATCACGACGAAGATGAAAGAGAAAAGATCTCCTGGAGAGAGATTGATCGAAGAAGAGATCGCAGTCCATACGCTCCCAAAGAGACTCCCGGGGATCGAGTGAGATCTCGTCGTTCCGAATGGGTGATGAAAAAGTATCGGAAGGAGGCTGATAAACTTTTCATGGGGAAGAAGGGAACCAAGAAACATCAAAAGGTCCACGACGACATCGATCGTTATCAGGGCACAGATCAGTTCGAAACGGCGGTGAAAGCCTATTTAGACCAATA
The DNA here is from genome assembly GCA_049684675.1 of Thermodesulfobacteriota bacterium. GTDB lineage: Bacteria > Desulfobacterota > BSN033 > BSN033 > UBA1163 > UBA1163. Next base: position 41,160 of record JBAVGF010000028.1, on the reverse strand, counting down.
CGGTCTACCGGATGATTGGAGCACTCTCTCGCTTTTGTTGGATTATTCAGATCCAGAGAAGGTTTTGCAGGCCCTCGCAGCGATGAAGGATCTCTATGAAACCAGAAGTCCGATTGAGAAGCAGGGTTTCAAGGCCAAGGTGGACATTTTAGCCATGACCGCCAGTGACAGCGACCTAAGGGATTTCGCGGAAGAGATGCTCAAGATCTTATAGACTTGAACACACTCTTTGGAAAACCGTTCCATGTGGCCGTTGTCCGTGTTTGCAAAGCAGCCAATACGGCACCTCATTGAAATAGCGCCGTTGGCGTTACAAGTAGTATCTTTCATTGAATGGTTTTCTTTGGGTCTTGGAAGATTTTTTTGGGGGAGGAGTTTTTTTAAGAGGTTTTAGAGGAAGTACAGTGCGCCCTTTTTGACGCAATCGTTCGAACCTTTTGACCTCGCCATATTTGCCGAATCGCCCGCCTCTTCCCATTTTTTTAGAGAAATCGTGACACGTGACTGTGATCCGTGTCGGTTACAAAAATGGTGCGTCCGCATTCCCGCCCGGCAACGGACAAGCACTGCCCAGGGGAAATGCGGAGTGGCCTCCGGTCAATGAAGTTCCACCCGTCATTCTAAATTACCCCTTACGAAAGGGAAGGCCGGAGGCTCCGGCACTTTGACAGGAGGGAGTTCTTGATATATTTATCCAGAAGACTCTCGAGTTGGCCTTTATCCCACCCCGCATAGGTCTCTTTCCCTTCCACAATGAAAGTGGGGTAAGTCCGGATCCGGTACCGCAGGGATTTATAGATTCCGAAGGGCGATTGGACGTCAATCAGCTTAATCAGGAGGCGGTGTTTATAGAGCCGGTTTAATTCTCGAATCCAGTCTGAGAGCCTCGTATACTCCTCCTTTAAATCCGGAGGATACTCGTCCATCTCCCCTTGACGGAATTTCTGGTCAAGGCCTGCCTGATCGAAGAGGATTTTGCAACGGCGACACTGACCCCAGGAGGTGAGCACCTTAGTGACGATTTCCAAAAGAATAGGCTTCATGATCATTCCTCCGACCGTCTCACTTCATCTTAACCCACTGATCAATCAGGTTTCAAATGGAAGATCTCAAGGGCAGGGGAGTTTTTGGGGTATGTCTTTTTCAAGCCTGTTTTTCCGTTCCGTTCCATGATTGAATTGACAGGCTGTCTGATAGGGTGTAAATTTTGTATGATCAAAACTTCTTGGACTCCGTCTTCGTCCGCTCCGAAGAATGACGAGGTTAGGAACCGAACGCTCTTCTAAGTTATAGCCATGGCCCATGTCGTCCTGGAAAAAGATTTATCCATCCCATTCCCGCACGTTACCATTTTGAAGGCCTCTGCTGGCTCCGGAAAGACCTACTCCCTCGCGGAGAGATTCGTCCAGTTCCTCCTGTCGGACAAAATTCCTCAGAACCATCTCAGGAATATTCTCGCCATTACCTTTTCCAATAACGCGGCAAAGGAGATGAAAGAACGGATCCTCTCATGGCTCAAGGACCTTTATTTCAGGGACCCGGAAAAGATCGAAGAGCTCTCCGGGATCGTCTCCCTGAAAAAAGAACACCTCGCGGAAAAGGCCGGGGCGACGATCGACGGAATTCTAAGAAACTACACCGAATTCCAGGTGAAGACCATTGACAGCTTCATGACCTCCATCTACAAGGCCTCGGCGGTCAACCTCGGTTACAGCCCTGACTTCGACATGGTCATGGCTCCGGATAGCATGATGGCTTATGCCTTCAATCGATTTCTGCGAGGGGTCCGGGAAAAAACTCCAGAGGCCGGATTCCTCGAAAAACTCCTGGAAATCATCCTTCAGAACCGGGGAGGGGAGTCCGCTTATCCCTGGGACCCTTCGAAGGATTTTCTTGAAGAGACCGTGGAACTCTACCATCAGCTCTCCGGTATCGTCAAAGAGGCAAAGGTCGTCGATCCGGAGAGGAGAATCGAATCCGTCAAGGAAGAGATTCGGGAGACCGCGGAGGGCCTGAACGCCTTCATCGAAAAATCGGGTATCACAAAAAGCAAAGGAAGCTCTTTTTACAAAATTCTTGAGATGATTAGAAACAATGCCTTCCCCGATCTCATCGGCAAAGGTCTCTTAACTGTCCCTGTCATCAAACCGAAAAAAGAAGCAGAGATGACCCGGTATGAAAAAATATCCAAGCAGTGGGACCTCCTCGGCAATCAAATAAAGAAGTATATCGAGCTCCATGCCACGACTTATTACAGCCCGTATCTGAGGACTTACGGAGCCTTCAAAGACATCCTTGAGGAAGTGAAGAAAAGGGAAGGGACCATTTTTATTCATGACGTCAATAAGACGCTTTCTGACTATCTCGACCATGACATCATACCGGATGTCTACTTCAGGATAGGAGAGACGATCTATCACTATCTCATCGACGAATTCCAGGATACCTCTCCTATTCAATGGGCCAACCTCTTTCCCCTTATCGAGAACTCTCTTTCCCAGGGGGGAAGTCTCTTTGCCGTGGGGGATACCAAGCAGGCGATCTATGGTTTCAGGAATGCCGATTACGGGATCATGAAGGGACTCGAATCAAGGAACCCCTTTTCTTCCGCCCTCCACAACGTGAAGGAGCTGGAAATCAATTACCGCAGCCTCGAGGCAGTGATCGATTTCAGCAAGACCTTCTTCAAAAAGGTGATCGCCCGTTATGACAAATACCGGGAGCCTGCCAGCCGGAGCGGGCTCATCGATTATGAACAGAGGGTCAAGGAGGGCCACAAAGGATCAGGGTACGTACAGGTCATCCGATGCGAAAAGAAGGAGGGTGAACTTCCTGAGAAGAAGAGGATTCAGGATTTGATCGAGGAGTTGAGAGGAAGAGGGTATTCCTGCTCGGATATCGCCATCCTGGCCTACCGGAATGAAGACGTGGTCAACATCACGACCTGGCTGAACGAGGAGGACGTTCCCTTCATCTCTTATAGCAGCCTTGACATCAGGACGAGGAAGCTCACGGCTGAGATCGTGGCCTTGCTCACCTTCCTCGACTCTCCGCCAGATGATCTTTCCTTCGCAGGGTTTATCCTGGGAGACATCTTTAGAAAAGCTCTTGAGGATAATGAAAAGGGTTTCGATTTGAATGCCTTGCATGAATTTCTGTTCAGGAACCGGAAGAAAGCCCCCCTTTATAAACCCTTCCGGGAGGAATTCCCTGACCTTTGGGAGACCTATTTTGAAGCCCTTTTCAAGTCGACAGGCTATTTACCCCTCTATGACCTGGTGAGCGAGATTTACCGCCTTTACAGGGTTTTCGATCATTTCAGGGAAGAAGAGGCGACGCTCATCAAGATCCTGGAGGTGATAAAAAATTTTGAGGGGGAGGGCAGAAACAATCCCGGCGATTTCCTCAGATACGCCTCTGACGAGGAGGCAGGGGAGCCGGATTGGACCATTGATGTCCCGGCAGGAATCAATGCCGTGAAGGTGATGACCCTCCACAAGGCGAAGGGGTTGGGGTTCCCGGTAGTGATTATTCTATTGTATGAGGAGGTCCCCAGGGGCTTCAAATATATTCTTGATGAGGAGACAGACGGGGTCCAATTGCTCAAAATCAACCAGCAGATCATGAAGGCGAGTGGCTTTCTTCAAGAAAAGTACGAAGAAGAAAGGCTCAAGGATCTGGTGAACAAGCTCAATACCCTTTATGTGGGCTTTACGCGGGCGGAGGATGAGCTTTATATCGTTGGAGTCCAAGGGACGAAAAATCAATTCCCCATAGATCTCCTGAAGGAGATGGATTCTCAAACTGGACGGAAGGGCGTTCCACGACCTCGTTCTCCTGTAACGACTCAAAAAAGAATGGAGCTCTATCATCCTCCCAACCCGATCAGATTCCCTTTTGAAGCCGTGGAGGAGATCAACTTAGAGGAGAGGCTGAGAGGGGAGTTTATTCACAGGGTTCTCTATTTTGTCGAGGACCTGGAAAACATCGAGCCGGAACTCGATCGGATCATCAAGCGGGTGAATGATGAATTGATGACCGATTATCCCGTGGAAACCATGAAGAGAAATCTTTTTGAATTCCTGAACCAGGAAGAGACAAGCCCCTATTTTCAAGCCATGCCGTCCAGGTCCGTCAAAAAGGAACAAGATTTTTCAGACCTCCGGGGAAATCTCTTCAGGATGGACCGGGTCATATTCGAAGAAGATCGGGTAATCGTGATCGATTATAAGACAGGCAACGGTCGAGAAGCTGAAAAGGAATATATCTCCCAGCTCAGAAATTATATGCGGATCCTAAAAGAGATCTATCCTGGTAAGAACGTCGAAGGGGTCATTGCTTACGTGGACCTGAAGGAGATAAGGAAGGTTTACCTGGACGGCGGATTGAAAAGGTAGTTGGGTATGCTTCCCAACCTTTACCAAGCGGTTTTTTACAATTATGGGCAACATGCCGTGTCACCCACGGTTACCTCTGGAGTGTGTCTGGAAACGGAGTAGCGGAACGTTTGAAGGTTCCGCTGTAGAGGTTGTCCAACACACCCAACTACCTCTTGGAACGTTTTTTTTGCAAGTGGTGAATTAAATGAACGTCCTTTTGATTTCGTCATCGGAGAATTTGGTCGAGAAGGTAGCGGAGCATCTGATCGCAATTGAAAAGGACTATTCTTCGAGCCTCGTGATCTTTCCTGGTAAAAGGCCTTCGCACTTTCTCAGGAGAGTCCTGGCAGATAGAGAGAAGTCGAGCTTCATACCGCCTGTCATACTGTCCATGGATGAATTTATCGAACATGTCCATGACGAATCCCTGAGGCTTGAAGGAAGAAAGCTCGAGGCCATCGATGCGATATCCATTCTCTACAGCATCCATGCCGCCTCGCCCGAGCACCTGGGGAGGAAGAGCTTTCTCACTCCCGACACTTTCTTCCCTGTCGGGATGAAGCTATATAACGACCTTGAAGAGCTTTACATCGAAGGGGTGCCTCCAAAAAAGGTAAAAGAGATCGACAGCATCGCCGGAGAGAACATACCCGAACCCGCAGCAAGAAGGCTTCAATCTCTCTCCTATTTCTATGAAACGTTTTACAAGAGGATAGAGGAAGGCCGTTTTTCTACGAGATCGTTGAGATACCGGGCTGTTTCGGAGAATATGGACCGTTTAAATCTCGGTCGTTTTGAAAGGGTGATCCTTGCCGGCTTTTTTGTCCTTACGGAATCGGAGAAAAAGATTTTTAGATCCCTCATGAAGAGGGAAAACACCCTCTTCATTTTTCAGGAAGGAGAGGGGATGAAGAAGAAGCTATCCGACCTGGGAATAACGGCTCAAAGGGGATTCATTGCCGCTGAGCCCGAGATCCACTGCTATAAGAGCCCGGATTCCCATGGCCAGGTCCTCGGTGTGAGCACCCTGCTGAAAAAAAAGATGGATCAGAAGGAACGGATTGACCGAAACACGGTCATCGTCCTTCCCTCCCCCGAAACCTTGCTTCCCCTTTTCCACCAGGCCCTGAGCCTCCTCGATCCCGACAATTACAACGTCTCTCTCGGATACCCTCTCCAGAGGACTCCTCTCTTCGGTTTTTTCAATAACCTGATGGAAGTGGTGACCACCATGGATGGGGATCGCCTTTATATCCCCTATTACCTGGAGTTCATCCTTCACCCCTACACGAAGAACATCTATTTTGAGGGAAGGGCAGATATCACCAGGATTCTTTTCCATGCCATCGAAGAGACCCTTACGGAGAAGCGAACCAGGAAGTTTTTATCCTTGTCAGAGCTGGAGAACGATGAGGCCGTACTCCATTCCATCAAAGAAAAGGTATTAAGAGTCGAGCCCGGGATCATCCTGAAGAGGATGAGAGAGCACCTGGAGGCGATCCATGCCCAGACCATCGGGAAGGTGCTTTCGTTTAGGGATGTGGGGGACTTTGCAACGAAAATGAAAGAAGTGGTTGAATACATTTATCAGAACAGCACGGCCCGTCTCCATCCCTTTTTCTATCCTTACTCGGAATCCTTCATCACCCAGCTCGACATCCTTTCCAGGTCCCTGATGAAGGACATCCGGTTTCAGGAGGTCGGAAGCTACTTCACCCTTTTTAAAAAATATATCGTGACCTCTTATACTCCTTTTACAGGAACGCCTCTGAGAGGGGTGCAGGTTCTTGGATTTCTGGAGACGAGGAATCTAAAATTTGAGAACGTCCTCTTTCTCGACGTAAACGAGGGCGTCCTCCCCGATACGACGAGGGAGGATTCCTTTTTACCCTTCAAGGCCAGGCAGATATTGGGACTTCCCACCTACCTGGATCGGGAAGAAATCATGTTCTACACCTTCGATACGCTGGTCAGAGGAGCCAAGCAATCCCATCTCTTTTACGTCGAAAACGATCAGAAGGAGAGAAGCAGGTTCATGGAGAGGTTCCTCTGGGAGAGGCAGAAGCGAGAAAGGGAGAGAGATGATAAGAGGTATGTGAAGACCATCCAGTACGCCGTCAGCCTGAGAGAGAAAAACCCCCGTCCCATCGACAAGACCGCGGAGATGGCAAGATTCTTGAAGGAATATTCTTTCAGCGCGAGTTCATTAAACACCTACCTCCATTGCCCCCTCCAGTTCTATTATGAATATGTTCTCGGCCTGAGGGAAAGAGAGGTCATTTCAGAGGAATTCGAGAAGGAGGAAATTGGATCCTTTGTTCACCTGGTCCTTTGCGATTACTTCAAGGGGAAGAAAGGGTCTGTCCTGACGGAGAAGGAGATCAATCTCAAGGAATTCGAGAAGGTCATCCGGATGCGTTTTGAAGAGCAATACGGTAAAGACCCGACGGGTGAGGTCTATCTGCTCAGGAGCCAGGTGGAGAACCATTTGAGGGATTTCATAAAGAATTATCAGGTGCCGAAGCTCAGGGAGTTTCAAACAAAAATCATTGGTCTTGAGCAAAGGATCGATGTCGTAAAGGATTCCTTCAAACTCGGGGCACGGCTTGACAGAGTCGAGAAGAGGGGAGAGAGGACAGCGATTATCGATTATAAGACTTCCGCCAACAAAAATTACCTCACCATCCATACCGATAAACTCGACCTCAAAAACAGGGATTCCTGGAGCGAAGTCATAACCACCCTTCAGCTCCCATTTTATCTTATCACCTATTCTCATCTAACAGGAGAAGAACCGGAAACCATCGATTGCCTGTTCTTACTGCTCGGAAGGACAAGGATCGACTCCGATATTGAAGTTCCGCTTTTCAAAGATGAAGCCCAGTTCAAGAAGCATTTCGGGAATCTGACCCAGGTCATTTTCAGTCTCCTGAGAGAAATCGTGAATCCCGATCAGCCTTTTCTGCCGACGGTCAACCCGAAGAGCCATTGCGGCAGATGCGCCTATGGATACATCTGCACGAATTAAAATGGAAAATTTATCCGTGAAATCGAGGTCAGCATGACCGGCGCAAAAGGCCTGATCCGGTCACTTTACACGATTTCACCCATCTTGGGAGGATGGCGATGAACAAGGCGCAAATATTTCACATCCGGAAAGCCGAGGGTCATCGCCGAGTAACATTTATGGTCCGTCGGAATACCCAGCCATCGTTTGATCGTAGAGGAATGGTTTACCGCGTTCACCAGAAAGCCGTTGAAACAACAGCCAAGCCCCAGGGTATGGGCCATCAAGGAGCAGTTGTAGAGGGCCACCGAGCAGTTGAATGACGAGCTTCTATCCCAGGATTCGGCGTGGGCGATGATCACGACGGGCGCATGATGGAAGAGGCGATCTTTGCCTTGCCTGATCAGTTCGTTTGCGTACTCCATCTTAGGGAGTGATTCGCGCAGGTATTCTGCAATCTTTCGGCCCGCCACGAGAGAGACGATGAACATACCGAACCGTCCCCGAATTCGCGAAAACATTTTATCGTAAAAGGCTATCGTCCTCTTTCGTAACTCGGCAATCCGATCAGGCGATGTCAGCACCACATAGTGGACATTCTGACTGTTCGACCCGGTGGGCGCATATCTTCCCGCATCGAGGACCTTATTCAAGACCTCCTCCGGGACAAGATCGCCGGTGTAGAGCCGGACCGAGCGCCTCTCGCGTAGGAGGAGCTCCAAAATCTCAGGAGACGTTGCGGGGGCCTCCACTCGGCCCGGGTGGCTATCCAAAACGCTTCCACCATGAAGAATGGCTGCTGTCGGGCATACCGCTCCACAGTGCTCGCAGCCGATGCACCAGTCACCCCTGACCACTGCGGCCTTGGCCTCAACCATCTCCAGGACAAAACTCGGACAGATCGCGACGCATCGCTGGCAGCCAATACAGTCTTTTGTGATCACCGCTGGCGGGTTCGCCTTCTGTTTCATGATATAGGTATCCTCTCCTTGAAAATCCATTAGTCAGGATGGCGAAGATGATATCGAACTATTTGAATCATGCTACGTTAGACTCCTTTCGTCAAATGCCTAAATTCAACTGTCGAAAGAGAGGTGGGAATACCTCCTCTTTACCCTCTACAACCCGAAATTGGAAATTAGTTATTGACATCCCGACCAATTGGGTCAAAAATAGTACAGGTTGTTAGGTCTATCCCTTTTCGGGTCGGTTTTTGATCAGACGGACTGGGTTCTCAGGAAGATATCCTTACTATATTATACCCTTGCCAGCGAGTTCTTTTTCTGATAGAGTAGTCGCTCATAGGTGCTATAAGGAATTAGGTTTTTAGTTCCCGCTGCTACCCGCGGACGACACCAAACGCTTTAAGGCAGTAAATTCAAGCTATGTTTACCAGCCGAGGACTGAGCTACCAGCCATAGGCGAGTTTCTCTACCGAGGGTTGAGTTCTTTGCCGCAGGCGGCATCCCCAATTTTGGGTGTAGTATTCTGGGGAATAGAGAAAAGAAAGGGGGGATGGCGAATAAATGGGGGTCGAGGATCGGTATTTCCATAGCGGGGATACCGTAGAAAAAAGAAAGGAGGGTCAAATGAACAGGTTAAGCAAAGGAATTTTCGTATTGGTAATGGTCTTCTTATTCATGGTGTCGTCCTGGGCAGTTGCTTTTGCGCAGGAGATTAAGATCGGCGTGATCGGCCCGATGAAATTTATGCAGGGCATAGGCCATTGGAACGGGGCGACCATGGCCGCCGACGAGATTAACGCCAAAGGGGGCATACAGGTTGGCAACAAAAAGATGAAGATCACTCTTGTTCAGGCAGATTCCAACGAATTCCTCAACGTTACCGATGCTACCAACGCCATGGAGCGTTTGATGACCCAGGACAAGGTGGATTTCGTTGTTGGCGGTTTCCGGACGGAGGCCGTCCTGCCCATGCAGGACATTGCCATGGATCACAAAAAGATCTTTATCGGCTGTGGGGCTGCTCATAATGAGCTCTGCGAGCGGGTGGGAAAGAATTACAACACCTATAAATATTTTTTCCGGGGCACCCCTTACAACTCCACAAACCTTGTCAGAGCGTCATTCTTCCATTTGGGTACCGTCGCAGCCGTATTGAAACAATCCTTGAACATACCCAAAATAAAAGTGGCTATCGTCGTAGAAAAGGCTATGTGGGCGGATCCGATGGTCCCAGCGGGCGAGGCAACCATCCCGAAAATGGGTATGGAGGTGGCAGGCGTTTGGAGACCCTCTCCGGTGGCCACGGATGTCACAGCCGAACTGTCCGCTATCCAGCGTTCAGAGGCCCATATCATTTATATGATCTTTTCCTCCTCGGTGGGGATTCCGTTTGCCAGACAGGCGGGCGAACTCAAGATCCCAGCCGTACAGGTCGGCATCAATGTGGAGGCCCAGAAGGAGGGGTTCTGGCAGGCAACCCAGGGGATGGGCAACTATGTTATGACCTCGAATACCTATGCCCGTAGTGTTGAACAGAATGAACTCACAAAGCCATTTGTTGATGGCTATATAAAAAAATTCGGCGAGGTGCCTACTTACACGGCGGATACCTACGCCGCTATTGTCTACGGGCTTGCACCGACCATTGAGCAGGCCGGAAGTCTGGATTCTGACAAGATTGTATCCATCCTGGAGGAGCGTGTGTACAAGGTTCCTTCCGGCACGGTAAAATATATGAAGAATGCCGAAGGCCGGCCCCTCCATGACCTGACCTTTGGACCGGGGTTCCTGACCGGTCTTGCTACCCAATGGCAGGATGGGAAAATAGCGGGTGTCTGGCCCAACAAGTGGAAGATGACCCCGGAGTCACCTGAAGTCACATACAAGGGTATGGTCCCCATTAAGATACCGCCCTGGATGATCGAGAAGTATAAGAAATAATTTATCTGCTATGGTGCGCCCGCTCCCTCTTTCTGAAGCCCGAAGGGGCGGGCCACTTCCATGCTCTCCGAGGTGCCGGAATAATATAACTGTCTTCAGAGACATCATCGTGAGCGGTCTTAACAGCCGGAGCGCATGCGCTTTTTGAGACGCTACCGTTTTTCAGTCCTTTTTTTACAGAAGGCAGGTTGATAAATGTTAGAGAGGCGAGAGGAAGAAAGACACGTTGTACCGGAAATATACCGGAAGTATATCCTCTTGAAAGTGAGGAAGGCTTCCGGTGAATTTGTACCAATGGAACTCCTTGATTTTAGTCCAAAGGGTATCCGGATGAAAAGTTCATACGGATTGTCGGTTGATTCATCCATTGAGTGCTTAATCTCCGCGCCAAAATCCATTACAAAGGAGATTCCGTTTGTGGGGAAGATCAAGTATTGTCTCCAAGATGAGTTAGAGGGAGATTACCTGATGGGTGCAGAGATTATTGAAACCAGCGATCGGCCGGGTTTTGAGATTTTTTCGGAGGTCCACAATTTTATAAAAGAAAGAATGGGAGAGATCTTTTAGTCGGCCCTCTACGTCAAGATTCAGATTTTCTTCTTGCAAAACATCTTTCTTCCTTCTATCCTAAAAAAGAGAACGTTTTTTCGTTTGATCTGCCCCCTTCATGAAAAGGAGGAATATTTATGGCGAAAGCGGATGAATTCACCTCCCTCGATGCAACTGCCCTCGCCGCGTTAGTGCGACAGAAGCAGGTCAAGGCGATTGAGCTCTTAGAGGCTGCGATTGAGCGGATTGAGCGCCTGAACCCTGCTCTCAACGCGGTGGTGACGCCAATGTATGAACAGGCTCGCGAAGCAGCCGCCGGCAAATTGCCCGATGGTCCTTTCGCGGGCGTGCCTTTTCTGCTGAAAGACCTCGGAGCCCCTTATGCCGGGGTGCGAATGACTATGGGCACAGCCTTTCTTCGTAACTTTGTACCGGATCATGAAAGTGAATTGGTAACCCGGCTGAGACGGGCCGGTTTAATCATCGTCGGGAAGACAAACACACCAGAGCTGGGTATCCTTCCGACCACCGAGCCCCGTTTGTTCGGCCCCAGCCATAACCCCTGGGACATTCATCGGACTCCTGGCGGCTCAAGCGGGGGGTCAGCAGCGGCGGTGGCTGCCCGTCTCGTTCCGATGGCTCATGCCAATGATGCCGGCGGGTCGATCCGCATCCCGGCCTCGTGCTGCGGTCTCTTCGGTCTCAAGCCTACCCGGGCGCGCAATCCCTTTGGGCCGGATCTGGGCGATATTTTTAGCGGATTGGTTATCGATCACGCAGTCACCCGCTCCGTTCGGGACAGTGCAGCCCTTCTCGATGCGACGGCAGGTCCTGACGTGGGCGATCCTTACTGGGCGCCACCCCCGGCACGTCCGTTCCTTCAAGAAGTGGGAGCTGACCCAGGCAAGCTGCGTGTCGCTTTTACTGTCACAACACCCACAAATGTGAAGGTGCACCCGGATTGCATCAGCGCGGTGCAGGATGCAGCTGCACTCTGTACCGACCTGGGGCATAAGGTGGTGGAGGCGGCCCCGGAGATAAATGGGGAGTTGGTGGGCCGGGCATTCATGGTGTTGTTTTCAGCGGGATGTGCCTGGACAATGGAAGGCCTGGGACTTGCAACGAAGCAGGCTCTTATCCAGGATAAGTTCGAACCGCTCACCTGGGCTCTGTATGAGATGGGACGCCAGCAGAGCGCATCGTCCTATTTGCTTTCCCTGACTCTCCTTCAGAGGGTGGCCCGAGACATTGCCCGATTTTTCCTCAAGTATGATGTCTTGCTCACCCCCACACTCGCCGAGCCTCCCGTCCCTCTGGGAACTTTCGATTCGCCTCCTGAGAACCCTCTGCACGGCCTCCGGCGAGCGGAGGCTTTCGTTCCCTTCACGCCGATCTGCAATGTCACCGGCCAGCCGGCCATGTCGGTTCCCCTGTACTGGAATGCTCAAGGACTTCCTGTAGGCGTCCACTTTGTGGGGCGGTTTGGGGACGAAGCAACCCTTTTTCGTCTGGCAGCACAGCTTGAGTCTGCCCGGCCATGGGCCGGCCGCCGTCCACCCGTATCAGCCTGAGACGGCTGTCGGGTTAAGCTGTGGATGAAGGATAATTTGGAAATTTGAGATTTCGGAATACGGCGTTTATATCCTGTCTACTATAAGGGTTCAGGAGATGGCTTCATCCTGTGAGGAATATCGTTACCAGCAGCAACTGCTTGCCTTAAAGAAACGTCTGGCAGAGGACAAGTTGAACCCGGAGGAGCGGAAAGAGATCGAGAAGCTGGTTCAGGAGCTGGAAAAAAAATTAAAAATGTAGCCTGGTAAAAGGTGAGGGGAAAAGGCAGGATTCTCGGTGACGATCAAAAGGGTTAGAAACGTTTTCTTCATCGCCGTCGTCCTTCTAACTACGATGATGGGTGCAGGCTGCTACCCTGTACTGAAAAAAGAGGCGCAGCGGCCAGAGGAGGCTCTCAGACAGATCCGCCTCTTTTCTCCGGTGTTTCGCGATGACATGGATCTTGACTCCCTGACCCTGGCCGTTAGAAGGAGCATGGAGTACCTGGATCGCCTCGGCCCTGAGACAGTATTTCATTACGGACCCGACGATTTTACAAGCAGGCAGGTGCGTGAGAGCCAGGAGGCTTTCCTGGATCTCCTGGCAAAAGGGCTTGACCCGGATGACCTGAGCAGGGAGATCAAGAGGAAGTTTCGGATTTACCGAGCCACGGGTCGGGTTGGAGAAAGGCGGATCCTTTTCACAGGGTATTATGAGCCTATTTATGAAGGGAGCCTGGCTCCTGACGAGGTCTTCAAGTATCCGCTGTACCGTCCGCCCGGCGATCTGATAAGAATCGACCTGTCTCCCTTCGGTGAGAAATTTAAGGGGGAGAACATCATCGCGAGAATCGAAGGCAAAAAGGTCCTGCCTTACTACTCCAGGCACCAGATCGATGCCGAAAGGGTGCTGGCAGGGAAGGGGCTTGAGTTGGCGTGGCTAAAAGACCGCCTGGATGTGACTTTTCTCCACATCCAGGGATCGGGCAGGCTCAGGTTCCCCGACGGAAAGGAACTCCTGGTTAACTACCAGGCCTCCAATGGCCGACCTTTCCGGAGCATCGGGCGGTACATGATCGATAAGGGGTTTCTCACGCGCGAAGGGATGTCCATGCAAGCCATCAGGAAGTACTTGACCGAGAACCCGGAGGTCCTCGAGGAGGTTCTGAATTACAACCTCTCTTACGTGTTCTTCCGGCAGGTCGAGAACGGTCCCTTGGGCAGTATCGGTGTGCTCCTGACCCCGGGAAGATCGATTGCTTTAGATTCAAGGATTTTTCCCAAGGGGGCACTCGGGTTCATTGTATGCCAGAAGCCCTCTATCAACGATCAGGGGGAGATCATCGGCTGGACCACATTCTCCCGTTTTGTTGTAAACCAGGATACCGGTGGGGCAATCAAGGGGGCTGGAAGGGCGGATATCTTCTGGGGAAGCGGTCCCTACGCCGAGTTGACCGCGGGGCATCTGCGACATGAAGGCGATCTTTACATTTTGATCGAGAAGCCTTAAATAGGGACACATACCCTTTCGCCTGATGAAGAAAGTAAGAGATTGCGGAGTTTTTCCGGTCGTTCCATGAGAGCCCGTTACCCGTAACGTTAAATTCTTACATAACTCTCCCCTCTCGCCGATGAGGTTGTGTCACAATAGCGGCGTTGACGGGAGAGGTTGTCGGGTTTGAAGCATTTAGAATGCGGTCTTTTGGGAATGGCTAATCGGTGCCTGCGGGGAATGGAATCGTCTCATGGGTTTTGAACATTTGAATCTCAAGTGTAAAGGTTGCCGCCCTAAAGCTCTTCAACCCGACTGTCTCTTCCGTCTTGTTTGGACCCGGGTTTTATAGTTGCGATGTAGTCTAGAGGGGGAAAGGAAGGGATGAGGGGGGTTGATTTCGGGGAAGATTGATGAAAGACATTTACGAAGAGATGATGACTGCCTCTCAAGACATTGCCGCCTCTTTTCCTCAACCCAGCTTTTATGTTTGCTGCAGAGAGCCCCTTCACCTGTCTCGCTCCCTTTTTAATGAAGACTCACAGGTTACGAGATGCCGCACCCTGGTCCTCAACGAATTAAAGGATGACCTCGGCCATGGAATAGACCACTCCGAAAAGGTGGCTTTGGAAGCCGGGGCCCTGGCTTATATCGAAGGGGAGAGACTTTCCCTGTGGGAATCTTTGAGGCGCGAGGCATGCCTCCTGGCCCAGATTGCCGGCCTTCTGCATGACATGCGGCGCAATGAAAAAGACCACGCTAAGGCGAGCGCCTCTGCAGCTTTCAAATTGTTGCAGGAGTTCTCCATCTTTCCTGAGAAAAGAGAATATATCATGGAAGCCATTGGGAACCACGAAGCCTTCGTTGAGCCCAAGAGAATTGACTCGCCCGTCGGCCAGATGATTAGCGACGCGCTTTACGATGCCGACAAATTCCGCTGGGGTCCGGACAATTTTACCCATACCCTTTGGCAGATGCTCCGCTCCTCAAGGGCTCGCATGGCGCCCCTGATTCGGAGGTTTCCAAAGGGGATGGAAGGAATTTCCATGGTCAAAGGAACCTTCCGCACGGAGACGGGGAAGATCTATGGACCCGAGTTCATCGAGTTGGGGCTTAAGATCGGTGAGAAAATCTACCAGTTTCTCGAAGAACGATTCTCTGAAGAGCTGAAACAGGAAAAGACAGGATGAGAACCCTTACGGTGGCCTCCAGCCCAGAGGGATTCAGGGTCAGACTTGGGAAGAGGGGATGAGGGGAAAAAAGTGAAGAAGATTGGAAAATTCCACGTCCTCACGGATTCTTGCCTTCAGACCCAATTCTCCCATCTGGAGCTTGCCGAGTTTGCCATTGCCGGCGGGGCGGATACGATCCAGTTTCGCGAGAAGGGCGGGGAGACGAGGCAGATGATCCGCATTGCCGAGCAGATGCAAGCCTTATGCAAAAGAGCCGGCGCGACCTTTATCGTCAATGATCGTGTGGATGTGGCCATCGCTTCTCATGCAGACGGTGTCCATCTGGGACAGAATGATTTTCCCATCCCCCTCGCCAGAAAACTCCTGGGCGAAGAAGCCGTCATCGGTGGATCGGCGGGTAATAAGGAAGAGGCTCGAAAGTGTCTTTTGGAAGGCGCGGACTATATCGGTTTTGGTCCTGTCTACTTCACAGCCTCCAAGGAAGACGCGGGCCCGGCAGGCGGGCTTGGCCTCCTGAAACAGGTTGTGGAAGAAATTCCTCTGCCCATTATTGCCATCGGCGGCCTCACGAGAGACAATACACCAGAGGTTATCCGGACAGGGGTACATGGTATTGCCGTCATCTCTGCTGTTTGTTGTCAGAAGGACCCCGCGGAGGCGGCCAAATGCCTTCGACGTTTGCTGGAGGGTGAGCGACATGCCTGAGAGGGTAAGCGATATCGGGGAGTTCGGGCTCATTCGGAGAATCAGCAGTCTCCTGAACAAGGAGGGGATTCGATCCGAACGGGTCACCGTTGGAATCGGCGACGATACGGCCTCCTTCCTCCCACGGTCCGGATATGAAGTTTTGATCACGTGCGATTGCATGGTGGAAGGCCGTCACTATTTGCCCGGAAAGATTAGTCCCCATGATTTAGGGCGCCGTGCCATGACGCTAAATATCAGCGACATCGGGGCCATGGGAGGAAGACCTCTGTATGCCCTCGTCTCACTCGGATTGAAGGCAGAGATCTTTGTCCGGGATGTCGAAGAGATGTACCGCGGGTTTCTTGTGGAATTGAACCCCTTGGGTGCCTCTATCATCGGAGGCAACCTCACATCATCGGGAAACGGGATGTTCATCGATATTACGCTGGTCGGGGAGGTTGAGCAGGGAAAGGGGGTGCGCCGTTCCGGGGCAAAGCCAGGAGATGCCATTCTGGTTACGGGATATCCAGGCCAGGCGGCTGCCGGGCTGCAACTCTTGCTCCGTGCATCGGATGACTCGAACATATTGGGACATCCATTGGTCAAGATTTATAACACCCCTTCCCACAGGGCTCAGCTTGGGGAAGCGATTGCCAAAGCCGGCCCTGCTACAGCCATGATCGACACGAGCGACGGATTTCTGGGGGATCTGGGACATATCTGCGAAGAGAGTGGAGTGGGGGCTGAATTGGTTAAAGAGAAACTGCCTGTGAGTGAAGCTCTCCGCGAGGCCGCTCTCATGCTCCACCGAGACCCGTACGACCTCTTCCTGGGTGAGAGTGATGATTACGAACTGGTGATCACCTGCCGGCCGCAGGATGTGACCCTCCTTCGCTCCATCGCTGCCCGGTGCTGTCCCGTCCCGTTGACAGAAGTGGGGAAAATCACAGGGGGAGCCCGGGAGATCATCCTGCTGCTCCCCGAAGGCGATAGACGTACGGTCAAACTTTCAGGCTGGGATCATTTCCGACTTGCAAAGGACTCTGAAACCTGAGAGTCCCAAGAGCGCTCCTCATGGGTCCGTAGTTCAATAAAAATCAGGAGGGGAAAAACAGGATGTTCGACCAAGACATGGCTCAGAAGGCCGCGGAGAACTTGAGACGGGTTCGTGAAAAAAGACCTCTCGTTCACAACATTACGAATTACGTCGTCATGAACTTTACCGCCAATGCCCTTCTTGCGTGCGGGGCGTCTCCGGTCATGGCCCATGCGGCAGAGGAGGTAGAGGAGATGGTTTCTTTGGCAGGGGCATTGGTGCTGAATATCGGCACCCTAAGCCCTTCCTGGGTCGAGGCGATGCGAAGAGCCGGGAAGCGGGCGAATGCGCTGCATGTCCCGGTGATTCTCGACCCCGTGGGCGCAGGGGCCACCCGGCTGCGGACCGATTCTGCCAGGCGACTCATTGAAGAGGTTTCGATCCAGGTGATTCGCGGGAATGCCTCGGAGATCCTCTCTCTGGCCGGAGAAAAATCAGGGTTCAGCACAAAGGGAGTCGATTCCGTCCACACCGTGGATCAGGTCGCAGAGACGGTGATAGGACTTTCCAAAGAGCTCGGGACAACGCTTGCCGTCACCGGTGCGGTGGATTTGATCACCGATGGTGAGCGGGTCTGCCGTGTCATGAACGGACATGAGATGATGAGTCATGTCACGGGAACAGGCTGTGCCGCGACGGTGATGATCGGCGCCTTCCTCGCCGTCTGCCCTGACCATTTGGAAGCAGCCGCCACGGGCCTGTCCTATTTTGGCTTAGCAGGCGAAAAGGCGGCTGCCAAGGCTTTTGGTCCTGGCAGCTTCCAGATCGCACTGCTGGACGCCCTCTATGGGATGAAGGAAGAAGAGCTGAAGTTAGGGGCTAAGATACGGCCTTGAGTCTAAATCAGCAACGGGAATGATTTCCCCTCCTCCACGGTTTGTCTTTTTTTTGACATACCACTCCGTTTCTCGTATATTCAACTTAACCAAAAGCGAGGTCTTATCCTTTTTTCGACAGGGTTTGAGGAGTTTAACATGAGGGTCGTCAAAATCAGTGAAGTTAAAAAGGAACCATTCAAAAACCCCATTTTTACCGGCCCGGATGTGACGGGACAGGTTCTTTTGCCCGACAGTAAAGAGTTCGACGTCAGTGTTGTGAATTTCGGGAAAGGGGTTCGCAACAAATTTCATGCCCACGACAGTGAACAAATCCTGGTGGTCACCTCCGGAAAAGGGATGATCGCCACAGAAACTGAAGAGAAGGTGATTGTGGCAGGAGATATTGTTCTTATTCCTGCGGGCGAGAAACACTGGCACGGTGCGGCCAAAGACTCGGAGTTCTCGCACATTTATGTAACCCGATCGGGGAGCAAATTAACTCAGTTGGAGAAATAAGATCCGGGGTCATCCGTTCAGATACCGATGGGGAGGTGAAGGGACGGGGTGATCGTGTAGGTTGATCAATGAGTGAAAGGCGGAAGGAAGAAAGATATGTGGTGCCTGAAATTTATAGGAAGTACATCCTCTTCAAACTCACGACAGTCTCCGGTGACGCTGTGGATGCCGAACTCTTTAATTTTAGCTCTAGGGGGATCAGCATAAAAAGCCGATGTCGATTCACGGTTGATTCACCCATTGAGTGCTTGATCTCGGTGCCCAAATCGCTTACAAAGGAAATCCCGTTCACCGGAAAGATTAAATATTGTATTGAAGACGAGCCGGGGGGAGATTACCTAATCGGTGCAGAGATTATTCGAACGAGTGACAAGGTATGGTTTGACCTCGTTTTAAAGGTCCATGATTTTATAAAGGGAAGAATCGGGGATATCTTTTAGACGCCTTTTAAAACGCCATTTACATTTGCTTGCCGCTTTGCCCAACTCCAGCCCATTTCTTGAACGTCAAACCCATCGTTCCCCTGGGCTGGAGTTTTAGAAGATTGAGCAGGAGTGAAGCTCTCCGGCCACAGGCCGGGGCTTCCCGGCATTGTAATATTATTCCATATTGTGCCCCTTAACCCCGCCTACCTGCCTATCGGCAGGCAGGCAAGGCGAGGCTTGCGGGGCGCTTGCCGGCCAGAAGAAAGGAGATACGCATGATTGATTTGAACGTGATTGGCAAGAAATACGGCCCGCGCTCCTTCGAATATACATGGAAGGACGCGGTCCTCTATGCCTTGGGAATCGGTGCCCAAGCAGAGGAACTTCCATTTATCTACGAGAACGTCAAAGGGGGGCTGAAGGTCTTTCCCAGCTTCAGCGTCGTGATGGGCAGCCCGTTGTTTAAGGAACTCTTCAAAGAGATGAAGAATGTGGACTTTTCCAGATTCATTCACGGGGAGCAGGGAATAAAGCTCCATCGTCCGATTCCACCCGAGGGGAAGACCCTCGTCGAAGGAGGGATTACCGATATCTATGACAAGGGCAAAGGGGCGCTTTTCATCTGGCGGATGAAGGTCATGACAGAGAGGGGTGAGCTCCTGGCCGAGGCTGAGGCCGGCATTTTCTACGTGGGCGAAGGAGGCTTCGGCGGAGCCCCCGGCCCCAAAGCCGAAGCGCTTGAACCTCCAAAGGGGACCCAGCCGGATTTTACGGCCTCCTATTTCATTCCCGGAAACCAGGCAGCCCTCTATCGCCTCTGCGGCGACATCAACCCTCTGCACGTGGACCCCGATTTTGCCAAGATGGGTGGTTTTCCTCGCCCCATCCTCCACGGCCTTTGCACGTACGGCCACGCCGTGAGAGCTATTTTGTACAACGCCTGCCAGGGTGATGTGGAGCGATTCAAGGAGTTCAAAGCCCGTCTATCCGGAGTGGTTTATCCGGGCGACACCCTCGTGACAGAGGGATGGAGGGATAAAGAAGGGCGTTATTTAATCCAGTGCCGAACGGAGCGCGGGGTCGTCCTCAGCCATGCCTACGCCAGGGTTGAATAAGAAAAGAAACCACAAATTTCGGATTGCAGATTTCAAATTGCAGATTGAAGGAACGAACTGCTCGATCATTTATCCCATGGCGCGAAGCGCATAGGATATGGAATACCCGCTTCCGGGAGGGAATTCGGATTTAAGACAATGAGAGTCCTTTTTGTTTCTGCCAACACGGAAAAGATAAATATGCCCGCCCTGCCCCTTGGTCTGGCGTGCGTGGCCGCCGCAACCCAAAAAACAGGGCATGACGTGGCCATGGTGGATTTGATGACCGAAAAGGATACGGCGTCCGTTCTCAAAGAGGCGCTCGAAGGATTTCGCCCTGATCTGATCGGACTATCGGTGAGGAACATTGATGATCAAAATATGGAACATCCCAGATTCTTATTGGGTCCGGTTAAAGAAATCGTAGCGGGTTGTCGAAGTCTTTCAGGGGCCAGGATTGTCTTGGGTGGAGCAGGATACAGCCTGTTTCCAGAAGGCGCCCTGTCCTTTTTGGGCGCAGATATGGGGATTCAGGGCGAGGGAGAAGTGATTTTTCCGGACTTGGTAGAACGGATAGAGCAAGGGGACAGCCTTCGGGGATTGCCGGGTCTTTATCTTCCCGGTTATGGTCTTCCGTGTGAAAGAATGTTTGCGAAGAGCCTGGATAGTTTGCCTCTTCCCAATCCAGACCTCTGGTCAACACCTTCTCGAAAAGAAGAACTCTGGATGCCGGTTCAGACAAGACGTGGATGTCCTTTGAGCTGTAGTTACTGTAGTACGGGGATTATCGAAGGTCGGACTCTGCGAAGGCATTCTCCCGAGAGGATTGTGGAGTGGATTGCTCGGTGGCGGAAAGCCGGAGTTCGTCATTTCTACTTCGTTGATAATACCTTCAACCTCCCGGCCTCCTATGCCAAGGAGATCTGTCGTAAGCTTATCGATCAAGACCTGGATATAAAATGGTGGAGCATCCTTTACCCTGTGCACGCGGATAAAGAACTGGTCGCGCATATGGCCAGAGCCGGTTGCGAGCAAGTGAGTATAGGGTTTGAAAGTGGTTCTGAACGAATCCTGAAGAATATGAACAAAAGATTTATCCCTGGAGACGTGCGGCAAATCTCAGAGATATTTTCTGAGCGGGGGATAAGACAAATGGGATTTTTGTTACTTGGAAGTCCGGGTGAAACAAGCGAGTCCGTTGAAGAAAGCCTTGCTTTTGCTGACTCCCTTAAATTGGACGCCTTGAAGATTACGGCGGGCGTCCGCATTTATCCGCACACCCCTCTGGCAAAAAAGGCTACAGAGGAGGGAGTGATCGAACCCTACGATGGGCTACTTTTCCCCCGGTTCTACATGGCAAAAGGCCTTGGGGATTGGCTGCCTGAAACCTTGAAGAATTGGGCGACATCACGACCTCATTGGGTGATTCCGGATTATAGTTGAAGGTTCAGGCCTAAGTTATTTAAAGATACGCCGAGATGTCACCCGCAGAGGGTCGGCCCAATCCAGTAAAATGAAACGCCTTCACGCCGTTTTCTTCTTTTTGGTTGCTTTAGGTTTTGCCGGAGCCTTGGCCATTTCCTTGAAGGTGGTCTTCCACCTGTCGATCATGGCTTTCAGCTCATCCAGCTCGGCTTTGGCTTCGGCAGGGGCCGAGGCGATCCTTTCTTTTGCCCTCTCCAAGCCGTCGTTAATTGCTTTGGCATCAGCCTTCCATGCCTGCTTCCTTTCTTTCAGTTTCTTCTCCATTTTTTGGGCAGTGGCGTTTA
This sequence comes from Thermodesulfobacteriota bacterium, assembly GCA_049684675.1. Classification (GTDB taxonomy): domain Bacteria; phylum Desulfobacterota; class BSN033; order BSN033; family UBA1163; genus UBA1163. Next base: position 19,679 of record JBAVGF010000028.1, on the reverse strand, counting down.
ATTTTTTCCAATCCTCTTCAACGGCATTCAGGGTACCCTTCGCCTGATTGGCGGCGGCCTTCTTTCCGGCCTCAACGGCGGCCGCCGCTTTCTCGAAAGCCGCCTTCGCATCAAGATAGCTCTGCTTCGCTTCCTTGTACTTCTTCTCTTTCATCTGGGAGTCCGCGGTATCCCATATCTTCTTGGCTGCTTCCAGATCAGCCGTGGCATATTTTTCTGCGCCAGCGGAGATGGCATCCTCCATGGCTTTCTTTGCAGCCTCCTTTTCTGCTTCAGGCGGTTTTGAACAACCTACCCAGAACATTGCCAGTGCAAGAACCACGAATGCCCATACCGATAACTTCACCATTCTCATAAGCCAGTTTCCTCCTCCCATGATGTTTGATAAAAATGTGACAACTATAAATGAAGTTTCCCCGGATAGCAATAGCAGCCGGGTGGTGGCAAGACTACCATTCAGCGTGTTGCTTCCTCAAGGAACAAAGTGTTCGGCGAGACGGCGGCTCGTCTCAGCCACCATGCACCATATGATATCCAAAGGGAGGTGGAACTCGATCGTGGAGTCGAACAGGACACTGATCTTTGGCGGAAATTCCGCGTCCCCTTTCCACAGGATATAGGCAAGCGGGACTTTTGGAAATACCTCCAAGGCGAACCCCTTATCGCCATAAAGGATTTCACTCCCCCCCAGTCTCTTACCAACCTTAAGAAATGCCTCCGGATCCTTTCCGGAAAGGCTTATCAGCTCCTCCACTTCAAGATGATGAGGACCCCGGAAAAAGGTAGATCCCCCCTTAAGATCTTTCTCACTGATCCAGGTATGTGCGGGTTTGATGTCTTTGGCTTCCGTCAGATAAACGAGGACCATCAGATAGAAGTAAGGATGGAGCGTCTCCTCAACGGGTTTATCATTTCTTTCCACACGCAGAATCTTTTTTTCTTTTGGGAGAATGAGGTACCGAAGATTATAGACCGGCAGTAGGAAGCCTTCCCGGGTGGGGTGATAGATGGCCTCTGTTCGGTTGCAAACATCCGTCGGATGAAGTGCGGAAAGTCTGTCCCAATGGAAAGAGTCGGTCACTTCTGTCTGGCTCGTCTCCTCTTGCATGATATCCCTCTCTTCCTGTTCTCAATAATCATACGTGAACTTCATTCCGTTTTCAACGAATAAGTCGCAGGATGGGGATTAGAAGGATATCATTTGTTTCCTACCTCAGGAGCCTTCATGGTGGTCTTAAACTAATTCGATGTCACTCGCACAGCGCAAGGGAAATAACTGTCGAAAATCGTTCTATCCCCGACAATAAGTCACTTCCTGCCAGGCGATATCCCAACCTAAGCCTCCGTATATCGTCTGGATTAAGCCTCAAACTCCCGTAAGTTACGGGGCCAAGGCGGCTAAGCTCTCTCTGGCATAATTCTTGCTATTAAGTGCCATAAAGACAAACCAAATGGGAGCAAGGAGAATGTCGTTAATGGAAAAGAAGCTTGCCCCGGAAAAGAGAGAGTGCGCCAGATTTACTGTGGCTTTGCCGGTTAAGTATAGTAAAACCAACTCGCTCTTCAAATACGCTCGAGCCGCCAATGCCAGCGAAGGAGGATTACTTGTCTGCCTTCCGGAGAAAATGGGAATTGGTCAACATCTGGCGTTGAAATTATTTCTTCCTATTCGGCCCGGATTAAATATTATTGAGGCGGTTGTCCAGGTGGTTTGGACGGATATTCATCTCAGAAGGGATTGGACATGGGATTACCGAACCGGAGTGAGATTTGAAGACATCTCTTCGGAGGATAGGACTATTTTGAAAAATTTCCTAATAAGCTCCGCACAACAGCCACCCTACACTTCCTAACGGCAAGGCTGAACAAACCGAGACAGCAGGATTTTATAAAGACCTATCTTAAGGGCAATTCACTATTTTCGAGTTCCATCTGATATCCCGTCGTTCCTCTGCATAGAAACCGGAGAAGTCGATTTTTGGCATTACGGGGACTATCCGTGACTTAATGTCTCAATCAGTTTTTTCCTTATTTTTCCGATCGTTAATACAATTCTTAGTGCTTCCTCCGCAAAGTATAAATTTTCTTTCTATTTAGTAATTAAATTCACATCCTCTATCCATAAAATTCTAAGCAATTTCAATGAATTGATGAACCTTATGTTTGGCATGGAATGTGCTTTATACTTTATTGACGTTAAAGTATCGTGGGAGGACCCTATGATCCATGCGACAGCCAGCGAATTGGCGCTCATTAATTCCTTCATCATTGTTTTGATCATTGTAGACGCGATTATTCGAATTGGAGCCGCAAAATCAAAAAGCATTGATCCAAATTGAATTTTCCTTATGGCTCGTTCCTGTTTAACAGAACGAGCACCTTCTCTCCTCCTTCCCATTTAACCTTTAACCGGAGAGAATCCGCCGCATTCAAAGAATTCGGCGGATTCTCCTTCTTTATCCCGGTCAATTATCTCAGGGTTTCCTGGCTCAATGTGTAGATGCCTCACCTTCAACTGCTACATCATTTTATGGAAACCTGTGCATTGCGGGACGAAACCCAAGAATCACGCTTTCAGGGAAGTGTTCTCGATGAGATAATCCTCTACAGAGTCTTTATGGGAGATTCTTAGACGATTTCCGACATTTTCAACGGCGGAGGGGATGAAACCCAAGGCTTGTCGATGCGGCGGGTTTAGCTTTAGGCTATAAACCGGAAAAGCCCCGAATAAAAAGATTAAATGGTGGAGCTGAACGGGATCGAACCGTCGGCCTCTTGAATGCCATTCAAGCGCTCTCCCAGCTGAGCTACAGCCCCACAAAAATTAAAAATAACACAGCGCAAAATGTGTTGTCAAATCAGATTTGCCTTCTGTTTATACCCATCTCCCTTGTAGGGAGACGATGGACACGGGGTCCGTCATTTTTGGAATTGACATACGGAATCCTTTTTCTTATAGTTGTTTTCATGCCGGAGTGGTGAAACTGGTAGACGCACGGGACTCAAAATCCCGCGAGCCGCAAGCTCATGTCGGTTCGATTCCGACCTCCGGCACCATTCACTCCAATAGAGCGAGTGTTTTTGAGGAAAAATTCTCGCAAGGATTCTCGAACGGATTTGACCATTTTTTGGCTGTTCCATCATTGATATCGACAGGACTCTTCGATTCTTCCTCATCAACCGGACTCCATCGCTTAGAACCCAAATCCTCTTGTGGCTCGATGCGGCCCTCCCCTCAAGGCGCCACGGTCTCCTTTGGTCCAATAGTTCGTTGCCTCTGAAGAAATCCACGCTGACCGGTTCGTTTGCTTTTTTCTTTGTACCCATGCTAAGATGTGAAAACTTTTTCTTGAAAACTCCAGCAGGGGCCTGAACAAATCTTTTACCCGGCAGCCCACTAAGGATCCAAACTTATGGCAGAGATCATTCCCTTCAGGGGGCTTCTGTATGATGTTTCCAAGGTTTCTATCGGAGATGTCATTGCTCCTCCTTATGACATTATTAAGGACGAAGAGCGGGAATCATTATACAGGCAGAGCCCGTATAATATTGTCAAAATAGATTTCGGTAAAGAAGAACCGGGAGATAATGAAACAGAAAATAGATACACACGGGCCAAAGGATATCTCGACGATTGGATAAAGGGCCGCATATTGACGCGCAGCGATAAGCCTTCGTTTTACGCCTACGAGATGACCTATACCATCCATGGCGTCAGAAAGCGACTCCCCGGATTTCTGTGTCTCGTGAAACTCGAAGAATTGGGGAAAGGGAGCATTTATCCGCATGAATGCACGCACTCGAATCCGAAACAGGATAGGCTAAGTCTCCTGAAGGCTTGTGAGGCGAACACCAGCCCCATCTTCTCCCTCTACAAATGCTCAGCGGATGGAATATCCAGAATTCTGTCAAGGGCGACCCTTCAAAGGCCCCATTTCCAGGCGGCTGATATCTCCGGTAATCTGCACCGGCTCTGGCTGATCGATCAGACCGAGGAAATAGAGATCATTAAACGGGAACTTTCGGACAAGACGATCTTTATCGCCGATGGCCACCACCGGTATGAGACTTCGCTTGACTACCAGAGAGAAATGTCGGCAAAGAGGGCATCTGCCTCGGAAAGGAAATCCTATGATTACACCCTCATGTTTCTGGCCAATTTGAAGGACGAGGGAATCACAATCCTTCCGACACACCGGCTCATCAAGGAAATTCCCCAGGATATCCACGGAATAATTTCCAGGTATTTCGAGATCGAAACGATCACAAAGGATTTCGACATCCGTCAAAGGCTCTCCGGCAGGAAGAATGCTTTCGGGTTCTTCGTGAAACAAGGAAAGGCGTGGCACATTCTTAGTTATAGGGGACGGAATCTCTCGGACGTCCATCCTGATCTGAGGGAAATCGATGTGATCATCCTGCATGAGCTGATATTCAAGAAGATCCTCCCGAACGCAGAAATCGGGTATGAGATGGATATTGGGAAGGCACTCGACCAAGTGAATCACGGAGAGTATGCCGCCGCTTTTTTCCTGAATCCGACACGGGTTGAGGATGTCGAAAAATCTGCCTTTTCCTCAACGAGGATGCCGCCGAAGTCCACCTACTTTTATCCGAAACTTCTAACCGGATTGGTGTTGAATAAATGGGAATGAGCCCGCCGGATTGCATCGAGTAAACAGCCGACGGATCCTGTCTTCTCCTCCCGCCTCGGGTTGACCACCTGCCGGAAAACATTGCTCCCTCCACTATTTGAATAGAAGCTGCCAGGAACGCTCAATGAAGATGTTTTCGGCGAAGTCTCCGGGAAGCACTTGGGATAGAGTGACCAAGAAATACAGTGCTTTTCTCCGCAAAATAAGGTGTTTTCCTTATTTATTTCTTTCTCCCCATTCAGTAGTCTGAAGTCAGTCACAATGAACGCCTTCCACCAAAAGAATGAACTCCTCGTGAGTGGAAGACAGATTGATCGAAATTAAGAGAGTTGCCGGGAAGTTTCCCGGGATTTGCAGGGACAGGGGGGTCCGAAAAAAAAGTAAGGGACTGTCCCTGTTTCCGAGAATATTGTGGAAGGGTCCTATGATAAATCCAACAGCCTCCGAACTGGTGCTTATCAATTCCTTCATCATTCTCTTGATCATGGTAGATGGGATCATCAGAATCGGAAGCGCAAGATAAAATAGCTTTGCTTCAAAATAAGCTTCCTCCCGACCCCTGCTCCATGGAGCGGGCGTCACCTCTTCTCCTCTCATACCCTCTCTAACCGGTTGGAGTTCTCAGCAAAAATAGGGAATGTTCCTTCTTGATCGGAAATGGAAAGGAGTTCTTTTTGAAAGGTCCAGCCTCTTAATTAATTTCCTAATTTTTGGTATATTGGAAATGGCCCTAACTTATAAAGTATAATGTTAGTAAACGTCCACTTTTAGGGTGAATATCAACCATGAAAAAATGCAAGATCTTTCTCATCCCGTTCATCGTTTGTTTATTCCTTCAGCCTTGTTTTGGACTCCCCGGTGAAGAAATTCAAAAATTCCAGGCTCTGTGGGCGGACAAATCCATCGGCGAGAGAATTGCTTTCTGGGCAGAGAAATTTATCGGTGTCCCTTACGATGACGACCCGTTAGGGGAGTACGTCTCCAAGGCGACCATTGTGGCGGATGAGAGGATGGATTGTATGTATCTGACGTTCAGGGTGGTGGAGCTCGCTTTGAGCCATACTCCGGAGGAGGCCATGCAAATAGCCCTGGATAAGAGATTTCATTCAAAGGGTGTTCTCAAGGATGGTCGGGTGACGAATTACGAAGACCGTTTTGAATATGGTGAAGATATGGTTGAGAGTGGAAAATGGGGTAAGGAGGTGACCTCTGAGGTCGGGAGAATGATGAAGATAAAAGGGTCAAGGGGAAAGGATTTTGCAGAGATCCTCTCCCCTGATGAACTGATGAGAGGGAGGAGCCGCTTAAAAAGTGGAGACATCATTTTTTTTGCTACCAGACCTGAAAAGAGAAAAGTCGGTGAAATCATCGGGCACATCGGAGTCATAAAAGTTGAAAAAACTGAGAGGAATCCCGAGGGCAGAGAATTCTTTCTCATTCATGCCAGTGGCCATAAAGGCAGAGGCGGGGCAGTAAAGAAGGTCCCGTTAAAGGGATATCTTTCAAACATGCCCTTCTTGGGAGTCCAGATCACCCGATTTCAGTAAAAGCTTCTTCATTCCATCTCCATACCTTTCCGTTCCTCAAAAAAATTTTTGTTGTTCACGGAGGAGAAGGAAAGTATAATATTGAAAAATAAATTCAAAAGGAATAGGAGGCGAGAATTGTTTTATGATCCGGGCGTTCAATAAACACTATCGTAAGGCGATCGATCTTATCGAGGACTCTTCGACGAGTGAGAAGATGGAAATAGCGGAGAGGGTCATAGAATGGTTCCGGGAACTGCCCGAAGAGTATGTCATTTCCCTGGCCATGTTTTTTAATGAAGTCATCGATGATCTGGGAGATGATAGTTTGGAAAAGATCAATTTAAGGATAAAAGCAAAGAAGAAGGAGGAAAAGGAAGAGGAGGAAGAAGAGGGGGAAGAAGATTTAGAGGAGGACGAATTCGAGGAGGAGGATTACGACGACGAGGATAAAGAGGATTACTAACTTTTTATTTGGAGGCTGGAATGGCCCGATTGTAGGCCCAGCGTTCCATCCTTCCCATCTCTTCCCTCATGGTTGTGGAGAGAGGGACGATATTCCCGGCCGAGATCACCAGGTCCTGTTCATTCATTGGCCGGCCTGAATTAAAGGCTTCAATCATCGCCCCGTTGACCGCCTGCTCAATTTCCGCACCGTTAAACCCCTCGGTCACCTTCACCAGCATATCTAAATTGATCTGGGATAGACCTGCGCCGTTTTTCTTCAGATGGATGGAGAAAATAGACTTTCTTTCTTGAGCCTTGGGCAGGGTGACAAAAAAGATTTGGTCAAAACGGCCCTTTCTCAAGACCTCCGGGGGGAGGAGTTCGATGACATTGGCTGTCGCGGCAATAAAGACAAAAACACTTTTTTCCTGCATCCAGGTAAGAAAGGAGGCAAAGACCCGGGATTGAGTCCCTCCTCCGGCCTTTTGGCTCTGAATGCTGATACCTGCTTCGATCTCGTCAATCCAGAGAACACAAGGGGCTACAGATTCCGCCGTTCGAAGGGAAACCTGTAAGGCTTCTTCAGGTTCTCCAATCGTTCCATCATAGAGCCTGGCCATGTCAAGGTGAAGCAGAGGGACTTGCCAGAAAGAGGCAAATGCCTTGGCACAGAGACTTTTCCCACATCCTGAAAGACCGGTGATCAAGACCCCCTTTGGAAGTTGGAGACCGAAGGATTTTCCCTCACCGCTCAAAACCTTGGACCTTTTCTTCAGCCAATCTTTGAGGTTTTCCAGCCCACCGATGTCCTCCAGAGCGGGCCGATTGACAACCAGATTAAGGATTCCCGATTTCTTAATGAGCTGTCCTTTTTCTTCAATCACTGCATCGATCAAGGAGGCATCAATGGCCGTCCTTCCGATGAGGGCACTGCGAAAGGCCCGGGCCACCTGGTCGAGAGAAAGGCCGAGCGCTGCCTTCACCATCCGATCCTTCAACTCCGGTGTCAGAGATTCCGTTAACTTGGAAGCCTGGGGACTCGCGGAGATGATTCCCATCAGGGCTTGCTCCACTTCCGTCGCGTCCGGCATGGGAAGTTCATAGACCACCATGTCTCGCTTAAGCTCCTCCGGGACGACCAGAACAGGAGCCACGATAAAAAGCGTCGCGTACCGATTTCGAAGTGCACGGTGGAGATCCTTTAACTTCCTGGGAAGGAAGAGGTCTGTCCTGAGATAGGGGTGGAGTCCCTCAAAGAGATAAAAAGCTTGTTCTGTACTCTGGATCACTTTATCCAGAGCCTCAATAGGGTTCTTGGAATTCTCAATCTTTTCATTCTCACCGGTTAACCCTTGGAAAGGGTTCCAGATGAAGATCTTGGGCTTGGGTTGGAACGTCGCGCTGAGTTCTTTGAGAAGGTCCTCTACCCGATCTTCTTCATCGGATTGGATATAGACAATGGAGGTCTTCGACAGGATGAATTTCTTCAGGTCTTGTAGAATTTGTTGCTTTTTAGATGTCTCTTCCATAAAATTGGTTAGATTATACATAAATTGATATTGGACGTCAATTTTATTTGCGGTCCGAAAAGGCCTTGAATAGTTGCTCGTTCTCCAATAAAATGAAGACATCGGGAGAAAATCATGACCGTCAATTTTAATCCCATCTTGATCGAACTCGGACCCATTCGAGTGAGCTGGTACGGGTTGATGTATGTTCTTGGATTTTTCGCTTCCTATCTCCTTGTCCGGTATCAAATGAAGAAAAAGGATTTCGGGGTTTCAAAACTGGAGGTGGAAAATCTCTTCTTCTATCTCATCCTCGGGTTAATCGTCGGGGCCCGGCTGGGATATGTTCTTTTCTATGACCTTAAGATGTATCTTAAAGATCCCCTTGAGATCTTTGCCATCTGGCACGGTGGCATGTCCTTTCATGGAGGGTTGATCGGCGTCCTGATCGTTGGGATTCTTTTTTCCTGGAAGAATAAGAAATCGTTCTGGAAGATCGCTGACCTCTTCATTGTCACCGCTCCTATTGGATTGGGTTTAGGAAGAATTGGTAATTTCATCAACGGGGAGCTCTACGGCCGGGTCACTCGCGTCCCCTGGGGGATGATTTTCAAAAATGGAGGTTCATTGCCCCGCCACCCCTCTCAACTCTATGAAAGCGCCCTGGAGGGAGGCGTCCTTTTTCTAATCCTTTGGTTTCTCAAGGATAAGAAGCTTCCCGATGGCGGGCTCTTAGCCGCATTTCTTTCTCTTTACGGGCTATTTCGATTTTTTGTGGAATTGTTCAGGGAACCGGACCCCCAGCTCGGATTTATCCTTGGTCCCTTTACCATGGGACAAACCCTTTCATCCTTTATGATTGTTGGGGGAATTGTCCTGTTCCTCATCTTGAATCGCAAGGAGTAGGGAAACGGCCTCTTTTTCTTGCGAGACGTGATCTTTACTTTTTCATTTTTGCTGTTGTCACCGGGGCGATCATTCGTCGAGGGTCGAGTAACCGATTTAACTCTTCTTTTGGGAAAAGCCTCTCCTCTTCTACCACGCTACGAATGGTCTTATTCTGAAGGTAAGCCTTTTTTGCGATTCGGGCTCCTTCCTCGTATCCAATGATCGGCGTCAAGGCCGTAGCCAGGGCTAAGCTTTTTCCAATCATCTCTTCGCAGCGCTTACGATCCGCCTTCAATCCCTGGATACATTTTTTCGAAAAGTTATTCACTCCATTGGCGAGAAGATGAAGGGATTGCAGGAGATTGTAAGCGATCAACGGCATCATCACGTTGAGTTCAAAATTGCCGCTGAGCCCCGCGAGGGTGATCGCCGTGTCATGTCCGATCACTTGAACACATACCTGGATGAGGGATTCAGGGATGACAGGATTGACTTTTCCGGGCATGATCGAAGAACCGGGCTGGGTGTCCGGGAGACGGATTTCCCCGATTCCACACCGGGGGCCTGAACCCAGCCACCGGACGTCGTTGGCGATTTTAATGAGACTGACAGCCAGCGTTTTTAAAGACGCGCTCATTTCGACCGAGGCATCTCGAGCGCCCTGTGCCTCAAAATGGTCAAGGGCCTCATGGAAGCGACAACCTGTTTCCTGATTCATGATGGAGATCGATTTCTTTGCAAAGGAGGGATGGGTGTTGATCCCCGTCCCAACTGCCGTCCCTCCTAACGGAAGTTCAAAGAGGAACGTCATGGCATTCTGAATTCTGTGGATTCCCAATTCCACTTGACGGGCATACCCTTCGAATTCCTGACCCAACCGGATCGGGGTGGCATCCTGGAGATGGGTTCTTCCGATTTTAAGGATCGGATGAAATTTTCTTCCTTTATCCTTTAATGCCTTATGAAGACCTCTCAGCGCCGGGAGGAGTTCTTGCCGGAGGAGGGTGACCGAGGCGATGTGGATGGCAGAAGGGAAGACATCATTACTCGACTGGCCCAGATTCACGTGGTCATTGGGATGCACAGGCCGGTAGGTCCCTCTCTTGCTTCCCAAAATCTCATTGGCACGATTGGCAATCACCTCGTTTGCATTCATGTTGGTGGAAGTCCCGGAGCCAGTTTGAAAGATATCTACCACGAATTGGTCATCCCATCTTCCTTCCATCACCTCTTGAGCGGCCCGCTCGACGGCCCTGCCGATTCTTTTCCTGAGGAGACCCAACTCAGCATTCGCCCGGGCCGAAGCAAATTTGACGAGACCCATGGCATAGATAAACTCCCTTCCAAATCGCCAACCGCTCACAGGAAAATTTTCAATTGCCCTCTGCGTTTGGGCTCCATAGTAAGCCTCTTTCGGAACCCTGACAGGACCCATCGAATCTCTCTCTGCTCTAAAGAGGTTTTTTGAAGAAACCATTGCGCACCTCCTCCCTTTCTCATTCTATTGAAAAAGTATTGAATTATCAATAACCCCCTAAAGCAGGCAGTGACTCGATCCAGTTCCCCCTCTCCCTTTTTATCCCTCCTGCCAGAAGACTGTGTCGTAATGGGAACAAGTGTCAGAAATTCCAAAAAACGGGACAGACAGACGGGTAAGAAAGCTTTAGAGCGCAACCTTTCAACCATGAGACTTAGGGACTTCAAGGCCGGGAAAGAACTTACTTTCTTGTGGCAACAACAATGACCTCTAACCTTAAACGTGCGCATTCTAAAGCTTTGGAATCCGGCTGTTTGTCCCGTTTTCGCATACTTAAATTCGATTAAGACACAGTCTCCTCCAGGGGATGGGAGTTTTATAGTTTGTCTTTTTTAGTGTCTATTTTTGGGTGACCCAATTGATTGACAAATTGGAGAGCCATCGATTATTATTGCTAAATTTGATTGGGAGAAAGGTGATCGATGGGTAAGAATCTTGTACAAAAAATTTTTGAGACGCATCTGATCAGCGGAAGATTAACGCTTCATGAAGACATTGCCATTTCGGTTGACCAAACCCTCACGCAGGATGCCACGGGGACGATGGCCTACCTTCAATTTGAGGCCCTAGGGATCCCGAGGGTCAGGACCAAGTTCTCGATCAGCTATGTGGACCACAATATGCTTCAGACCGGATTTGAGAATGCGGACGACCACCGATTCCTGCAAACCTTTGCCGCAAAATACGGGGTCTTCTTTTCCAAACCCGGCAATGGCATCTGCCATCAGGTCCATTTGGAACGATTTACAAAGCCCGGAGAGACCCTTCTGGGTTCGGATAGCCATACTCCCAACGCCGGTGCAATGGGGATGATCGCCGTCGGGGTGGGGGGGCTGGATGTTGCCCTGGCCATGGCGGGCGAGCCTTACTATCTCAAGATGCCCCAAATTGTGTTGGTGAGTTTGAAGGGCAAGCTTCCTCCCTGGGTTGCCTCAAAAGATATCATGTTGGAGCTGCTGAGACGATCTAGCGTCAGAGGAGGGGTGGGAAAGATTTTTGAATTCGGAGGGCCGGGAGTGAAGAGGCTCTCCATCCCGGAAAGGGCAACGATTGCCAATCTGGGGGCGGAACTGGGGGCAACCACCACGATCTTCCCAAGCGACGGAAAAACGCTCGAGTTTCTGAAGGCCCAGGGCAGGAAGAAAGACTGGATCCCCCTCGAGCCGGATAAAGATGCGGAATACGATCAAGTCGTTGAAATCGACGTCAACGAGTTAGAGCCACTCATCGCTCGGCCCTCCAGCCCGGACAGGGTCTGTCCCGTCAGAGAAGTGGATGGAAAAGAAGTCAGACAGGTTTGCATCGGGAGCTGCAACAACTCTTCCTATCTCGATTTGATGAGTGTGGCGAAAATCGTAAAGGGGAAAAAGATTCATCCGGATGTCAGCCTGACCATCACCCCCGGATCAAAGCAGGTCTTTGAAATGATCGCCCGGGATGGAGCTTTGGCCGACCTGATCGGCGCCGGAGCCCGCATTCTGGAGTCAGCCTGTGGCCCCTGCATCGGGATGGGGCAGGCTCCTCCGCCTCGTGCCGTTTCCATCCGGACAATGAACCGGAACTTTCCGGGCCGGAGCGGAACGCCTGAGGATCAGGTCTATCTGGCAAGTCCCTATGTGGCCGCCGCCTGCGCCTTGAAGGGATCCATCACTGATCCCAGAAAATTGGGCCCGAAACCGCCTCGTGTCCCTATGCCTCCAAAATTCTTAATCGATGACGGTCTCATCCTTTCCCCCTCTTCAAGGCCGGAAAAAGTGGTGGTCGAGCGGGGGCCCAATATCAAGCCTTTGCCCCTTCGCGGCCCGTTGGAGGATTTGATGGAGGGTTCGGTTATTTTGAAAGTGGGGGACAATATTACCACCGATGATATCCTTCCTGCCGGGGCCAGGGTCCTTCCTCTCCGATCCAATATCCCTGCCATTTCGGAATATCTCTTCGAAAGGATTGATGCCCAGTTTGCCAAGAGGGCAAGGCAATTGGAAGGCGGATTTGTGGTGGGAGGTGAAAATTATGGACAGGGTTCGAGCCGGGAGCACGCCGCTCTGGCTCCGATGTACCTCGGGATCAAAGTCATCCTAACGAAATCCTATGCCCGCATCCATCGTTCCAATCTGATCAATTTTGGAATTCTTCCTCTGACCTTTAAAGATCCTGATGAGTTTTTAAGGATTCAGCAGGGAGATATCCTCCGGATCACGAATCTACGGAAAGGACTGACGCCCGGCGGTTCTCTCACGATTGAAAACGAGACACAGAAGAGATCCTTTGAAGCTTTGCACGGGCTCAACCGGAGAGAAACGGAGATCCTCCTGGCCGGAGGGTTGCTGAACCATACCGCTTCATCTGCAATAAAACGTCAATCCTAAAGCCTCCTTTGGAGGCATCCCCAATTCCGTAATGAATGCTTCTTTCACGACTGCCTACGCGCAGGCCCTGAACCTAGCATGGAGGTAATAGTGCGTCAAAAGTCCCTTTACTTTGTTTGTCATTCCGGACTTGATCCGGAATCCAGTCTTTTTTTCAACTGGATTCCCGCTTTAGCGGGAATGACGGCTTGAGAAATAATGTAAAGAAGTGTTGGATGCACTACAGTCGCTAAAAACGGGACAACAGCCGGATTCCATAGCTTTAGAATGCGGTCTTTTAGGAATGGCTAATCGGTGCATGTGGAAAATGGAATCGTCTCATGGAATCCGGACGGCTCAATCTCACGTGTAAAAGGTTGCCGCCCTGAAGCTCTCTCACCCGGCTGTCTGCCTCGTTTCTCAGAATTTCTGCCACTTATTCACATTGCGATGCAACCCCCAAAGGGAGAAGCGAGGGCGAGACGGTCAAAATAAGGTTTTTTCAAAGACAAAATACGGAATGAACCCTATTTATTTCCAGACCCACTCCCTGTAATTCTATAATGGATTTTGGCGTTGATGTTTTTACAGCGGCGAGGTAGATTAATTTTAAGGGAGAATGAGGGGGGGTTCAAAAAAAGGATGAAAGAGATACCGGAAACGAAGAATATCGGCCTCAGAGGGGTGAAGGTAGCAGATACCCGTATCTCGGATGTCGACGGGGAGAGAGGAAATCTCATCTATCGAGGGTTAAACATCTGTGACCTTGTCGCCCATTCCACCTTTGAAGAGGTTTCCTATCTTCTGCTTCATGACCATCTCCCTCCGGCAGAGGAGTTGAAAAAGTTTCAGTCGGTCCTCATCTTGGAAAGGGAGGTTCCTGAGGTCGTTTATCGATTCATGAAGATGATGGCGGTGACTTCCCATCCGATGGATATCCTGCAGGCGGCCGTTCCTATACTGGCGAGCCATGATCCCCAGTTGCACGATGAGACGAGGGAGGCCAATTTGAAAAAGGCTATCCGGCTCATTGCCAAGCTGCCCGCCCTTGTGGCGGCGTGGGATCGTATTCGAAAGGGGAAAGAGCCGGTTCATCCCAATCCTGAACTCAGCCACGCGGGAAACTTCTTATACATGTTATCTGGATCTCCTCCCGACCAGGCGACGGCGCGGGATTTCGATATCTGTTTGATCCTCCATGCCGAGCATTCCCTTAATGCCTCCACGTTTGCCGGTCGGGAGGTGGCTTCGACCCATGCCCATCTGTACGCATCCGTCGCGGCCTGTATGGGGGCGCTTTCCGGAGAGCTTCATGGCGGAGCGAATAGCGAGGTCATGAAGATGCTTCTGGAGATCGGAGATGTGGCTCGTGTGAAACCCTGGGTTTCCGAAAAACTCCGAAAAGGAGGAAAGGTGATGGGTATGGGGCATGCGGTTTACCACACCGAGGACCCCCGGGCCACCATCCTCAGAGGGATATGCATCCGGCTGGCAGATCGTCTAAGAGATCGAAAATGGTTTGAATTGACGAAGGCGGTTGAGGCAGCTACCCAGGAGGAGTTCAGAAAGTTGAAGGGGAAAGAGATCTACCCCAATGTCGATTTCTACAGCGCTTCGGTCTATTATATGATAGGGATCTCGATAGACCTCTTCACCCCTGTTTTTGCCGTCTCACGGATCTCGGGCTGGACAGCCCATATCATTGAAGAGAAGTTTGCCGAAGCCCAGCCCAAACCCGAGCTCTATCGTCCGGATGCAGATTATGTGGGGACCTATTGCGGTCCCCAGGCATGTCCGTATATTCCCATCGAAGAGCGGTCGAAATGATCTTCCAGCATGATATCGTTATCATAGGGGCAGGCCTGGCCGGACTCAGGGCCGCGGTGGAGTGTGTGGGCCAGGCCAATGTGGCTGTGGTCAGCAAGGTTCTTCCCACGCGATCTCATTCCGGAGCGGCCCAGGGAGGGATCACCGCCCCCCTGGGCAATGAGGAGGAGGACCACTGGGAATGGTATTTCTATGACACCGTCAAGGGGGGCGACTACCTGGGGGATCAGGATGCCGTCGAGATCCTGGTCAAGGATTCACCGAGGGCCATCTATGAGCTGGAGCACATGGGCGTTCCTTTCAGTCGCACGACCGAGGGGAAGATCGCCCAGCGGAACTTCGGCGGCCATACCCGGGATTACGGGAAGAAACCCGTAAAGAGGGCCTGCTATGCCGCAGACCATACCGGAAGGGTTGTTCTCGATACCCTCTTCGACCAGTGCCTGCGGCATCAGGCGAAATTCTATCCCGAACACTACCTGCTTTCGCTGATCATGGACAAAAGAAGATGCGTGGGGGTGGTGACCTATGATCTGGCCACAGGAGAACTTCATCTTCTTCAGGCCAAAACCGTTCTTTTGGCCACCGGAGGATGCGGAAAGGTATACACGACGACCTCCAATGGCAATGCAACCACCGGAGAGGCTTTTACCTTAGCTTATAACCTGGGAATTCCACTCGAAGATATGGAATTTGTCCAGTTTCATCCCACAGGGCTTTATCCCTTAGGAATTTTGGTCAGTGAAGCGGCAAGGGGCGAAGGTGGTTTTTTGCGCAACCGGTTGGGCGAGCGGTTCATGGAGCGATATGCGCCCACCGTAAAGGATCTGGCGGCGAGGGATGTCGTCTCCAGAGCCATTCTCAGGGAGATTCGAGAGGGCAGGGGGATTGGCGGAAAGGATTATGTCCATCTTGACCTCACTCATCTGGGGGAGGAGAAGATTGAGGAGAAACTCTGGGAGATTGCCTCCTTTGTCAGAATCTACACGGGAATCGATCCGGTCTACGACCCCGTTCCGGTGGTGCCCACCTGTCACTATATGATGGGAGGCATCCCCACGGACGTCGATGGAAGGGTCCTGGCCGATGAGAAAGGTTCGATCGTCCCGGGACTGTATGCAGCGGGAGAATGCGCGTGTGTATCGGTTCATGGTGCGACCCGACTCGGCTGCAATTCCCTCCTCGACTTACTCGTCTTCGGCCGCAGAAGCGGGTTGGCGATGAAAGAGAAGATCAAGGACATCGAGCATCCGTCCCTCTCAAAGGACCGTCTGAAATCATCGGAGGAAAAGATCGCCCGATTATTGAACCATCCCGTCCAAGAGAAAATCGATCCGCTCAGAAAAAAGATGCGGTCTGTGATGATGGATTATGGCTCGGTCTTTCGAGATGAGGACGGCTTAAGAAAGGGGATGGAGGAGATCCTAAACCTGAAAGGACGGTACAAAGAGATCGGGGTTGTGAACAAGGGAAAGATTTTCAATTATGAATTGATGGAGGCCTTCGAGCTGGGCCATCAGCTTGACCTCGCGTATTTGATCCTTTTCAGTGCACTCCAGCGAAGGGAGAGCCGGGGAGCCCACTACCGGGAGGATTTTCCGTCGCGGGCAGATCAATACTTTCTAAAGCACACTTTCGTTTTTCAAACCCCGAAGGGTCCTGAAGTAAGATATAAGCCCGTGAAGATCACGCGATTCCAGCCCGAGGCGAGAGTCTATTAAGGAAATTGCAGATGTCGGATTGCAGATTGCGGATTGAAGAGTAGCGAAACCTGAATCCCTCAACTTTCCCCTCTCCCCTGGCGGGAGAGGGATAGGGTGAGGGGGAAGAAAGAGATACATGCTCATCAAATTAAAAATATTCCGCTTTGATCCGAACAAGGACGAGAAGCCTTACTACCGGACCTATGAGGTCGAGGCCGATCCAATGGACCGGCTTCTCGATTGCCTCAATCGAATTCGGTGGGAACAGGACTCCACCCTCTCTTACCGGTGGTCTTGCGGCCATGGCATCTGCGGATCGGACGGAATGAGGATCAACGGGATCTGCTCCTTGCCCTGTCAGAAGCTGGCAAGGGACTTTAAGGAGGAAGTTTTGATTGAGCCTCTTCCGGTGTTCAGGGTGATCAAAGACCTGATCGTGGACCTCGACCCTTTCTTTGAAAAATATAATTCGATCAAACCTTATCTGATCGCAAAAACTCCTCCGCCCGATCAGGAAAGAAGTCAGTCCGCGGAGCAGCAGCACTTTCTTGAAAAGGCCATCCGTTGTATCCTCTGCGCCTGCTGCACGGCAGCCTGTCCCGTCAACCAGAATCCGGAAACAGCAGGCTATGTCGGTCCTGCTGCTTTGGTCCGGTCCTTTCGATACCTCTTCGATTCAAGAGATGAGGGTTCTGAGGAGAGGATCGCTCTCCTGGATCACAAGGACGGGGCGTGGGGGTGCCAGACCCTGTGGAAGTGCACAGAGGTCTGTCCCAAGGAGATTCCGGTTACCAAACAAATTGGACAGATTAAAAAACGCATCTACGAAGCCAAACATCCTAAAGAGTAGAATGGAGAAAGTATGAAATTTACATTGTGGAGGGTATTTTGCCTGACGCTTTCACCTACTACTCAGCAAAGTGAGTTAACCTTCAAGCTTGATAATTATGGGAAGAAGTCACCAGGACACTTGACAGTGTCTGTATGGTTGAATCCTGACTTTCACATTTAAGTATTCTGATCACTATTTAATAAAAGGGCGGTGCCTGAAATGTTTTGGTTCGTTATACTGCTGTCCCTCCTCAATACCCAATGGGTAACTTAAATCTATTCGCCACTCACCTTTCTCTAATGTCATCTCAAAGATTTGTGTGTGAAAATAGGTTTTGAAAAATGGTCCTCTAAAGCCCAGGGTTGCCTTCAACTTAACCCGGGTCGGAGATACTATTTCTACCTCGGGGATGTCCCGGACAGTTTCCCAAGACAGAGCCAATGGACAATGTCTCCATTCTGACGTAAACATCTCTTTAGATATTTGCTCCTGGGATGTCGTGTTTCCATATTCATAGATTTCATCGAATCTGTCCCTTTTGCAAAGGAATATTATTTGCTCAAAAGCATCAATAGCCCCTGATTCTATTCGTCTTTTTTCTCCGGGAGTTAATTCAATAGGATTCTGCCTTTCGTTAACTTTAACGGGCAAGCCTTGTTGGGTACTGAGATCCTGGAACGCCTTGACCGCCGCCTCCTTCTTTATCCCTAGTTTGCCGGAATCCACTGCCGATCCGATAGCATTTTGCAACTCTCCGATAATATCAGGCGTCACGGGATAATCGGCAATCCACCCGTTCTTCGGTGCGATACCAACCGAAGTCAACATCGTCTCGGCCTCCGCCTCGCTTTTCGGCTGCCCCATCTTGAGTGACTCAGCCAGTTTGACCGCAAACTCTCCCTCACGAATCATGGTCTGAGCAATTGGAGGGGCCTGTGTTCCGGCCTCCGCTGGCTGTGCACTCACCGAAGCCTTTCCCGCAGGGGCTTGGGAAGAGCTGGAGGCTCCCTTTTCGGGTATATCCACCTTTTCAACCTTATTACGATAATCAGGAGGGACTTTGCTAACGTCGTCTGTAAAGCTCACCACCCCCTTTTCATCCACCCATCTGTAAATAGTGGCCGAGGCAGAGGAAGCGAAAATAAATAAGAATAAAATAAAAAGGAGTTTCTTCATCTTTTTCCCTCCGGTTTGATTAAAAATACATCAGGCCTTCCCCCAGTTTAAATTCAACCTTTACAGTTGCTCCATTGCAGCTCGTTGGCCCAGCCTGAGAAATGCCTCTCTAATTCCTAAGACGTATTATCTAGGTCTCTTATTCAACATGCTTCGTACCTCGTGCGGCTGAACATCAATAACAACATCCTTGGTAATCACTTAATTCTACCTTGGAAAGAAAAGGATGTTTCCCTTTATTATTTTACCCAGTCTGGATCAGCTTTGGATTCTTCTGCTTCCTTCAGCAGTTTTTTTAACATTTAAGTAGCTTCACTAATTTGAAACCGATACTTAGCCATTTTGTGTGGGAGTACGACAAACAAAAAAGCCGAATCTACCGTTGGTTCATCCTTCGGCAGCTCGGCCATCTTCTTCCCAAAAAACCCGCCGCTTTCTGTCCCCTTCTCACGGAAGGTTTAGCTCTATCGGGAGAATCTTATTTGTTTAAAAATATAGCATGATCTTATCAAAGGGGCAGATTTTGTCAATAGGGAAAAAAATTGTGAAGATTATCTTTTAAGGATTACCACTTAAAATCTAGTATTCCGATATACATTTCCGAGTTGGTGATTTCAGGAAGTACTAAACGATTTTCCTTTTTCTAATTTTTTGAAGCAGGTTGATGGTAATAATTGGCGACTTCACCTACAAGTCGTCTCTTCAAGTCAACCGTCAAGTTGATGATTATCGATGGAAACTAAGTATAAGGAGGGCTTCAGATGGAGCTGAAGCTTACACACCGTTGATCCAATAGTAGTGATACTCTGTCGATTTGCGATACTTCTACGGTGGTAATTGGACTTCTTTGTTATTAATTTGAACATTTCCAAGATTCACAATCTTGATGACAAGGGTGGCAGCTTTTTGAAAGGGGAAACTGATCTCCATCAGGAGGGCATCAAAGAGTTCCACCCCTTTTCTCTGTTTGGCTCTCAGCGACATGACAACAAGAGCAAACAACAAAAGGAGGATGACAAAAATGGGAAAGGTATATCTTCGGAAGAGGAAAAGACCTCGTATCCTCATCATCGATATTGAACCGTCACGGTACGGAGCAATTGTTCATTGTCCAATACCATTCCGGCACCTAAAACAATAGACGAAAGGGGATCGTCTGCGATCGTAATGGGAAGGCTGGTCACCTCCCGGAGTAATATATCGAGGTTCTTCAGAAGGGCCCCCCCGCCCACCAG
>JBAVGF010000027.1:0-12361 GCA_049684675.1 Thermodesulfobacteriota bacterium | reverse complement strand
TTTTCTCTTGCAGGTAGTCAAGTTTCGATTTCAGGAGAGAATAATCACCCGAATCGATTCTGCAGCTTATCAGCTTGACCAAATCGCTCCTCACCGCATCATAAAGCTCCTTATCCTCCACCTGCCGTAACCTCAGCGGATGGGTCTCCTTCAATAACATCTCCGCATTCACATAAGCTTTGTTATCGGAGAGCCTTTCCTGTAAAAGCTTTATATCCAACAACGCGCAGCTGTTGGGTGTACCTGGAGCGCTGATATGCTTTTCTTCAATCTTTGTTGACGTGCTTTTGAAGAAGCCTTCGGGCAAGAGGAGCTCCAGCCCCTGGTTATGGATTAACCAATCTCCAATCTTGTAAACTTCAGCTTGAACCTTTGATGTATTGTCCCCATTAAGACAGGTTAAGGTATCTCTGTGGCTCAGGCCTATGATGAAAACCTGATTTGGACTTTTCTCATTGAGTTGGTAGATGACCCTGCCATATTGAGGGGGTAGGATCGAGTTTGTTTGAGCAGTTGAAAGGGGGATGCTTAGAAGAAAAAAGGAGACGGTCAGAAGCGATGATAGAGGTTTTCTGAGTAAACACATTAAACAAATTATGGCATTGAAATCGTTAGAAATCAAGATTTGAGAAGCGATTCGATCAAGGGAAATTAGTAATGATAACCCTCTTTTCCAACTTTCCCTCTGAAAATTGTGTAGCTATAGGCCGTATACGCCAGGACCAGGGGCAAGACGATGATCACTCCCCAGAGGGTGAAGCGCAAGGTTTCTTGTTGTGCTGCCGCTTCTCGAAAGGTGATGCTGGGAGGGATGGCATAGGGGTAAAGAGAGGCGATGAGACCGAGATATCCCGCGAAGTAAAAGATGACGCTAAAAACAAAAGGCAGGATTTCACGCCGGGCTTTCAGACTCTTGATCAGTCCGTAGAAGGCTGCCAAACCTATCATGGGGAAGGACCAGATAAAATAGATTCTGGGCGGACTAAGCCAGTTTTTCAAAGCCGAAGGATAGTGGAAAGGTGTCCAAACGGTAACCAAGATTTGGAATCCCAACACGAGCATCGCAGCCCAGAAGGCGTAGCGATAGGCCCGTTCTTGGATCGCTCCGCTGGTTTTACTGATGAGATAGGTGGATCCCAGAAGGATGTAGCCAGCAATCAATGCAATGCTTACCATCATTGAGAAGGGGTTCAGCCAGTCAAAAGGGCCGCCTGCAAAGTGGTCTCCGGCTACTGTCATTCCAGAAAGAATGCCGCCCAGGGTCAACCCCTGAGCGATCACAGCAACCAGACTTCCGAAGAAGAAAGCCTTGTTCCAGGGTCCTTTTCGAGTAGCAATTGCCCGGAACTCAAATGTTACACCACGAAAGATCAGGCCGAAGATAAAGGTGAGAAGAGGGATGTAAAGGCCGCTGAAAAGAACGCCATAAATCATAGGAAAGGCGATAAAAAGGGCTCCTCCGCCAAATACCAACCAAGTCTGATTCGCATCCCAAACCGGGGCGATGCTGGCCACCAATATATCTCGTTCTTCCTCGTCCCGGGTGACTGGAAACAAGAGGGCTATCCCCAGGCTGAAACCGTCAAGGACGATGTAGAGGATGATTGCCAGAGCTAACAAACAAGACCATATGACGATGAGATCCATACTTGAAACCCTTAATTAAAAAATTTAGGGATTCAGGAATTTAGGAACTTAAAAATCCCTGAATTCCTCAATTCACAATTTTGTCCAGTATTTCCTCAATCCCCCAATTCCTCAATTTTAGAATTCATAAGGGGTCGCATGCCTGCTGGTAGCTGGATGGGTGGGATGGGGCTGGCGAGATCCGGCCCCCGCGCCAATGTCTTGAGGACGTAGTAAAAATAGCTTGCCCCAATGACTGGGAAGATGATCAGAAAGAGGCTCAAAGACCAGATGACATTCCCAGCCGGAATGGGGGAGACACCTTCGCTCGTCCGCATCAAATTATAGACCAGCCATGGCTGCCGGCCTACCTCATTGGTCACCCACCCCAGCTCCGTGGCGACAAAACCCAGGGGATGGAGAATGAGCAGGGTTCGTAAGAATGGACGGTGGCTATAAAGGCGCCCCTGTCGCCACAGAACAACAGCCCACACCATCACGAATAAAAGGATGAACCCGATGGCAACCATGAGCCTGAAGCTCCAGAATAGGATGAAGACATTAGGTCGATCGTTTCGCGGAAATTCCTTAAGCCCCAGGACCTGGCCATCAAAGGAATGGGTCACCAGTAGGCTAAGACCATTGGGAATATTCACCTGAAAGTGATTTTTCTCTGCTTCCATGTCTGGAAGGGCGATCATCGCGAAGGGGGCCCCTGTTGAGGTATTCGTCTCCCAGTGAGATTCCATAGCAGCCAGTTTTACCGGTTGGTGATGGAAGGCTTGGCGGCCGCTCACATCACCCTGATAGATCTGAAGAGGGGCGAAAACGGCCGCCATCATCAGGGAGATGGCTAAAGAACGCCGGAAAAGAACCGTCTCTTTCTCCTTCAGAAGGTAGTAAGCGCTGATTCCGGCTACGACAAAAGCAGATGTCTCAAAGGAAGCCAACGTCATGTGACCCATTCGGGCGAACAGAGAGGGGTTGAAGATGGCTGCCGAGAAATCGGTGACCATGAACTTTCCATTGACGAGTCTGTAGCCCGCCGGGGTCTGCATCCATGAGTTTGCGGCCAGAATCCAAAATGCAGATAGGATGGCCCCGAATGACACCAGGCAGGTGGCCAGAAAATGGATGCTACGACGGACCCTTTCCCAGCCGAAGAGCATGATGCCGAGGAAGCCGGCCTCCAGGAAGAAGGCGGTCATGACCTCGAAGGCCAGGAGAGGAGAGAAGACATTGCTCACCGTCTGGGAAAAAATGGCGAAGTTAGTGCCGAACTCAAACTCCAACACAACGCCAGAAACGACTCCAACTCCGAAATTGATGGCGAAGATCTTCACCCAGAAACGGTACATCCGATAATAGATCTCCTGCTTCGTGACTAACCAAAGGAACTCCACTACTACCAGGAAGAGGGCGAGGCCGATCGTGAGCACTGGAAAGAGGATGTGGAACATCGTTGTCACGGCAAACTGAATTCGAGAGAGCAAAACGGCATCCATCATTGACTCCTCCGGATTGATCCTTTCTTCATCTCAGCCTTTCCTCTATCGCCTTCCCCGGGTGTTCCTCAATCCTTCCAGCCCGTTAAACTCTCTCATAGCAGGTCCCCTCGTTTCAATCATTCTTTCTGTAAGAATAGAGCAGTCTCTTCAGGGAGGGCGACGTTGATAAAGATGCCGGATCCCATCTCAAACCCGGCGGCGGTGGTCAGCCTCGGAATGATCTGAAGGTGCCAATGATAGTAATCCTCCATCTCATCTTTGATGGGAGAGGTGTGGATGACAAAATTATAATCAGGGTTATTCAGTTTAGAATAGAGCTTGAATAAGGTTTCCCTTAAGATCCTTGCAAATTTCTTTGAATCTTCCATCGAGATCAGCCCGAAAGAAGCCTGATGCGTTTTGGGAACGATCCAGGTTTCGAATGGAATTCGGGAGGCGAAAGGCTGGAAGACGACAAACTTCTCCGTATCCATGACGATCCTTTTCCCGGCGCTTAGCTCTTCCTCGACCACGTCGCAGTAGACGCAGCATCCGTGGTCATCATAATAACGGGCCGCCTCCTCCAATTTCCTGCGGATATTGGATGGGACAACAGGAGTTCCGACAAGTTGCGAATGGCCGTGCTCCAATGACGTTCCAGCCGCTTCCCCGTAGTTCTTAAAGATGATGATCAATTTGATCCTTGGATCTTCCCGGATGGCATTATACCTTTCACGGTAGGCAATGAGAATTTCCTCCACCTGTCTGTCATCCATCAATGAGAGGATATGATTGTGGATAGGGGTTTCGATGACCACCTCATGAACACCCACGCCGTCCATCATTCTGAAAAACCCCTTTTCCTCTTTCCGCTCTAAACTTCCTTCGGGTGAGAGGGCGGGGAATTTATTGGGGACAGCTCTCACCCACCATCCTCGACTGTCGGGAGATCCTCCGAATCGATAGGCGAGAGTTTCGTGGGGGGTGAGATGTTCGTTCCCCCCGCAGAAGGGACAATCTTCCTGATAGAAGGGCTTTTCGATTGCAGGCTTGGAATTATTCCTGAAGCTGTGGGGCCTTTTTGAGCGGTCTGTTGCAATGATGACCCACTGCTTCGTCGTGGGATCTTGTCTCAATTGGGGCATAGGATTTCCGCCATCTGCATTCCGAGTTCCGAAATAGGAAGGCCTTACCCTAAGGCCAGGAGCAACCCCACCACCGCGCCCAGGGGAATCGAGATGATGGGGTTACAGGTAAGGGCTCAGGAACTTCCAATGGTCCGAAAAAGATAGCTTAGTCCCAGCCCCGCAGAACCCCCTATCAGAATACCCAATAGAATCTTGAGAATCATGAGACCCTCCTGATAAAAAGAGTATCATCCTATTTCCAATAATTCAAGAAATCGATTTTCAAGATGAAAAGGCTTGTATTCCTCAGAATAGATGAAGTATAATTTTTTCGCTTTCAGATGGAGGAAGCAGAAACGTATTGTCCCTTGGTTCCCGCCAAGGCCGGGACTTCTAAAGTTTTAGAATGCGGTCTTTCATATTTTACAATCTCGTCCTTAGCGGGAAATGGTCTCACATGAGCGGATGGTTCAAAGCGCTAAAGTGTTATGGGAATTCAAGAAATTGTAATTCTTAACCCGAAATTGTGGCAGGCAGAATGAAAGAACTCACCGCCGAGGAATTGTCATCTTTTAACGGAAAGGATGGACAACCCATCTATATCGCCTTGCAAGGAAAGGTTTATGATGTGACGAAAAGCCCTCTCTGGGCCAAAGGCCTTCACATGAACAGGCATCCCGCGGCCAAAGATCTTACAGGGGAGATCTCAGCGGCTCCCCATGGCCCCGAGGTGTTGGAGCGTTACCCCCAAATAGGAGTGGTCAAGAAGGGGCCACCCGAGGAATTGAAACACCTTCCTCCCCTGATCCAGAACCTCCTTCAAAAATTTCCAATGGCCAGGCGCCATCCTCACCCTATGGTCGTCCACTTTCCTATCGCTCTCTTGATGGTGGCCTCTCTTTTTATCCTTCTAACTCTCTTGTTTCAAAAAGGGTCCTTCGAGATCGCCAGTTTCTATCTTCTTATTTTGGGAGCCGTCTCATCTCCTTTTGCGATGGCTTCCGGACTCCTCACCTGGTGGGTCAATTACCGATTAAAGCTCAACTATTTTGTGAAAAGAAAGATCCAGCTTTCCATCCTTCTCCTCATCTTTGAAATCATTCTCATCCTCTGGAGAATTTCTCAACCCGAGCCATCCCATGCCCTCTACGTTGTCATGACGATCCTCCTCACCCCGATCGTTTCCCTTCTGGGTTACTACGGAGGGCAGTTGACTTTCCCTACCGAAAAAGAATGAGGAGATCAGGTCCCGATCTCTTCTTTTTTGGAGAAGGCGTAAAAGACCAGGCTGACGGCCATCCCCAAGAAACAGACGAGGAAAGAGAAATGGTAGGCTTCGGCCGGGTAAGAGCGGCCTTCATGGTGGAAGGATTCGATGATTTTCCCTAATGTCGGCATGAATAAGGCCGGGCCGGCCATCGTAAAGAAATTGACGCCCGCCATCACCGTACCCGAAATGGCGATGGGAAAGAGTTCTTTAGCATGGGCGTAAATCACCATGCCGAAACTGGAGAAAAAACCGATGAAGAAGAAGATGAGACCAAACCAGAAAGGGGATGGAACCTTCACGACCCCGGTCAGGGGCAACAGGCTTAGACAGTAAAGACTTAATCCCCCTAATGCAACTCCTTTCCTGGAATGAAAGGTCCGGTCAGATAGCCACCCCGCCACGGGGCCACCCACAATGATTCCAATAGCCAGGAGGATGATGAGATTGCCTGTTTGAACGGGAGAATGTCCCCTGATATCTATCAAATAAGGTCCCAACCACAAACCCTGAAGGCTTACAAAGGTTCCGTACCTGAAGAAGGCGGCGGCTCCGATCTGCCAGAAAGTGAGGGACCCAAGAATCAATCGGAAAGATTGCAAAATCCCTATCTCAGGTTGAGATGAGGGAGACGAAGCAAGGCCTTCGCTGTCTCCCTTTTTTTCCCCTAAAATCAGGAAGGTTAAGAGGGCAAGGAGAGCCGTCACCACACCGGCAATCACGAAAGTCATCCTCCATCCTACGGTGGAGGTGAGAAAAGCCAGAGGAGAAGCGGCAAAAATATTTCCAAATGTTCCAACGGCTTGAAAGAGGCCTATGAGGGTGACAAACTTCTCAGGAGGAAACCTCAACAGGAAGATCTTCATCGAACCCATCAGGGCAGAAGCCATTCCGACCCCAATGAGGATCCTTCCCAAAAGGACTACAGGAAATGAATTCCCACAGGCAAACACAAAGGCTCCCAATGCCCCAATCATTGAAAAAGAGGTGATCACGATGCGTGGACCCATTCGATCAAGCATTGGCCCCATGGGGATCTGGAGCAGGGCAAAAGAATAGAAGAACGCCCCGCCAAGGATACCGAGATTTTCAGCGTTAAGCCCCAGGTCGTGCATGAGATTGGGGGCGATCACGGCACTTGAAACACGATAAAACATCGAAAGGGTAAAGAGGGCTGAGAGAATAGAAAAAATGAAGAAGAGCTTGGGAGGTTGAGATGTCTCTATCATGTTACATCCCTGTCTATAGAATGATCACCCCTTTCTCTGAAGACGGTAAGGATAGATTCTACGCGACATGCAGCAAAGATATCCCACGGGCATGGAATCTTTGGATCTAATCCTTCTCAAACATGTCTTTGGGAGCGCCGCACAAAGGGCAAACCCAACTGTCAGGGAGTTTATCAAAGGGTGTGTTCGGGGGGATATTTCCGTCGGGATCGCCCTTTTCAGGATCGTAAATATAACCGCAGACTTTGCATTTCCATTTTTTCATCTTTTTTCTCCGTCCGAATTCAAATTCACCCCGTTCCCAACCCTCCCCCTCGAGGGAAAGGGAGAGCCTGCCTGCCGGGTGGCAGGGGTAGGGGGGCGCTTTGTTATTATTTCAATACTTCATCATCATAGAGTCTTTCGATGTAATACTTGTGCTTGCTCTCCTCCTGAACCAAAAAGGTGAAGAGATTCCTGAGGTTTTCATCTTGGTTCTTTTGGTTTAAATCCGTATAAAGTTTTACCGAACGTTCTTCTCTCTTCATTGCGATTCGGAGAATATCTCCGTAAGAAATATCAGGTTTTAATTCTGCCTCAACCATATAATCACTGATCTTCAGGTTCGGAATTTTCTCGATCTTTCCCAATACAATTTTTCCTGCCCGCGCCTCTTCGAGCTTTCTTTTGTGTCCCTCTTCCTGCTTCACAAAGTCCACAAAAAGATCTCTGGTCCCAGAGTGTT
Source organism: Thermodesulfobacteriota bacterium (assembly GCA_049684675.1). GTDB lineage: Bacteria > Desulfobacterota > BSN033 > BSN033 > UBA1163 > UBA1163. The sequence goes on along the minus strand of JBAVGF010000027.1, from coordinate 4,901 downwards.
TGACCAATTTGCTTGCTCTGTCATAAAAATCCATCGATTCGATCTCTCTATGGATGGCAAACTCGATGATCTCCTGAAATTGCTTCTGGTCCATAAATTCTCCTTTCTACTCCCACTTCCTCTCGAACGATTCTCATCTGATCAAGACTATCCCATTTTATGGTAAGGTTTATTCCCGGTCAAGGGAAAAGTAGATCATTCCGTAATGCCTCGCTCTCCCGTGCAAAATTGACGACATCCGGCGAGGATGCCGGAGAAAATATTATGGCGGCAACCTCAGCTTGTAGGCCAGCTAAAAGAATTCCAGAGCAGGTACGAGACCCGATGATGCTCCTGAATGTCACGCCACTAAACGGCTGCCTTATAAGATTTTCGGAGGCATTCTTGCCGGGTTGGCGGAGTTCACCCACGCTTCAGTGAGGCATTACATAATTCCCTATCGATCTCTTCTAAGCAGGCGCATGGAGCTGAAGATGACAAGGAGGGAACTGGCCTGGTGCATGACGGCCCCCAGAATCATGGTTACCCATCCTTGGGCGGATAGAATAACCAGGACGGTATTGAAAACGAGGGCAAAGATGAGATTTTCCTTAATCACCCGGAGGGCCTTTCGAGAAAGTCGAATGACCGTGGGAATCTTCTCGAGATCATCGGTCATCAGGGCAATGTCGGCTGTCTCAATGGCCACATCCGTTCCCACCGCTCCCATGGCGATACCGATGTCGGCTGCGGCGAGGGCGGGGGCATCATTCACACCGTCACCGACCATAGCCACCACTTGACCTTGCTTCTTCCACTCCTTCACCCTCAGCACCTTCTCTTCGGGAAGAAGTTTGGCTTCGTACCTTATGCCCAGCTCTCTTCCGATACGGTCGGCGACCAGGACACTGTCACCGGTGAGCATCCAAATTTCGGATACCCCTTGCTTTCTGATCTTATCGATCGCCTCTTTGGCCCCTTCCCTCAACGTGTCAGCAATAGAGATGATTCCCAGAAGACGGCGATCCAGTGTGATCAGAAGGGAGGTCATCCCTTCCGATTGCTTCGACTCAAACAACCCCTGGGTCGATTCCGGAATTTGAACCCCTTCGCTTTTCATCATTTCAGAACTTCCCACGATAATCATCCTGGAGTCCCACTGAACCTTCACACCTTTCCCTCTAAAATTTTCAAAGGACTGGGGGTGGGGGATGTTCAGGCCTAACTCTTCAGCCTTCTCCGTGATGGCTCTCGCTAAGGGATGTTCGGAGCGTTTCTCCGCAATGGCTGCCCAATAAAGGACTTCTTTTTCATCCATTCCATCTATAGGACTTATCTCAACGACTTTTGGTCTTCCGTGGGTCAAGGTTCCGGTCTTATCCATCAAGAGGGTCTTCAATCTTCCCATTTGTTCCAGATAGGCACCGCCCTTGATCAGGATCCCCTGCCGGGCCGCATTTCCAATGGCCGCCACCACAGCCGTGGGTGTCCCCAGAACGAGTGCGCACGGACAGGCCACGATAAGGATGGTGATTCCCCGAATGATCTCCCCTGTGACAAGAAAAGTGACAAGGGCGACCAGGATAATGGCTGGTATAAAATATCGTGAGAAGCGATCCATCATCCTCTGGGTAGGAGATTTTTCTGCCTGGGCTTCCAAGATCAAACGTTTGATCTGGGCCAATTTTGTATCTTCAGCCACCTGTGTGGCTTCGATTTCGCAGGAGCCAGACTCATTGAAGGTCCCGCAGTAAACCTTATCCCCGGCCTCTTTTTCGATTGGAATCGACTCCCCGGTCAAAGTGGACTGATTGACCGAGCCGCAACCGGAGATAATCTTGCCATCCACAGGGATTCTCTCCCCGGGTCTGACAATCACAACCTCCCTGGGCTTCACGTCCTCAATGGGAACCTGGACCTCCTTATCCTCTCTTCTCACCCACGCTGTTTTCGGAGAAAGTTGAATCAAGGAGGCAATGGCCTTCCGGGTTTTTCCCACAGTCACCCCTTCCAAGAATTCACCCAGAAGCATAATGAAAATGACCGTCGCTGCTTCCCGATAAGCACCTACTGCCGTGGCTGAAATAGCAGCAATGGAGACCAGGGTATCCACATTTAAGTCGGGGATGAGGAGCGTCTGAACGGCACTCTTCACAATCGGGTAGCCGCCAAGAATCAAGGAAACGATGGCCAGGGCAGTCGGGAGGGTGAGGGGACCCAAACCGATCCATGTGAAAATCCAGGAGAGGCCGAGAGTCACTGCTGAGAGGCATAAGAAGATGAGGGACCTTCTCTCCTTCCAGAAGGTACGGGTTCTTTCTGCTAAGGTCTCTCTTACCGCATAACCGGGTTTGGTAATTGCTTTTTTGATCCGCTCTTCTTCTACCCGATGCGGGTCGTAGTAAATGGTGGCCGAGGAGAGGACATAACTGACCTCTGCTGAGAGGACTCCGGGGACATGCTCCACCGAGCGTTCGATATTCAGGGCGCAATCACCACAGTGGATGTTCTCAATATTGACGATGATCTTCGACTTGCCTTCGAACTTCTTTTCTTCCATCGGTTTTGACTTAAGATTTTAGATTTGAGATTTTAGATCTTAAATCTGAAATCGCCAATCTGAAATTTGAAATGAGCTAGTCCCCCCAACTCCATAAACCCGTGTTGTGAAGGCTATAATACTGGTCGTTGAGCAATTTCTCATGAAGAGCCTCTTCACTCGCTAAGCGTTTATACATATCCCTTCCTCGGGGGTCCCCGGTCAACTCCGCCATGGATCGATAATAGGCCTGTGCTTTCTTCTCTTCTCGAGTGGCTATTTTCAAAGCATCCATGTCCGTCAACTGTTCCTGACCTTTAGGCTTCCCTATTTTCAAGGGTATCGCCTTCCTTTTGAGGGTGGTCCCTTCGTAGAGAATCCACTCTCCTTTTTCCTGAAGCGATTTGAGGAGGTCTTTCAATTTCTGGTAATGGTTCATCTCGAATTCAGAGAGTTGACGGAACATATCCCTCCCCTTGGGATTTATCGTCTTTTTGGCAGCCCTTGAGTAGGCCTGATAAGCATTCATTTCTGCCTCCATGGCTACCTTGACAGCCTTGATATCCTCTCGGTCCGTCCATGGCAAACCCTGCCCACATTTCTTGCAAGGGAGCTTCTTCTCCCTTTGGATGACATCTCTCACATTCTCAAAGCCCTCAAGCGTGATATCTGCCTCAGCGCCGCATTGCCGGCACGTCAAGGTTTCTTTTTTACCAATCTCCATTCTTACCTCCTCTTCTATCCAGGGTTATTTGGCTAACGCCTCGATCATCTCCCTGCAGAAGGCGGGCAGATCATCGGGTTTCCTCGAGGTGATCAGGTTTCCGTCTCTGACGACCTCCTGATCCACATAATTTGCTCCGGCGTTGATCAAGTCGTCCTTGATCGCGAAAAAACACGTCGCTTTTTTTCCCTTTAAGATTCCGGCAGAGACGAGCATCCACCCCGCATGACAGATGGCGGCAATGACCTTTCCCTTTTGGTGTGCCTCTCTAACAATGTTTACCATCTCCGGATAACGCCTCATCAGGTCCGGGGCATAACCTCCTGGGATGACGACACCGTCATATTTAGACATATCGATTTTTTTTGCCTCTTTACTCACTTCGACAGGATATCCATGTTTGCTGCTGTAGGTCTTGCTGCTTCCCGTCCCAACGATCGTAACCTCAGCCCCCTCCTCTTTCAACCGGTAGTAGGGAACCCAGAGCTCCAAGTCCTCATAATTATTCTCGGCAAGAAGAACTACCTTTTTCCCTTTGAGTTTCATACTGCTTTCCTCCTTCCATTCATTTCCTAATCAAATTATCGCACATTCCATTAATCCCCCCAACTCCCTCTTAAGCCGCGGAAAAGTTGGTGTAATCAGTCTTCATAAAGGTTGAGATCATATCCCAGTTGAATCGCCTTCAAGTTCTCTTTGACATAGGATTTGGGCAAGAGTTTTTCCAGCTCGATATGAGAGATGTCGACATCGATCAATCGAAAGAGTCTGCCAAGGGCGATCATGTTGCCGAAGATCGCCTGGCCGAACTTATCGATCCCCAGCATTCCGAAAGGGACTTCCTCATCCGTGCAGAGCCCCGTATCACAGATTGTCTTCTGGGCGATCAGTTGGTCTCCTTTTTCGTGAAGACGGATGAGAATGTCCGCCTCGTCGACCATCGGATTTTCGATAGGTTTTTGGTCATAGGTGAGGTAGGCACTGATCCGTGAATTGCGAACGGAGGAATCGTAATCAAAGAGAAGAGCGACTTCATAGCCCAACTCCTTCAATGCCATGGCAAGGATATGGGAGATGACCCTGACCGATTGCCCTCCCACTCCGGTAAATACTATCCGTTTCATCAAAATTTCTCTCTACCCTCAATTGTGCTTCTTCATGATTTCCTTACTTTTATAATACTTAGTACTGGATTCCCGTTTGCACGGGAATGACACCCGCACATGCCTGTCTGCTCACACCAACCTTCCAACCACTGGAAATTTAAAAACCATATCTTCTCCATGGGGTGCCATGTCAATATCTTTGGTCAGATCCTTACCTGCAATATGACATCGCATCCTTTTTTCTCCTTGGAAGAGAGGGCTTGAAGAAAGATCATAGACTTTTCCTTTATAGGCAATATAAATGGGTTTTCCTCCTGTGCCGTCAAAACGTTGGAGCTCCTCAAGGGTAAAGGGTTTTAAATTCTCCATTGGGAACTCGGGTTTCACCTCCACCTTCTCCACCGGCGGAGCCACTTTTTCTTCCAATGCCCTGGCGATTCCCAATTCGTCATCCTGGAGATGTTCTCTTTCGCCTTCGACGATATGGAATCTTTTATCAAACCATTTGAACATCTGATGAGCTGTTTTGAAACCCAGCCTTCTACCATTCAAC
>JBAVGF010000026.1:0-8571 GCA_049684675.1 Thermodesulfobacteriota bacterium | reverse complement strand
TTCGACCCCCATCTCATTCGCGAAGAATTCCTCCATCGCCAGATGGAAGTAATGCATGAAACGGGGGTAGTAGACGATACCCGCATTATCAATGTCGCTAAAGCAAACCTTTATCGATGCTCTAAATGGCATGAAGCATTTCCTCCTTCATAAGCAATACCCGTTCCGTCGAGGGTAAACGATTCGCAAGCGATCTTTCATGACGGGTACGTCACCCTCGAATCCCGCTCTTGGCGGGAAAAATCGCCAAGTATTAACTCCCCCCTTGATAGGGGAGGAATAAGGTGGGGGTGGTCACGGTATGTCCCCCCTCACCCCCGCCCTCTCCCACCAGGGGAGAGGGGGTAATCGGTTTATTTTCTAGGCAGTTTAGAGAAAGATGTTGAAACTCATATCCGGGTCATATTTTTCTGGCGGTATTTTATCTTTTTCTTTTAGTTTGGCATGAGCGGCCGCCAAACGCGCAATCGGGAGGCGTGGAGCAGAGCAACTGACATAGGAAAGTCCGATGCTGTGACTGAATTCGACCGATTCCGGATGGCCACCATGTTCACCACAGATCCCAATCTTCAGATCCGGTTTTGTCCTCCTTCCCCACTCGATCGCGATCATCATTAACCTTCCCACGCCTTTCACATCCAATACTTCAAAGGGATTGTCCTGGAGAATCTTCCGCTGATTGTAAAGGGGCAGGAATTTGTTTTCCGCATCTTCTCTGGAGAAAGAGAAGGTGGCCTGAGTGAGGTCGTTGGTCCCGAAGGAGAAGAAGTCTGCCACCTCCGCCAATCTCCCGGCCCTCATACAGGCTCTCACCACTTCGATCATCGTCCCGAATTTGAAGGGGATCCGGATTCTAAATTGTTTCTCCACTTCCTTTTGGACCTTTAAGACGAGTTGAGAAACCCATTTCAATTCTTGGGCGGTGCAGACCTGCGGGACCATGATTTCGGCTTGAATATCAAGACCTTCTTTGATCAACTCGGCGGCCGCCTCCAGAATCGCCTGAATCTGCATCTTATAGATCTCTGGGTAGGTAATCCCCAGCCTGACCCCTCGATGACCCAGCATGGGGTTGACCTCCATCATCTCTTTCACTTTCCTGAGAGTTTCCTGCTCTTTTCGGATGAGCTTCTTATCGAGCCTCTTTTCTTTAATCTCGACGATATCCGTTACCACGTGGTCGAGGAGTCCGAGTGATTCGCGGAAAGAGGGGTCCAGAAACTTCATCGCATCAGAGATGTTTTCCATGGTGGAAAAGGCGGTATCAATCTCCTTCAGCTTTCTCAATTCTTCGGCCAGTTCTTCGGCGGATGGGAGAAATTCATGAAGCGGTGGGTCGAGGAGACGGATGGTCACCGGCAGTCCTTCCATGGCCCTGAAGATCTCCTTAAAGTCGCTGCGCTGCATGGGAAGAAGCTTTGCAATCGCTTCTGCCCTCTTCTCTTTCGACCCCGCTAAGATCATCTCCCGAACTATGGGGAGCCGATCCGCGGCGTTGAACATTCTCTCTGTTCGGCAGAGACCGATCCCTTCTGCACCCAGCTGCCTTGCTTTGATCGCGGCCTCAGGGGTATCGGCATTGGCCCGAACGCCCAACGTTCTTATCCCATCCCCCCAACCCAGGAGCGTAATGAGGTCTTTGCTGATTTCAGGGTCTACGGTAGGGACCTCTCCCAGATAGACCTCGCCTCTGGAGCCATCGATGGTGATGAAATCTCCTTCTTTGATGTGAATATTCCCTACGGTGGTCTCTCTCTTCTGTGGATCGATGTGCAACTCTTCGCATCCAGATACACAGGGTTTGCCCATACCCCTTGCGACCACTGCGGCATGGGAGGTCTTTCCTCCCCGGCTCGTCAAGATCCCCTGGGCAGCAAAGAAGCCATGAATATCCTCGGGTTTCGTTTCCTCTCGCACCAATATGAGTTTTTGGCCAAGTTTTCCCAACCTTTCTGCTTCATCCGCATCGAACACTGCTTTTCCGGAGGCTGCTCCCGGGGAAGCTGCGAGGCCGACGCAGACTGGTTTCCCCTTGAAATTTGGATCGATCCGCTTATGGAGGAGTTGTTCCAGCTCTTGAGGTTTCAATCTCAGGACAGCTTTTTCCTTATTAATTAGTTTTTCAAAGACCATGTCTTTAGAAGTTCGAACGATCGCCTGAGCGTTCATCTTCCCATTTCGAGTTTGAAGGATATAGAGGGTCCCCTTCTCCACGGTGAACTCGAAGTCCTGAACTTCATGAAAATGCTCTTCCAAGATTTTTCTGATCCGCTCCATCTCTCGGTAGGTTTTCGGCATTTCCTTCTTCATCTCTTGGATGGGTTTGGGTGTCCGGATCCCGGCCACGACATCTTCACCCTGGGCATTCACAAGATATTCCCCATAGAGAATGTTCTCTCCTGTGCCCGGGTCTCGTGTAAACGCAACCCCCGTTGCCGAGTCAAAACCCATGTTCCCAAAAACCATGGTGCAGACATTGACGGCGGTTCCGTTCGCCATGTCACGGGTGATGTTGAATTCCTTTCGATAATCCACCGCCCTCTTGCCCATCCAGGATTTGAAAACCGCTTCAATGGCGAGTCTGAGTTGAACCATCGGGTCTTGAGGAAAAGGGGTTCCCGTCCTTTTTTTGATTAATCCCAGATATTGTTTACAAATGTCCTTGAGATAATCAGCATTGAGATCAATATCCTCCTTGGCCCCCACTCTTTCTTTTGTCTGGTTAAGGATTTGGTCAAATTCCTTTTCTTCCAACCCCAAGGCGATCTTTCCGAAAAGTTGAATAAATCTCCGGTAGGCATCATAGGCAAATCTTCCATCCGAAGTGATCTGGATCAAACTCTCAAGAGTCTTCTCGTTTAAGCCCAAATTGAGAATGGTGTCCATCATTCCCGGCATGGACATCGCCGCGCCCGACCGGACAGAGAAGAAGAGGGGATTTTGAGCGCTTCCAAGTTTTTTGCCTGTTTTTTCCTCCACCATTTTCAGATTGACTTCCACCTCTTCCAGGAGGCCTTTAGGAAGTCTCTTTTTGTTCTCATAAAAATGAAGACAAGCCTCGGTGGTGACGATAAATCCAGGCGGAACAGGGAGACCCATACGGGTCATTTCGGCCAAACCCGCTCCTTTCCCGCCAAGGAGTTTCTTATCGGTCCCATCGGCTTCTTCAAAAAGGTAGACATATTTCGAACTTTTCATGAATTTCACTTCCTTCTCTAGGATAACGTCTCATATTAATAATAATTCATTCAAAAATCAATTCTCATTTGTAAATCATTTGCAAATCAAATCGATGAGACCCGTCCTTGACAAGGCAGTTCGGTTCGGATAAATTTACATAGTAATACGTCGGAAGGCTTCTACAAAAAAAAACAGTAAAATAATTAAGGCTCCTAAGGAGGGGACCATGGGTAAAAAACCTTACATTCTATGGTTTGACGAAATCGGACTTGACGATCTTCCCGTTGTAGGAGGAAAGAATGCCTCCCTGGGGGAGATGCGGAAGGAACTGACGAAACAAGGGGTGAACGTTCCTAATGGATTTGCTATAACCGTTAATGCTTACCATTCCCTTTTGGATGAAGGGATTGTACAGGACTGGCATGACGTCAAGGGGAAAACAAAGATTAAAGAAGGTATCCAAGAGATACTTTCCGGCCTCGATGTTGAAGACATGGAAAATCTCTCAGAGAGAGGAAGCCGAGTCCGGAGGCTCATCCATAGTCTGGAATTTCCCAGGGAGATCGTTGAAGAGGTTGTTAAAGCCTATCGGAAGCTGTGCAAGGAGTACGGGGAGGATACGGATGTGGCGGTCCGTAGCAGCGCCACAGCCGAAGATCTTCCGGGCGCGAGTTTTGCCGGTCAACAGGAAACTTATCTTAATATTCGCGGGGAATATGCCCTTGTTCAGGCCTGCAAACGATGTTTTGCCTCACTTTTTACCACCCGTGCCATCTCTTACAGAACCCACAAGGGGTTTGACCACTTTCAGGTCGCTCTCTCCATCGGAGTTCAGAAGATGGTGCGGTCGGATAAGGCCTGTTCCGGGGTGATGTTCACGATCGATACGGAATCCGGTTTTTCAGACGTTGTGTACATCACAGGCGCCTATGGATTGGGGGAAAATATTGTTCAGGGAGTTATCAATCCTGATGAATTTTATGTATTCAAGCCCTGCATTAAGGGAAATTATAGACCCATCATTCAAAAAACCCTCGGAAGCAAAGAGATCAAAATGATCTACACACTGGAGGGGGAGGGATCAACCAAGAATGTCCCTGTCTCCGCACAGGAAAGGGCGGATTTTATCCTCAACGATGAGGAGATTATTAAACTGGCACAATGGGGGATGAGGATCGAAGAACACTATTCGAAAAAAGCAGGGGTCTACAGGCCCATGGATATCGAGTGGGCAAAGGATGGCATTACACAGGAACTCTATATCCTTCAAGCGAGGCCGGAAACAGTAAAATCCCAAGGGGCGATGAACGTTTTAGAGACCTATTTCTTAAAAGAGAAAGGAAGGGTGTTGGTACAGGGGAAGAGTGTCGGTGAAAAGATTGGCGCCGGCCCCATCAATGTCATCACCAGTGCGAGAGAGATAGAGAAGTTTAAGAAGGGGGAGATATTGGTTACCCAGATGACAGACCCGGACTGGGAACCCATCATGAAGATTGCCTCGGGCATTGTAACCGACCGCGGAGGACGGACTTGCCATGCGGCCATCATCAGCCGGGAGCTTGGGGTTCCCTGCGTGGTGGGGACAGGGGGCGGAAGTGAAATTTTGAAAGACTATCGAAGTGCCACCGTTTGTTGTGCACAAGGGGAGACGGGATTGGTTTTCGAAGGAATCCTCGATTATGAGGTGAGGCACTTCGATATGGCACATCTGGAGAAGCCTCAAACAAAAATCATGATGAACGTAGGAAATCCGGACAACGCCTTTCACCTTTCTTTTATCCCCAATGATGGGGTGGGTCTGGCCAGACTGGAATTCATTATCAATAATTTTATAAGAATCCACCCCATGGCACTTGTCCGATTTGATTCACTCAGCGATAGTCATGCTAAAAAGGAGATTGAACAGTTGACCATCGGGTATGAAGATAAGGAGGCCTTCTTCGTCGATAGGTTGGCTCAAGGGGTGGCCAAGATTGCTGCTGCCTTTTATCCTAAAGATGTCATAGTGAGATTGAGTGATTTTAAAAGCAATGAGTACGCCAATCTCATCGGTGGAATCGAATTTGAGCCTGTCGAAGACAACCCCATGATTGGTTTCCGAGGAGCCTCCCGGTATTATGACGAGTCTTATCAGGAAGGGTTTTCTCTTGAATGCAAGGCGATGAAAAAAGTTCGGAATGAAATGGGTCTGATCAATGTAAAATTGATGATCCCCTTCTGCAGGACGGTGGAGGAGGGGAGGTTGGTCATAGCGGAGATGAGAAAGCACGGTCTGATCCAGGGGGAAAATGGCCTCGAAATCTATGTGATGTGTGAGGTCCCCAGTAATGTGATCATGGCGGATGAATTCGCTGAGATTTTTGATGGCTTCTCTATCGGATCGAATGATCTGACCCAGTTGATGTTGGGATTGGATCGTGATTCGGAGAAAGTTTCTCATATCTTCGATGAGCGGGATCCGGCTGTGAAAAAAATGGTTCAGTTAGTGATTGAAAGAGCGAAGAAGAGCGGAAGGAAGATTGGCATCTGCGGACAAGCTCCCAGCGACTATCCAGAATTCGCCGAGTTTCTGGTCCGCTGTGGCATCGACAGCATCTCCCTCAATCCTGACACGGTCATCAAGACGACCGACAGGATCTTGCAAGTGGAGAAGGATCTGGGGATTCCACGGAGGAAAGATTCTGAGAAGAAGGCTCTGGCAGCAAATTAACTTTTGAATCCAAAATTTCAAATGACAAATTTCGCACGAAGTGACGAACCAAGGGTGAATCAATACCAAATCAAATCCAAAGTCTCAATGTCAAAGATTTCAGCTTGTATTTTGACATTCATTTGACATTTGGATTTTGACATTTGAACTTAAGATTCCAGGAAGTGAGAGTCCTCCTTCACATCTGTTGTGCCAACTGTGCCATTTATCCCCTTGAACGAATGAAAGAAAAGGGGGATGATGTCACCGGATACTTTTTCAACCCCAATATCCATCCATTCCAGGAATATCAGAAAAGACTCGACGCATTGAAACAATACTCAGAGAAGGTTGGATTGAATGTGATCTATCGGGATGAATATCTCCTTGAGGAGTTTCTAAAGAACGTATCCCACCAGGTAAAAGAGAGATGTCAATATTGTTATAAGGTCCGCCTTGAAGCTACAGCTTGCGAGGCGAAGAATAAGGGATTTGAAGCATTTTCAACCACCCTTCTCCAAAGTTCCCATCAAAACCATGCCATAATCAAAGAAACAGGAGAGCGTATCGCTAAGGAGGTTGGAATTCCATTCTATTATGAAGATTTTCGACAGGGATGGAGGAGGGGGGTGGAGGTCTCCAAGGCGATGGAATTATACCGCCAGCAATACTGCGGCTGTATCTATAGTGAAAAAGAAAGGTTTTTGAAACAAAAGAAAGAATGATTTCACCGCAGAGGAGCAGAGAGCGCGGAGAAAAGTCCCTTTCAGGGCAATGCATGCGATATCGGAAGAATTGGTTTATAACCTCTTTTTGTTTCGACGGTTAAGAAAGAGAGATAATGAATTACTGCTGTCCAAGAACGCTTGAAGTTGGTGTAATGGCAGTTCATTTCATTGACCTTTTTGGCTGGTATTCGCTTCTTTTAAAACCAGGTTTACCGCAGAGCCGCGGAGATCGCTGAGGAAAATTTCTTCTGCTCCAATCGGGAGACGGCGATTGGAGCAGAAACTCCGTCTCTTCGGGAATTAGATCGAACCCTTCTATGGCTATGGCACTTATTGTTAGCCTTCTAATAATCGAACAGAAGCTTTTTTGTTTGTTGGCATCTCCCGACAAACAAAAAATTCTTTCTCTGCGCCCTCGGCGGCTCTGCGGTGAAACTATTATTTTGGACAAGAGTGATAATGAATATTAACGACCTGACAGGCGAAGTCATCGGAGCCGCGATAGAGGTTCACAAGCACTTGGGCCCAGGTCTACTTGAGTCAGCTTACGAAGAGTGCTTATGCCATGAATTGAGGTTAAGGGAGATTGTCTATGAACGTCAGAAGCCTTTGGCCATTAACTACAAGCAGGTCAGACTCGATTGTGGTTACCGACTTGATCTTGTTGTGGAGGACAAGGTTATTTTGGAGTTGAAATCTTGTGAAAGGATCGAGGATATTCATAAGGCTCAGCTACTTACCTATTTGAAACTTTCTGGTCTGCAATTGGGTTTAATTCTCAATTTCAACGTACCGATCATGAAAGAAGGTATTGTGAGGGTGGTGAATAACCTTGAAGAATAGTTCACTGCTGTCCAAGAACGGTGGAATGAGGTGAAATCAGGTTTACCGCAGAGTCGCTGAGGTCGCTGAGAAGGATCTTTCTTCTGACCCAATCGGGAGACGGCGATTGGATCAGAAACTGCCCCCCTTCGACCGTAAAACCGGGACTCTTTGAAGGCTATACAAGCTATTAAGGGCCCTATCCCAGAGTAACAGAAGCCTTTTTATTTGGCGGCCTCTCACCGCCAAATAAAAAATCGGTCTCTCCGCGTCCTCTGCGGCTCTGCGGTGAAGAGTTAGTATTTAATACCTCAATGGAGTGTGATCGAATGTTTGGATTTGGTGCTTTAGGCAAGATGCTCATTCTTCTGGGTGTTTTTATTATTCTGATCGGTCTTCTTTTATTAGTCGGAGAGAAGATCCCATGGATAGGCAGACTTCCCGGAGATATCATTATTAGGAAAAAGAACTTTACTTTCTACTTTCCCATCGTTACCTCCATTCTCATCAGCATCATCCTCACATTATTGTTCACACTGTTTCGGAAATAATCTGGGGAATTAGGGTTTTAATATTCCGAAACTAAGAAGCAACCTCTTTAAGGATCTCCACCAGCATCTTCATTCCAAATCTCAGATTTTCTAAGGCGATTCGTTCGTCATTTCCGTGCTCCGTCTTCAATTCGGTCTCAGTCAGTCGAAAGGGGCAAAAATCATAAGTGATGACCCCTTTTTCTCTGAAAAAGCGGCTGTCCGTAGCTCCCGAGAGAAGCAGAGGGACCACGGGGCAAGCCGGATCGTTCTTTGCAGCAAATCTTTGAATGGCCTGAAAAAGATCCGTATCCAAAGGAGAAGGAGGAAGAGAGTGACTTTCCGAAACGACCTTCACCTCAACTTCGCCTCCTAATCGTTTTTTGACCTCCTTTAAGAAATCTTCTTTGGAAGAGCCGGGGATGAGGCGACAATCGAGAGATGCTGTTGACTCCGAAGGGATCACATTGATTTTGCCTCCGCCCTGTAGAATGGTGAGGGAGATGGTGTCCCTCACGATGGCATTAAGTATCGGGTTGGACGTCAACCGTTTCGAAATGGCCGTGTCCCTGAGGCCCGTCTCGATGTCCTCAAAAAAAGTTCGATCGGCGGGGGACTGTTT
>JBAVGF010000025.1:0-3178 GCA_049684675.1 Thermodesulfobacteriota bacterium | reverse complement strand
GTTGTTGACATGGCCGTCGGAATCATTATTGGCGCAGCCTTTGGCACCATCGTCAATTCGTTTGTCCAGGATGTGATCATGCCGCCCATCGGCCTGCTTCTGGGGAATATCGATTTCTCCAACTTCTTCGCCGTGCTTAAGGAGGGCAAGGTGGCCGGACCCTATGCATCGGTTGCGGCGGCGAAAGCGGCTGGCGCGGTGACCATGAACTATGGTGTGTTTATTAACACCATCATTAGCTTCCTCATTGTCGCCTTCGCCGTGTTTCTGCTTGTTCGGACTATTAATAAAATGAGACGCCAGGAGGAGGCTCCACCTCCGGTCCCAACCACGAAAGAGTGTACTTACTGTTTTTCAAAGATCCCGATTCAGGCGACGCGCTGTCCGAGTTGCACTTCTGAGTTGAAGGCAGGTTGAAGGTAGGTCCAACAGGTTGGCGAGGAAATCATTTCCGGCCTTTTGGTCATACGTGCGGAAGCAGAGCTTGCCAAAATTGAAAGGGAGAGATTCTATGGTATCACGCCTCCGCAGCTTTTTTAAGACCGGTATCTGGGAAATCCGATTAAAGGACCTTTCACCCATAGAAGCCTTCTTCTTTAAATACTTACGCATCATACTCTTGGCATCAAGAGGATTCATGAGAGATAATTGTCAGAAGACGGCTTCGGTTTTGACCTATTTTTCTCTACTGAATGTGGTTCCCGTTGTGGCCGTGGCCTTTGCGATGGCTAAAGGTTTCGGTCTTGAGAACCTCATTGAAAAAGAAATTCATCAAATTGCAGCTAAGGCCAATTGGCAGGCCGATATCACCAATCAGATTATTACATTCTCTCATAGGATCCTTGACCAGGCAAAGGGGGGTTTAATTGCTGGTGTCGGAATAGTATTGCTGTTCTGGACAGTCATATCCATCATGGGAAAAATCGAAGAATCTCTTAACGAAATCTGGGAAGTAAAGAAATCAAGGACACTGGCAAGAAAATTTAGCGATTATATTGCAATGATGGTCTTAGGCCCTTTTCTTCTTATCATTTCCAGCAGTGCGACGGTACTTGTGGCAAGTCAAGTGAAAGTGATCGTCAACAAAATCGCCTTCCTGGGAGTTTTCGGAAAGGTGATTCTTATCCTGTTGAATCTACTGCCTTATGTATCCATCTGGACGCTCCTAACGATGCTCTACCTGATCATGCCAAACACCCGGATTCCGGTCAGGTCAGCTATTGTGGGAGGGATCTTTGCAGGGACGATTGCCCAAATTGTTCAATGGATATACATTAAATTCCAGATCGGGGTGGCAAGCTATGGCGCGATTTACGGGAGCTTCGCGGCCCTGCCTCTTTTCTTGGGTATGCTTCAAATGAGTTGGATGATCGTATTTTTCGGCGCAGAAATCGCTTATGCTCATGAGCATTATGAAACATTCGGCTTTTACCCGGACTATTCCAGGATAAGTGTTTCATCGAAGAAACTTCTCATGCTTAGGATTTTTCACCTTGTCACCAAGAAGTTTTCTCTCGGGGAAAAACCATTAAGTGCCGGCCAGATTGCCTCTGTGTTGGAGATCCCGGTTCGACTCGTACGACAGCTTCTCCATGAATTAACCAACGTGGGCCTGGTGGTTGAGACCATACAAGGAATCAAGAGCGAGATTGCCTTTCAACCGGGACGAACGATTGAAAACATCACAGTCAAAACCGCTCTCGACGAGTATGAGAAGTACGGAATTACAAAGATCCCTGACTATCAGTCCGAAGAAGCTGACAAAATTTCGAAGTATCTGGAAGAAATTTCGGAAACCATCGAGAAATCACCTTCAAACGTCCGCTTAAGAGAGATATGAAAGAGATCTGCTTCATTGACAAATGTGTCTGGAATCCCTTATAAAAAGACTAAATGCCAACGATTCTTGTCACAGGGGGGGCAGGATATATCGCAAGCCATGTCGTCAAAGAACTTCTGCACCAAAATCATAAGCCCATCGTCTTTGATAATCTCCAATCCGGCCACCGAAAAGCCACTAAGAATGCCCTCTTCATAGAAGGGGACCTTTCTGATCAAAGGAAACTTGCGGAGACTTTTCAAACCAATTCCATCGATGCAGTGATGCATTTTGCAGCAGATTGTTTGGTTGGAGAATCCGTTAAGGATCCGTTAAATTACTTCAACAATAATGTGAAGAATAGCTTAGAACTTATCGAAATAATGGAAGAATTTAATGTCACAAAGATTGTATTTTCTTCCTCTGCCGCGGTCTATGGCGAGCCTGAAGAAATCCCAATTTCCGAATGGCACCCTTGTGTCCCGACAAACCCTTATGGTGAGACCAAATGGATCTTTGAGAAGGTGCTAAGGGCATATCATGAAGCGGGTAAATTAAACTACATCTCTCTCAGGTACTTCAACGCAGCGGGAGCCGATCCGGAAGGTGAACTGGGAGAGGATCATTCTCGAGAAACCCATTTGCTCCCCTTAGTGATCAAGGCAGCTTTGGATGGAACTTCCGTTACTGTTTTCGGTACAGATTATGGTACTCCCGATGGAACTTGCATCCGTGACTATATCCACGTCACCGATCTCGCCCACGCCCATATTTTAGCCCTTCAAAAATTGAACCAGGTTAAATTTTCTGGGACTTACAATCTGGGGAACGGGAATGGATATTCTGTGAGACAGGTGATTGAAACAGTTAAAAAAGTGACCGGGAGAGAGGTCGCTGCTGTCGATTCACCAAGAAGACCAGGGGATCCTGCCCGGCTGGTGGCCAGCTCACAGAAGATTAAAGAAGAGCTTGGATGGATTCCCAGATACCCCGATCTGGAAACGATCGTCAAAACAGCTTATGATTGGCACAGAGAACATCCAAAGGGTTACGACGATTAAGACTTGGAAGGATTCAAGGGATCCAGGGTTCATGGGGTCAAGTTTAAAACCTTAAGTCTACTTGGCTTGAATAAAGGAGCGTTTATTAGACTTTTAAAAGAAACCTCTAGAACCCTTGAACCCTCGAATCCTTGAACCCTTTTAAGGGGAGAAACCATGTGCGGTATCTTTGGAATTTATAATCACCTTGAGGCGGCCAATCTGGCCTATTTAGGCCTCTATGCCCTTCAGCATCGTGGTCAGGAGAGTGCCGGGATCGTCTCCTCAGACAATAGACAGCTTCATCATTACCGCCAGA
>JBAVGF010000024.1:0-3530 GCA_049684675.1 Thermodesulfobacteriota bacterium | reverse complement strand
TCTGGTGATGACGGCCTCATCCATGAAGTTTCCTAACAGAAAATTTTTCTCAGATTAATATAACAAATAGTAAACCTCGTCAAGAAAAAAATGAGGGTTCTCTCCAACAAATCTTCAATTTGGACAGATGGAATAGCTTGTCTTCACGCAGGTGAAATTGTGAGTATTGTCGATATTCGATGATAGAAATGTGGCCGGCAGGACACTGCTGCCCTGCCGGCCGAGAAACGAGTTAAGCCCTGGGGTTAGTCGTCGTAGTGGTAAAAATCGCAGTCGCGGTCGAAGTCGTGACCGTGTTCATGATGCGGTAGCTCGCAGACGAAGTTGGCAGCGTTGTTAATGTCGCCGCTCCCTATGTAGCGTGTCTGTTTCGGATACGGACAAAGCGGGCGGGTCCGACCCGGCCACGGAGTGCCAACTGGCGGCGGGCCGCCGGGTGCAGTGGCGACGATGCTATCCGGAGCGATCCCGTGCTCGACCCAGTTGACGAGGGGAGTGAACGCATCAAACAGGGTCGTCCCCGGGCCAAGACTGCAGTGCCCCATGCCCGGGACCAGGAACAGTCTGACGAAGCTCTGCGCCTTCGCGTGCATTCTGGCATTCATGGCATTGTACCAGTTGAGCGTGTCATGCGGTGAGAAGACGCCATCAGAGTTGCCCTGATAGATGATCAGCTTTCCGCCATTGTGCTTGAAGGCCGACAGGTCGGTCGACCGCGCGGTCATGAACTCCATGGACGACCGCTTGTAAATTCCAGAAGTCTGAAAAATCTTCGGGGCATCGGTGTCGAAGTTGAAGCCAAAAATGTAAGCCTCAAGACCGGTCACTGGAGTGATGGCAGGAGGCGTCACGAAAACCAGCGGCAATGCTCCGCCGCCGAGGGTAAGATTCAACGCGTTATTTACCAGTTGAGGTGTTGGAATGCCGAGGCTCCACAAGCGCAGCGAGAGAAGTCCCGAAATGCCGGGATCCCATTGCCAATCGCTATAAAGCGCCTTTCCCCGGGAGTTCTCGGGGCCGGCATAGATCGTCTTCAGCGCTTCTACCTGACCCGCGGAGAGACAGCTGGCGGTCTTCGCGCCTGTACATTGGATCGCTTCCAGCTCCGGGTAAACTCGTCGATTCGTACAGGCTGGATAATTGTCGACGATCCCATCGACGAGACCATCCAGGTCGTCGCACGCGGCCAAAATGGCATTCGCCGCCAGCGCTAGGTCACCATCGGAAAACGTGTCGGGAAGATAGGGCTGGCCGTTGCTGCTAAGTTTCGTTGCGAGGGGCGCGAGAGCCTGTTCGTTCCAGGCCTCCGCAACCGCAGCCCTCGGCAAGTCGAACCCTGGGTCGCCGGCGACGATCCCGTCGAAATAGTCCGGAAAACGCTGCGAGGCGACCATGCCTTGCCGTCCGCCATTCGAGCAGCCGACGAAGTACGCGTAGTGCGGCCTCTCCCCGTAGTGCAGCTTGAGAATATACTTAGCGACTTGGGTCACGTCGTCAACTGCATTATAGCCATAGTCGATTCTAGCTTGTGGATCAACACCGAACGCCGCCGTGCCGCCGGCATTGGGGTCATAATCAACAACATTATCGTGGCCGCCGTCCGTAGAAACCACAGCGTAGCCCTGGGTCACTGTGCCGCCTCCCAGCGCATCGCCGATGTCGCCGTCGGTGCCGCCACCACCCTGAAAGAAGAACCGCTCGTTCCAATTGTCGGGCAGACGCAGGTGAAAGCCGATGGCATAATGTTTGCCGTCAACGCCCACGCGCGGGTTGATCTGGCCTTCGATCTCGCAATGCGCGACGGGTGCAGGGTTCTCCTGGGCCAGCGTAATCGTGGTGTTCGGAATCGGCGCATGCATGAGTTCGGTGCAGGCGTACGTGTGCATACCCGCGGCGACGGTCGATGTCGCGCCGAGCGCGACCGTTGCGAACACCGTCATCACTATACAAAAAATCGCCTTCAGTCCCAAAACTTTCTCTATTCTCATAATTCCCTCCTTCTGTAATCCTCACCTGATGGTAAAGGTAAGGAGATTTATAATAAACTTTGATAAAGATAGTAGTTGGGTACTTGAGCCTTCCAGCAGAATACAACGTTCTGCCGGAAGGCAAGATAGGCACATTTTGAGGGACTTCTCAATGGCTTCACAATTTTTTGAGGCAATGTCCGCTGAGAACAGGATTCGACTTTGTTGACAGAGAAGCGTTATCTTATTGATTTCCGCTTGAAACATAGCCTACTAAATCTTTTTGATGCCTCTCTAAAATTTTAGCTCCAAAATTTTTAAGTATTTGCTGGGACCCCTGAATCCCTGCCTGCCGCAGCCAGCCTTAATCCCATTTTTATTCAGTTTTTTCAAAGCGCTTTCGCTCTTCTGCTCTCAGTTCGCGCCTGAGGAGCTTACCCACTTTCGATTTGGGGAGCATATCGCGGAATTCTATATATTGCGGGACTTTGTACGGGGCTAACCTCTCGCGGCACCACTTGAGGAGATCATAGGCGCTCACACCCTTCACATCCTGCTTAAGAACTGCAAAGGCTTTGATCCTTTCGCCGACCTTCTCATCCGGAACGCCCACCACGCAGGCAGAGATCACCGCAGGATGTTCCTGCAACACGGCTTCTATCTCTGAAACGGCTACACGATAACCCTTGTGCTTGAGTGTATCCACAGATCGATCCAAATAGAAAAGCCATCCATTTTCGTCTATTTGTACGATATCACGAGTCCTGTACCATAGTTTTCCATCCATCTCGATAAAGCATTCGGCGGTCTCTTCAGATTTGTTCCAGTACGTCCTGACCATATGCTCAGAGGAGACCATTAATTCTCCCGGTTCACCAGGAGGAGCAGGTTCAAGCGTGTCGGGATCCACAAGCCTGACCTTCTGAAGAGGTGTTACCCTGCCCGCACTTCCAGCTGGAGCCTCTTCACCCATCGGTGTTAGAGAGACACGACCACAGGTCTCTGTTGCCCCATATCCTTGATAGATGGGCTTCCTAAACTTCTTAAGCCATCTCTCAGCCACCTCTGCGGGCAGGACGTCACCGCCAGAGAAGCAGTACTTGAGCGAACTCAAGTTGTAGTAGTCCACTCGGTCATGCTCAAGGATCATGCGGTATATTGCAGGGACACCAAAGAAGGTTAGTATTTTATATCTTTCAATGTGGTCAAAAAGCCCGTCCAGATTCACTCTGGGGAGCAATACGATAGTATCGCCAGAAAGGATTCCTCCCAGACCCACTTGTTGACCAAGAATATGGAAAAGCGGGCCTCCCTGGACGACGATATCTTCCCCCTTGGGAATAAAGCGTTCACTTACCGCCCTCTGCTCAGCCGCCGCTTCCAGAAATAGAATGTTTGTAAAGGGTACCCCTTTGGGGAGACCGGTTGTGCCTCCTGTGTAAAGCATTTCAACCATTTCTTCAGGCTCTGCCTTTAAGGAGGGCAGGACAGAAACGGGACCGCTTTTTAGCAGCTTTTTAAAGCGAAAGATATTCCCTCCAGAATTAAACTTCCCTACCGGAA
>JBAVGF010000023.1:0-4312 GCA_049684675.1 Thermodesulfobacteriota bacterium | reverse complement strand
TCTCCCCTCCCATTGCCGCAATGGAAGGGACGAAAGGATAGGGAAGGATAATGATGCGTTAAATAAATTTTTAAGAATATTGCTAAAAAGGGCCCGGTTGTCAAGTTCAAAAAATTATTTGATTTTTTTAAACCAGCTATCTATAATTCGGGAGAGCGAGATGGACTTTTAAATCGTTAGTCGGAGGGAGGTGATGGGAAGATGAAAAGGGTAATATCGGCTGGCCTGTCGTTGCTTTTGATCGGTCTATTTGTTTCAGCCCTGGTAGGATGTGGGGCAGAGATCAAGGCAGAGAATGAGAGACTCAAGGCGGAAAACACCAGCCTCAAATCGGACAACGATAAATTAAAGCTCGAAATACAAAAATTGAAGGAAGATATCCAGAAGGCCACTGAAAAGGATGCGACCATTGCTTCTTTGACTACCGAGAACGAGACATTGAAAAAGCAGGTGGAAGACCTAAAGGCCCAGATGGCAAAAAAGAAAAAGTAGTCACACGACGATGAAATCATAAGAAAGGGAAGACTCTGTCAGAAGGGTTTTCCCTTTTTTGGTTCGTTCTTTCTCCCTATGGATAACCACAATCATTCCAAGAATAGAGAAAAGAAGGGATTGGCTTTCTATGTCATCTATACCTTTATCCTCTCAACCCTTTTATTTCTCATTTCTGGAGCCTTGCTCTTTTTCTATTACTCCCATCACCTCCCTGATTTTACACCGCTCAAGGAACGGCGCCTTAACGCCTACTCCATCGTTTACTCCGAAGAAGATGAGGTGGTCGGAAAATTCTTGATGGACAACCGGATCCCCGTTCCCTATGAGCAGATTCCCAAACAATTGGTAAAGGCTTTCATCGCTGCAGAGGATGCGGAATTTTTTCAGCATAAAGGCGTTGATTACAAAGGTATACTCCGCGCCATGTTCAAAAATCTCCTCGCCCGGAGGATTGTCC
Source organism: Thermodesulfobacteriota bacterium (assembly GCA_049684675.1). GTDB lineage: Bacteria > Desulfobacterota > BSN033 > BSN033 > UBA1163 > UBA1163. The sequence continues at coordinate 3,360 of JBAVGF010000023.1, read as the reverse complement.
AGGGAGGAAGCACGATCACTCAACAGGTGACGAAGACTTTTTTCCTCACACCAAAAAGAAGTGTGCTCCGAAAGTTAAGGGAGGTCGCCTACGCCTTCGGTCTGGAGCGGGATTTAACCAAAGAGGAGATCCTCACCCTTTACCTCAACAATATTTATTTAGGAAACGGGGCCTATGGTGTGGAGGCCGCCTCCGAAAGTTACTTCAATAAGCGGGCCGAGCAACTCAACCTGGCAGAGATGGCCATGATGGCCGGCCTATCCAAGGCCCCCAGTCGTTATTCGCCCGTCAACAATTTTAGAAGGGCCAAAGACCGCCAGGCCTACGTTCTCACCCGCATGACCGAACTAGGCATTATCTCTCAGGAGCAGAAAGAAAAAGCTCTTCGGATTCCTCTTAAAATTCAGTCGAGAGAAAGCGCCTATTTCAGCAAGGCCCCCTACTTCACGGAACTCATCCGGCAACAGGTAGAGAGAAAGTATGGAAAGGAGAAACTGTATCAGCAAGGACTGAGGATTTATACTACCCTCGATCTGTCCCTTCAGAGAGCGGCTCAACGATCCGTGGACACAGGGTTAAAGGAACTGGATAAAAGGGAAGGATTCCGAGGCCCTCTCCGCACTCTTTCGCCAAAGGAAGTAAAGGAGCTTCCTAACAAAAGGAAAGAATCCTCGCGCCCCCTTCCCCAAAACGAGGTTTTCGAAGGGGTGGTCCTCTCCAGAGATGACTCCAAAAAGTTTTACACTGTCTGGGTGGAAGATCGAAAAGGGGTTCTCCCCTTCTCTGAAATGTCCTGGGCCCTCACGACCAAACCCACACCGAGCTACAAACCACAAAAAGTGAAAACCCCCGAAGATCTTCTCGGCCCGGGTGATGTGGTTTACGTTCGTTTAAAAGAATCTCCTAAAAAGGACCAATCTCCGCTGTTCGTCCTGGAACAAGAGCCTCTCGTCCAGGGCGCCTTGCTCTGCGTTGACCCGAAAACCGGATATGTCCGAGCCATGGTCGGAGGCCGTGATTTCAGCGAGAGTCAATTTAACCGGGCGATCTCTTCTCGAAGACAACCCGGTTCGGCCTTTAAGCCTGTCATCTATGCTGCGGCCCTGGAGAAAGGCTATACCCCTTCCACCATCCTCATGGATTCTCCGGTGGAGTATTCAGACCCCGACGGAGCTTATTGGGCACCAAAGAACTATGACCAGGATTTTATGGGGCCCATTACTTTCCGGAATGCCTTGGCTCATTCCAGAAATGTCGTCACAGTCAAAATCCTTGAAGACATCGGGGTGGGTTACGCCCTTAAATTCATAAAAAGGTTAGGGATTGAATCTCCCATCAAAAGGGATCTCTCCATCGCCCTCGGCACGTCGGGGGTTTCCATGCCCGAGTTGACTTCCGCCTTTGCCGTCTTTGCAAATGGAGGGGAACGGGTCAAGCCCATCTTCCTCAAAAAGATTGTCACTATGGAAGGTGAAGTCCTTGAGGAAAACACTCCTTATATTGAAATGGAGGAAAAAGAGGAAGAGGAGGATACGTCTGAAGCTCCTTCTCCCGTTTTGAAGGAACGTGTGATCTCGCCACAAAATGCTTTTATCATGACCCATCTCCTGCAGGGAGTCGTGCAGCACGGGACAGGCCAGAGAGCAAAGGTCCTCGGAAGACCGGTCGCAGGGAAAACCGGGACCTCCAGCGACTATTCCGATGCTTGGTTCGTCGGATACACCCCTTCTCTTCTTGCCGGGGTCTGGGTGGGTTTCGATGATAAGACTTCCTTGGGGAAAAATGAGACGGGGGCTCGGGCAGCGCTCCCTATCTGGATTTCTTTTATGGATAAGGCCTTGAGAAATAAACCGGTGGAAACACCTAAGCCCCCTAAAGGAATTACGCTTATGAAAGTCAATATCGAAACGGGACTGCCCACCGAGGGGGATTCCCCGGATACGATCGTAGAGGCATTTATCGATAGCTCGATCCCCTGGAAGAAAGAGGGCCCCGAGGAAGAGAGTTCCTCTTCGGGGACTCCGGTCACCGGGAGGTCTCCTGACAATCCTGCCGCTCCATCGGGTCGTTAAAGATTCCCAGACGGTGTTCTCCGCTCGCAAAAGAGAAACCCCCCAGTCGTTCCGTACCCCGTTCATTGAGGAGGGAGAGAAGAAAACAATGAAAGAAGAAGATGTCAAAAAAATATTGACAAGTCTCAACACAGTGGCTGTCGTAGGGATTTCTCCTAAGGAGGATCGTCCCAGCTATATCGTGGCTTCCTACCTCAAGTCCAAAGGGTATCGTATCATCCCGGTCCGGCCCGATGGGGATGAAATTCTGGGAGAAAAGGTATACCAGAGCCTTTCAGAAATTCCCCCAGAGATCAGAGTGGAGGTGGTAGATATCTTTCGAAGATCGGAAGACGTCCCGCCCGTCGTGGAAGAGGCCATCCGGCGCGGGGCCAAAGCGATCTGGATGCAGGAAGGCGTGATTCACAAAGAGGCGGGGGAAAAAGCGGAGAAGGCTGGGTTAAAGGTGGTCATGGACCGCTGTATGAAAAAAGAACACCAGCGCCTCCTGTGATACAAACGCAATTAATTGTCATTCCCAAATTCGAGATTCCGAAACAAGTTCGGAATGACATACTCATTCTTGTCATGAACTGGTTTCAGCATCTCATTTAGTGCGTTTGTATTAGTTCGGCGGACAGGACATGAAATGATACGGGTTTATACACAAGAATTTGTTGTTTCAGAAGACACTCTCGACGAAAACGGTCATGCCAACAATGTGGCTTACGTTCGGTGGATGCAAGATATCGCCGTTCGTCATTCAAACGATTCCGGATGTACGCAAGCAACACAGGCTGCTGGGGCGATATGGGTCGTCCGCTCCCATCAGATTGAATATCTTCGTCCGGCCTTTCTTGGAGATATTATTTCCGCTTCTACTTGGGTCGTCAATTTTCGCAGGGCGATATCGTTGCGGAGATACAAATTTGTCCGACAGAAGGACAATAGCGTTCTTGCAAGGGGTGAAACCGATTGGGTCTTTCTGAATGCGCAGACCCGACGTCCGATCATAATCCCGGAAGGTGTGAGAAAAACATTCCAGCTCGTCGGCGAAGACCAGGAACCGTGACGGATTGAAAAATGTTGGGAAAGAAACTGTGTTTCGCCATTCCGTATTCCGAAATCCCCTATACACTACGGAGAGCACATGGCAGTTCTGAAGTCCGCGTGGTTCAAGGCGCCATCCTCACTTTACGAGCTTAAGATTGTTCTCCGGCCGTTATAACGGTCTGTATCATACTGGGTTTGGACATCCACCAAGCTCAATTTGCTAATGGCTTCCCTTAACGGAACGGCCGTGATCCGC
>JBAVGF010000022.1:0-31518 GCA_049684675.1 Thermodesulfobacteriota bacterium | reverse complement strand
TAGCCGGTTTTTTTGACCCCGCCAAGAAAACATTCAAAATTGATAAACAGGAAGCGGATTTCGGTCAAACCCTGGGAATCTGGGGAATCGGAACGGCTTTCTACATCGATTGGCCCATCCTGGGCCCCTCTAACGTGCGAGACACGGTGGGCTATGTCGGAGACCTTGCCTTCGATCCTCGAACCTATGTGGCCTACTATTTTCTGACTGCTGAGATTGTTAATACAGGAACATGGGCATTAGATAAGGTTAACGAAACCTCTCTAACGCTCGGCGAATACGAGAATTTAAAAAAGGCCGCCCTCGACCCCTATATCGCTTTAAGAGAGGCTTATTCTCAATACCGGCAGAATAAGATAAAAAAATGAAGAAACAGGCTAAAAAGTTCTTGATTCGGAATCTCGGAGGCATTTCAAAGGCAACCTTGGTTCGATGGGGGGCCCCTTAGAAGACCTTCGGTGGGTCACTCAGGTTTCACAGCACCCACCCAAGGAGCCACGGGTAACCCGGTATCAGCGGAGATACCCGTTCTCCCGAAACCAATCCACCGCATCGCGCAAACCCTCCTCAACCGGCCTCGGATTAAATCCCAGAAAGCGGTTCGCCTTTTCTATCGAAAAAAACATCCTTTTTCTAGCCAATCGCACCCCGTTGAGCGGGACGCGCGGCTCTCTCCCGCTCACGAGGCGGGCCCAAGCCTCGGACAGACACGCGACGGGAAAGACGAGCCAATGGGGCAAACAGATTTTCGGAGGATTCCGCCCGGTGAGAGTCGCAACGGCACAGAAAATCTCTTTCAGCGTCATGTTGCACGCTCCGAGGATGTACCGGTCGCCCACTTTGCCACGTTCCAGCGCAAGGAGATGACCGATCGCCACATCATCCACATGGATCAGATTAAGACCCGTATCCACATAGGCGGGCATACGGCCAGACCCTGCATCAACAATGATCCGACCTGTGGGAGTCGGCTTGATGTCTCGAGGGCCGACCGGGGTTGAGGGATTGACGATGACGACGGGAAGACCTTGTTCATCGGCGAGGCACTTCACCTCTGCCTCAGCCATGAACTTCGAGCGCTTGTAATGGCCAATCATATCTTTGAGCGACACGGACGTATCTTCATCCGCAGGCCTTCCGTTCAGAGGGAGCCCAAGGGTGGCCACACTGCTCGTATAGACGACACGCTTGACCCCGGCATTCATGGCGGCAAACATGACGTTGCGCGTACCGATGACATTGGTCTCATAAATTTCGCTGGGCTCGGGGACCCACAAACGATAGTCTGCCGCCACGTGAAACAAGGTGGAACAGCCCATCATCGCACGATCAAGGGACCTACGATCCCTGATATCCCCATAGAAGATCTCCACAGGTAGGCCGGAAAGGTTTCGGCAATCACTCTGAGGACGAACCAGGGCCCGGACGTCATGACCGGCCGCAACAAGTCGACGCAATACTGCAGATCCGACGAAACCAGAGGCGCCAGTGATCAAGGTCTTCATGGCCTACCTCCAAGGGGAGATTCCCGGCCCCCCACTATCTTACTTAGTAAGTACACTGTAGATCCTATAAATTGCTCTATTTGCACCGTAATCCAACCGACAGGATAAGCATGAATAAGTAGATGGAAAAACCTTTCCCAGCATCACCTATTATGGAATGAAGAAATGGCTTCCCGCCAGGCGTGCCACCTTTGACAGCGTAACCTGTGCAGCGCGAAAATTCCAGCCGAGGCGTATCATATCGAAGAGCTCAAGGGGATGTCTTATGAGTCCCTTAAAGAGTCTAAGCAGACTTAACTCTCCAAACTCATCGAGTGCCCCCAGTGAGCCTCGAGGAATGGCCATATCGGCTGAATCGGCGATAGCGCGAACGGCCATAAACGGGACGCCCGCTTCCTGGGCCACCCTGGCCACAGCACCGCTTTCCATGTCCACTGCCACCGCGCCGGTGCGTTCAAACAAAATTTTCTTTTCCGTAGAGCTTTTCAACGCGGTCACACTTTCAGCCAAGGTGCCCTGGTGAAGGTCGAGGGAGCCCTTCAATCGATCGAGCAGACGCCCATGCCAGGCCGGGTCAGTCGAGTAAGAGGATTGATCAGCGCCGATGACTTTGCCCGGAAGAACCAGACTTCCGGGAGAAAGGGTTGGGACGAGCCCTCCAGCACTACCCCAACTGAGAAGGGCAGTTGCTCCATGTTCCAGTAAATTCTTTCCGGCTACCCCTGCTCTTCGCGGACCCATACCGGAGAGCTGTATCACTGTTCCTTCCGAAAGGTGAATCAAATCACCCGTTAGGATGTGCTTTCTTACCAGGCTCCGGGCTTCAGCCGTCATCGCTACGACGATACCCAATTGTCTCAAACTGATTTCCTGCTTCGAAGGTTGCGGTAACGTGCCAAGGCCCATAAGGGGAAGTATTTCGCATACCCGTGGTACTTCAGATAGAAGACCCTGGGGAAACCCGGCGCATTGAACCGCTCATCCTTCCACAAGCCATCGCCCTGTTGACTGCGCATCAAATACTCGGCCCCTCTCCGAACCTCGGGTGAATCCGCTTCGCCAGCAGCCATAAGACCAAGCATCGCCCAGGCCGTATGGAATGGGGTGCTGGCGTGCCCCCGTCCCGCCCGCTCCGGATGAAAATAGGTGTCGCAGTCCTCACCCCAGCCGCCATCAGGCCGCTGCACGCTCTTCATCCAAGCGACAGCACGATGAACGTATGTTTGATCTGGCCGATGGCCCGCCTTTTCAAGAGCTACGAGCACTGACCATGTTCCGTAAATATAATTGGTACCCCAGCGACCGAACCAGGAACCGTTTTCCTCCTGTTCCCTCCGCAGATAATCAAGACAAGCCTTCAGTTCGCGGTCACGATGGCCGAGTTGAGCCAGCAGGGTTGCACAGCGAGCACTCACATCGCTGGTTGGCGGATCGAGGAGAGCTTGGTGATCCGCAAACGGGATTTCGTTGAGATAGTAATATGTATTGTCAGCATCATACGCAGCAAACCCCCCGTTTCTTGACTGCATGCCGCATATCCAATCGACGGCGCGTTGAATCGATTCGCGGTAACGCTTTGGGTCAGTCTGAACCATTGCCCAGGCGACCGCCGAGGTATCATCGAGATCGGGATAGTATGAATTGCTGAACTGAAAAGCCCATCCACCGCCCTTTAGGTCTGGACGGTTCTCACACCAATCACCCGGTTCATCAAGCAATTGCCGATCTCTGACCCAGTCCAAACCATGCAGGATATTTTCTGTGGCCATACCACTGACTTCTTCTTGCAGTGCCAGGCAGGAGAGGGCAGTATCCCAGACAGGTGACATACACGGCTGACAATAGGCTGTCTCGCCACCGATGACAAGGAGGTTCCTTAACGCCCCTTTGGTAGTCACCCGGTAAGGGTGGTCAGATGGATATCCCAGGCAAGCTAAGGCCTCATGTGCATTGACCATGGCCGGAAAGATCCCACCAAGGCCATCGATCCCGTTCAGTCGTTCGATAAACCACCCTCCTGCTTTTTCCACTGCCGACCGTCGGACTCTCCTGGGAATAAAAGGTTCCACAAAACGTCCCATCCTGTCGAGTAGCAAGAAGACACGGTTCAGGCGGGAGCGGACGGGAAAGTAATGTTTTTCTTTCTCTGGGGGAATAGTAAACAACTCTCGTATGTGGATCTGCTTGGGATTTTTGGCCTTTGGCTTTAAACTGCACAAAATAGATAATGGAATAGCTACGGTTCGCGACCAGTACGAAACCTTGCTGATGTGGAAAGGGAACCAGGGAGGTAATAGTATGATTTCAACAGGTATGAAAGGGATACCCCGCCAGGGAATTTGGCCAAAAAGTGCAAGGGTGATGCGAGTGAACACGTTCGATCGGGCTGCGCCCCCATGGGCAAGGATGGCTTCGCGGGCTCTCACCATGTGGGGCGCATCAGGGCTATCCCCAGCCAATTTTAGAGCATAGTAAGCTTTTACCGAGCAGCTCATGTCGAACTGACCACCATAAAATAGCGGCCAGCCCCCGTGATCACCCTGGTGTCTACGGAGGTAGACGGCTATTTTGGCCTGAAGATCCTCTTCGATCTCATCCATGTAGTGCATCATTAAGATGTATTCGGCGGGAATCGTACAGTCGGCCTCCAACTCAAAGCACCAATAGCCATCCGGATGTTGAAGAGCGAGCAGCGCCTCGCGGGCCTGTAAAATGGCCTGTTCAAGCTTCTCCCTAAAAAAGGAGTTCGCGAGGTAGGAAGTTTCTTCCTTCCTTTCGTATTTCAACGGAGTGGACATAAGTTCGATGTCGCTGGATTACCTTAAAAATAAAGGTAGCATGCCGTCTGCCTCAATGCAACTCAAAAATGAGCTCAAAAATGAGAAGAGCCGTCCCGGCGTCACAGGCCTTTCCGAGATTCCGCGGGGATGCTGGGCGGATACGGGAAGCAGAGCTTTCAAAAGCTTTATAGCGGTTGCCTCTCGTCGCGTTCCACGGGAGATGAAGGAGCCTCAAAAGGCTGATTCGGGCAAGGACGAATGGTACCCATAGAGTTGTCAAGAATCCGCCCTTCTCTTGCTTCCGAGACAGAGACACTCCGTATGAGATTTATCACGGAAAAAGAGAGGCTTTCCGTCGAGGTCGCTGGATTGCAAACCACCTGAAAAAAGAATAAGATGGGTTTAGGTCACCGGCTCAGGTTATTTTTTTGAAAAACCGGGTGAAAAAATTGAGAGAAGGTCGGAGAAGGCGGATCCCGTGCTTCAATGGGTGCGGGAACAAGAGGTAATGGTGCAACTCATTCGTCCCCTTTTGCAGTGGATCTGTTTGGTTCCCACGATCGCGGGATCGATGTACTTGATTCTATGCCTGCTTGCGGTCTGGCGCTTCCGAACTCAGCCCAGGTACTCACCCGGTTTCTCCTTTTCTAAATGGCCTGCGGTCACCATCCTGAAGCCTGTGCAGGGTCTCGAGAAAAACCAGGAGCATAACCTGCTAAGCACCTGCTTGCAGGATTACCCGGAGTTTCAAGTTATTTTCTCAATTCAAGACCCCAACGATCCAGCCCTCCCCCTGTTGAAAAAAATTGAAAAAGCATTTGGTTCCAAACGAGTATCCGTGGTGATCGGAAATCGCCAAGTCGGCCCCAACGGAAAGATCAACAACCTTCTCGGTGCCCTGCCCTATGCGCAGAACGATATCCTGGTCATCAGTGACAGTGATGTCTGCCTGGAACCTGATTATCTGAAAGCGATCATCGCTCCTCTGGCTGATTCCAATGTGGGATGTGTCTGCACCCTCTATAAGGCCACCCATGCGGATCGATGGTACGAGAAAATGGAGCTGCTGACTTTGAATGCCGATTTCATTCCCAGCGTTATCTTCGCATCGGTCAGTGGAGCGTCAAAGTTCTGCCTGGGTTGTTCGGTGGCTTTGCGGCGCAGCTCTCTGAAAGAGGTGGGCGGCCTGGAGGACCTGGCTGATTATCTGGCGGAAGATTATGAGATGGGAAGGCGTCTTTGGGTTTCCGGAAAGAGGATAGCCGTGGTGCCCTATTTTGTCGAGACCGTAGTTGATCTCAAGAACCTTTCCCGATGGTGGGATCATCAGATCTGTTGGGATCAAAAAACACGCGCCGCGAGACCCGGGGGTTTTTTTGCCACCTTATTGATCCGTTCTGTTCCCTTCGCCCTTTTTTTTGCGGCATCCCGTTTGGGAGATGCTACCGGGCTGATGGTCCTGGGAGGAGCGATGGGACTTCGCTTGGCCACGGCAGCAGTCATTCTGGGGTGGGGACTTCGGGATCGGGAGGGGCTAAGGAGTCTTGCCCTTCTGCCTTTGAGGGATCTAATCGCCCTTGTTTCCTGGATTTTGGCTTTTACCAAAAAGACCGTCACCTGGCGCGGTGCTGAGTTTATTCTGGCCCTCGATGGACGTTTGGCATCCAGGGAGCAGACATCGTGAAAAGACTGATCATCACCGGCGATGACTTTGGTCTTTCGCGGACGGTGAACGAAGCGATCGAAGAGGCCCATCGACGAGGTTTTCTCACCGCTGCGAGCCTGATGGTGGGGGGGAAGGCCGCGACAGATGCCGTGGACCGAGCAAGGCGATTTCCTTCCCTGAAGATTGGCTTGCATCTCGTACTGGTGGACGGATCATCGATCTTGCCTTCGCAGATGATTCCGGACTTGGTTAACCCGGAGGGTGAGTTTTCGTCACATCTTGTACGCGCGGGATTCAATTTTTTTTTCCGGCGACGGGTAAAACACCAATTGGAAGCAGAAATCCGGGCCCAGTTTGACGCCTTCCGGAAGACAGGCCTCCCTCTCGACCATGTCAATGCCCATCATCACATGATCCTCCATCCCACCGTTTCAGGGCTCGTCCTGAAAGTAGGCAGAGATTATGGGATGAGAGCGATGCGACTGCCTTATGAACCTCCTTTTCCTTCATGGCGAGCATCGAGGAATGGACTTCTACGGAGGACGGGCACCTGCCTTCTCCTGTCGCCTTGGGTTTCTCTTTTAAAGGAAAGGTTTAAGCGTGCGGGGGTCCACTCAAATGATTTTGTGTTTGGCATGAACGACAGCGGCCACATTCCCCTCGACCTGATGCTTCGTTTCCTCAAGTTCCTCCCTGCGGGGATTGCGGAAATCTACTTCCATCCTGGAGGCAACAAAAACGAACTCGAAGCATTGGTCCATCCTGCCCTGCGAGAGGCTCTGCTGGCTTCGCAGATCCAGATGATCAGCTTTAGTGATCTGGTGAAACTCGGGGAGAGAGACTGAGACGTTTCCGATCGTTTGAGCAAACGGGGCAAGACCTAAGACGACCCAAGTCTTGATGCCGCATGAGGGTCGACAAATCTTTTTCTCTTCGCGCGAAGCTCAAAAAACTCTTTCGCTTCGGTGAATAGCCGCTTGCATTCCCTGGCGTCAAACATTGCCCGCCGGAGGATCCTGAAGATAATCCTCGGCCGAAAATAGTAGCGGCTGTAGAAATTCTCGACAGCCTCCACAATTTCCTTCCGGCTCAGGCCGGGATACTGAATGTTAGGCAATTGATGGCCGCATTCATCCGTCATATCAGCTGTTACCAAGTACCCGCGTTCTTGAAGGTAACGGAAAAACTCTGTCCCCGGATAGGGATGGGAGATAGAGACCTGCATCGTATGTGGGTCAAGCTTCATGGCGAATTGAATCGTTCTCTCAATTGTCTCATGTGTTTCGCCAGGATGCCCAATCTGGAAATCCCCATGTACAGTAAGGCCCAGACGTTTGCAGTCTTTCATGAATGCAAGGGCTTGTTCCACGGTGGCACCTTTCTTGATATTCTTTAGAACCGTGGGATCCCCGGACTCAAAACCAACGACTAAGAGCCGACACCCCGCTTCTTTCATCGCCCGAAGGGTCTCATAGTCCGCATTGACCCTCGAGTTGCAGGACCAGGTGAAGCGGAGAGGTTTAAATTTTTCGCATAGTTCGAGAACCCGGGATTTCTGCCAGGTGAAGGTATCATCATCAAAAAAGATTTCCCGCACTTGCGGGAATAACGTAAGCACACGCTCGACCTCAGCCGCCACGTTGTCGCTGCTGCGTGTCCGCCAAAGATGGCCGCTCATCGTTTGGGGCCAGAGACAAAAAGTGCAGTGAGCCGGGCAGCCGCGGGAAGTATAAAAGGAAACATAAGGGTAGAGGAGATAGGGAATATTATACTTCGTGAAATCAAGATCCCGCTTAAAAATTTCACTAACGAACGGGAGGGCGTCGAGGTTTTCGATGGCTGGACGGTTCGGATTGTGGACGACACGGCCATTCTTCCTGAAACTGATGCCGCCGATTTCTTCGACCCTCTTTCCCCAGGCAAATTCGGCCACGGAATAGTCAAATTCTTTCCTCGCAACAAAATCAATCGCCGTTGAAGCACGGAGGCTTTCCTCGGTTTGAACCGAAACGTGGGGACCGACAAAGGCAATCTTTATTCGAGGCTTGGCATCTTTCAACATTTCAGCAAGCCGGATATCGCTCTTAAATCCCGGTGTGCTGGTAAAAAGGATGACGAAATCATAATCTCTGGCAATCTGAATGGTCTGCTCTGGAGTGACGCCATCGGCCGGTGCGTCGAGAAGTCGGCTCTCTTTAATCAAACCCGCTGGATAGGCAAGCCACACAGGGTACCAGAATGAGGTGATTTCACGAGTGGCCTGGTAACGGGAGCCTGCGCCGCCGTCGAATTTTTCGAAAGAAGGAGGATTGAGTAGCAAGGTCTTCATGCTTGTTCCTTTCCCAGTTTCCAATGATAAGCGAGTAAGTCCGAGTTTAAATACCTAACTCCTTGGTGTGGTTGCCGATATTTATCCCTCTTTTAATTCGGCCCATACCAGCGACTTCTTACTTGACGGTCATCTCTACAAGTACGTTAGAAGACCGAAGAAGACCGACAGGATTAAAAATAAAACTTAAGAAAAATTAATTTCCAATATGTAATTATATATGCTATATATGATAACATAAGTTTTATAGAATCTATAATAGAATTAAAAGGCAAAATACAGGCCTTTTTTTCATGAAATAAAGTGTTCACGCCATTTCCTTCGTAACTGTTATGGGGGGATAGTTGCTATAAACTGAAACCTTCGTACTGATGAGTCTAATCCATTCATAGGGGGGGACGGAAAGCCTCCGGATTTTTAGGTTGAGGAGGACCAACCGTCTTTAGGAAGGCATATGAAAAACATTAAAGTGGCTATCGTTGGAGTCGGGAATTGTTGCAGCTCGTTGATCCAGGGAATCCGATATTATCAAATGGAGAGCCGAGATTCCATTGGCTTGCTCCATCGGGATATCGGAGGATACAAGCCTTACGACATCAAGGTGGTGGCAGCCTTCGATATCGACCAGCGTAAGGTCGGCAGGGACGTGGCAGAGGCCATCTTCGAAAAGCCCAACTGCACCAAGGTCTTTTGTCGGGATGTTCCCCTCACGGGGACAAAAGTGCTGATGGGACGGGTCCTGGACGGGTACTCTGAGCATATGCGGAATTACAACAGTGAATCTACCTTTGTCCTGGCCGATGAGCGAGAGCCCAGCAGGGAACAGTTCATTCGGACCCTGAGGGAATCAGGAGCTGAGATCCTGTTGAATTACATGCCAGTGGGATCTGAGCAGGCTACCCGCTTCTACGCGGAATCCGCCCTGGAAGCAGGCCTCGGGTTTATCAACAACATGCCTGTCTTCATCGCCAGCGATCCCGTCTGGGCCGGTCGGTTCGAGGAGAGAGGCCTTCCCCTCATCGGTGACGACATCAAGTCCCAGCTTGGGGCGACCATTGTTCATCGCACACTGGTCGATCTCTTTAAGAAGCGCGGGGTCAAGTTAATCCGAACCTACCAGCTCAACACGGGCGGTAATACCGATTTTCTTAACATGCTCAATCGTACACGGCTTCTGACCAAGAAGAGATCGAAAACGGAGGCCGTCCAGTCGGTGGCATCCGAGCGGCTGGATGACGAGAATATCCATATCGGACCCAGCGATTATGTGCCCTGGCAAAAGGATAACAAGGTCTGTTTTATCCGCATGGAAGGCAAAATCTTCGGCGGAGTCCCCATGGAGCTGGAGCTTCGTCTTTCCGTGGAAGATTCTCCTAATTCGGCCGGCATTGTCATCGACGCCATCCGGTGCTGCAAATTGGCATTGGACCGCGGCGAGGCCGGCGTCCTCTTCCCGGTCGCAGCCTATTTCATGAAGCATCCGCCGAGGCAGTACACGGACGACGAGGCCTTTCATATGACCGAGGCGTTTATCCAAGGACTCCATGTCAAGAAACCAAAGGGAGTAGGTCGGCCTCGGCCCTTTGAGACGGAGACGGCTGAAACAGAGAGTGAAGAACGCCCAATGGAGAGAGTGAACCGTGGTGTTTCACCTTGGGAGACTTAGCCGCTGGCCTATCCTTCTCGGAAGCGTTTTACCTGGCACCCTCCTCTCATCTCTAACTCATCTTACCCTATCGGGAAATTTGTTTTCGAGTGTCGTATGAATCCTGAGAGATTTCATGGATGCAAAGCAATTCTCTTCGATTTCGGGGGAACCCTCGATTCGGATGGAGAACATTGGCTGGACCGGTTTTACGCCCTTTACGAGGATCAGGGGTTCCAGATTCCTCTCTCCGAAATCAAGAGGGCTTTCTATCACGCGGATGGCCTTTGCTCCTCGGATTCTCAGGTAGTTTCATTGGGCCTTCGGCCGTTGATGAAATGCCATGTCCGTTTCCAGTTTGCGGCTTTGAACTTGACGGATGATGCGAAGGAAAAGGAAATGGTGGAAGCCTTTTGCACGAAGTCGGAACGGTTTCTCCGTCGTAATACTCGTTTGCTTCGCCGTATAAGAGCCCGATATCGTTTGGGACTGGTCTCCAATTTTTATGGAAACGTAGCGGCCCTCTGCGAAGAGGCGGGACTGGCGTCGGCGCTCGACGTAATTCTTGATTCCGCTCTGGTCGGGATGAGTAAGCCGGACCCGGGGATCTTCCGGGCGGCTTTGGAGAGGTTTCAACTGCCCCCGGAAGAGGTCATTTGTGTCGGAGACTCTTTCGAGCGCGATATGATCCCAGCCCGAGAGCTTGGAATGAAGACGATCTGGCTGAAGGGGCCTCATCCGCGGATACCTGAGAACGCCGGACCAGTGGATGCCTCCGTCTCAAGCCTTTCGGAACTGGAGGTGCTGGTCTCATGAAAGCGGGAATCATTGCGGCGGGCCGGGGGGATCGCCTGATACAAGGAGGTATTTTCGTCCCCAAACCCTTGGTGACGGTCGGCGGCGAGCCCCTTGTCGCCAGGGCCATTCGTGCGGCGACCCATGTGGGGGTGACCTCCATTGCCTGCATCGTGAACGATTTGAACCCGGCAGTGGCCGATTATCTCCGATCCACTTCCTGGTCCGTCCCTTTAGAGCTGATTGTCAAGACCACGCCCAGTTCGATGGAAAGTCTCTTTTCGCTGGCTCCCCTTCTCAGTGATGAACCTTTCCTCCTTTTTACCGTAGATGCCGTGTTTGAGTTCAACGTGTTGAGGAGGTTTCTTACAAAAGCCCGGAGACGGAGCGGAGACGGGGTTTTGGCAGTGACTCGTTTTGTCGATGATGAGAAGCCGCTGTGGGCAAGATTGGATAAAGACCAAAAAATAGTTGCCCTGGGAGAGGAAGCGCGACCAGGTCGATATGTCACAGCGGGGTTTTATTATTTTAAACCGGAGATCTTTTCCATGATCGATGCCGCCCGGATCAAGGGATTGAACGCCCTTCGCCAGTTCCTGGCCCTCTTGTTGAAAAATAATTACAGCCTTTATGGCGTTCCCGTCTCAATGACAGTCGACGTGGACACTCCTGAGGATATCGAGAAGGCACATAAGTATTTGGAGGAGGTGGGCGAAGGATGAGGGACGTGACGTTACTCGGCGTCTATCGGGAGAGGGTCTTTTCTCCAGGGAAGATCCGGGAAGACGCTGCCATTCTTGACGCCACCTTGACAGAGTTGTCTCGAACGGGATATAAGACTGCGGTGGCGGAGCCTAAAGACCTCGAGAGATTTTCGGGCCGACCAGCCTATGTTCTCGGTATGGCTCAATCTCACCGAGCCCTCGATATATTAGAGAACTGGCAGAAGCAGGGAACGAGAATCATCAATTCCGTTTCGTCAATCCGCAACACTTACCGCAAGCCTCTGCACTCTCTCCTCGCAAAGGCCTGTCTCCCTATCCCCTCCAGCCAAATGATTCAGGTGGAGGAAGCGGAACGGGGGATCTCTTTCGGAGCATCCGACTCGTACTGGCTGAAGCGAGGAGATGTTCATGCGACACAGCCGGGGGATGTGGCCAAGGTCACATCGAAAGAGGAGTTGATCCGGGCTCTCCGGCATTTCCGTCGTCAGAAGATTGAGGAGGTTCTTGTCCAGGAGCACGTGGGGGGTGAGGTGATCAAGTTTTACGGGGTGGGTAAGGGACAATATTTCAGGGCATTCCTGGCTTCTAATGGTGAAGAAGTCACTGATAAGATGAAAGCTCTTTCCACGTTAGCCCATCGATCTGCTGAGACGGTGGGGCTTGAGATATACGGCGGCGATTCCATCCTGACCCACAAAGGAGAGATGATCCTGATCGATCTCAACGATTGGCCCAGCTTTTCACGGTGTTGTAACTCTGCCGCCAAAGGGATCGCTGAATATATAATGCATGTTTGCAAAGGAGGCTTTAATGGATTGCCAAGCCGTTGTTGAAGAAGTCCACGGGACGATTTCCTCACAAATCTGCCAGGAAGAACAGCGATATATATCGCCCGGCCTTCAAGAAGTAGCGCTCCTTTCTCAGTTGGTCATCCGAGAAGGACGCGGCTGTTGGCTCACCGATATGGACGGAAAGCACTACCTCGATTTTATGGCCGGGGTGGCGGTGTGTAGTCTGGGACACTCCCATCCAAAATACATTCGGGCTGTTAAAGAGCAATTGGATAAGGTCACTGTCGGCAGCTTTACAACGGAAAACCGGTTGGCATTGCTGCGTCTGATCGCCTCTCTAGTCCCCCAGGGTCTCAACAAAACTCAGCTTTACAGTGGGGGAGCCGAAGCCGTGGAGGCCGCCGTTCGTTTAGCCAAGTCTTACACTAAGAAATTTGAAATCCTCGGCTTTTGGGGAGGCTTCCATGGGAAAACGGGAGGAGTCCTGGGTCTCATTGGCGATCCATTTAAGAAGGATTGGGGAGTTCTTCATCCCGGACTTCATCTGGCCCCTTATGCCGATTGCTATCGTTGTCCGTTCAAGATGGAATACCCTTCGTGCGGCCTTTATTGCCTCGAGTTCGTTCGTAAGGTGCTTGAGAATAACACGGCAGGAAGCCTTGCCGCGATCATTGTCGAACCGATGCAAGGGACTGCAGGAAATGTGATCCCCCCTGGGGAATTTCTTCCCGGCCTTCTTGAGATTGCCCACGAGAAGGGGGCCCTGCTCATCGCGGACGAGATGATCACCGGATTCGGCCGCACGGGAATGATGTTTGGCTCCAACCACACGGCGACCCTGCCCGACATCATGACGATCGGCAAAGGGATGGGAAACGGGTTTCCCGTCAGCGGCCTTGTCGCCAAGGAAGAAATCACGAGTTCTATGCCTTTCTCGAAGCCCAGCTCATCTTCGAGCAGCTATGGAGGGAACCCTCTTGCAAGCACCGCTGCCTTAGCGACGCTTCAAACGATTCTTGAGGAGTCCCTGGTGGAAAACTCGCTGACCCTGGGAAAGTATCTTCTCAACGGACTTGAACGGATGCAGGACAAATATGAATTTATCGGCGATGTCCGTGGCCGGGGTCTCCTGATCGGCGTCGAGCTGGTAAAGGACAGGAAAACCAAAGAGCCTCTTGAGAAGACCGTGACAAAACAGATCTTTTTACAAGCCCTCAAGAGAGGAATGGTGAGCATGTGTTACAAGCCGAATTTTCGGATCAATCCACCCTTAACCCTCCGTAAGGAAGAAGCGGACATAGGACTTGGAATCCTTGATGAAGTTTTTGCCTTTGTAGCGGAACACGTACCTTATAAAAGGTAGGAGAGCCATCGATGTCGGGAGACCCTCTGCGAGGAGCGATCATTGGTTTTGGCAATGTGGCCAGGCATGCGCACCTGCCCTCATGGAGACAGGACGATCATTTCAGAATAGTTGCTGTCGTGGAGCCCGATCCCGAACAGGCGAAGCTGGCCGTAGAGCTTCTTCCGGAAGCGCGGGTCTATCCTGAGATAGACCCCCTGCTCACTGAGAAGGCTCTCGACTTTGTCGATATCTGCACCCCTCCTTGTTTTCATGGAGATCTGATCCTCAAAGCGTGCACGGCCGGACTTCACGTTTTTTGTGAAAAACCTCTGGTGACCTCTCTGGAAAGTCTGCGCAGGATCGAGCAGGCTGCCCGAGAATTCGGCCGGGTCATCTTTACCGTCAACAACTGGAAATATGCGCCCCTTTGGATGAAGGCGAGCGAACTTATTCACTCGAAGAGAGTCGGCGTTGTCCGGTCCATCTCACTCACTGCCCTTCGTCCTCCCCATTCGGGTGGAGGCGTTTCCAATTGGCGCAGGTGTGCCGAAGTGGCAGGGGGCGGTATTCTCCTGGATCACGGCTGGCACCACCTCTACCTGATCTTTTCAATGATGGGAGAGTCGCCTTATTACGTCTCAGCCACTATGGAGCACTCTCAGGCTAACGATCCTCATCTTGAAGAGACGGTGGATTTGGTGATGACGTTTCCCAGCGGAAGGGTAAGGCTTCTTCTCACATGGCAAGCATCGTGTCGCCGGAATCAGGGGGTCATCACAGGGGACGAAGGGAACCTTTTCATCAACGATGACCACTTGATCCTGTGCGCCAACGGCTGTACCCCCGAGCAATATGACTTTCCGGAGCCCCTCTCGGGAGGCTCCCATCATCCCGAATGGATGAAACCCGTGATGGAAGAATTTCTGCGCGAAGTTCTGGATGTTCGGGCTCGGGGTGCCAATTGGGTAGAGGCCAGGCGGTGTGCCGAACTGACCCATCTCGCCTATCAGTCGCACCGGGAAGGATCGCGGTTTATCCCTGTAGGGGATCTAACCCCGTAGGAATCGGATGTGTTCAGAAACGAGCGGGTATCTGACTCTTCGGAAATGGACAAGAGAATTGAACCACCTTTGGCTGTTCTCAACGCCTGCCACCCCGGTGCATGGCAGAGGGTGGGGGGCGTTCCGCTCGTCGCAAGGGCCCTTTTCCATCTTGATCAGTTGGGAATAAAAAGGGTTGCTCTCCTTTTAAAAACGGAGAGGATCCCCGAAGACCTCAAGCCATGGCAGAAAAATCTTCGGATAGAGCCGTTAAGGGTGGCAGAGGATATTCCGAGCACCCTTCTGGCCCTGAACGATCCCGGACCCTCTCTCGTCTATATAGATGCCGCCCACTTGATTGATCCTCGCCTCATCCGTGCCCTGGCCGTGGCCTCCGAGCCTACCCTTGCTTACATCGACTCTTCGGACAGAGAAAAAGAAACCATCCGGGCAGGATTCCTGAGAAGAGAAGATCTTCAAATCTGGTTAAAACACGGAAAGGGTGATTTGATTCGTCAAGCCAGATCGCTTCTCCCAGAGGATATTGATCCTTTCTCTCCAGAGATTCGAGGCCCTCTGGTTCCCTATTTCGTAGAAGTCCGTTCTCGGGACGACGCTCGTAAAGCGACATCCATACTGATCCGGAGCCAACAAAAACAGGTGATGGACCTTCCTGCTCAGTTCATCGATCCTCCCTTTGAGAACATGTTGACGCGTCTTCTTTGCAACACCCCCGTTACTCCTAATATGGTTACTTTTTTTGGGGTGGGAGCGGGGGCGCTGGTGGTATGGCTGTTCTGGCACGGTCATTTTTGGGCAGGGGCACTGACCATCTTTCTTGTTGAAATTCTGGATGGTGTGGATGGGAAGTTGGCACGTACCAAGCTTCATTATACAAAGCTGGGGCAGTATGAAGATCTCATCGACTACTTCAACGAAACGAGCTGGTATGTGGCTCTTGGAGTGGGATTACGCGGTACCGGCTTAAACCCATCGCCAGCCTTGCTGGCTGGCTTGCTTATTTGTTCCGATACCACGGATAATATCATTTATACCTTATCGAATAAATGGTATGGTAAGACCGTCGACTTCTTTAGCCCATTTGACCGAGCCTTCCGTCGCATCGCAGGACGCCGTAACATTTATGGTTTTATGTTTATCATTGGTTTTTCTTTTGGTTACCCATTTCAAACCTTCGCCATCGTGGCCATTTGGGCTGCACTGACCGCCAGCATCCATGGCCTCCGCTTGTTTCAGTATGGCAGGGCGATGAAAAGAGCGGCAAGCAAACAGGCCGAGGGAATCTCATGAAAAGATTTCACAAGTTGAGCATTATCCTCGGGCTACTTCTATTGGCCTTCCTTGTCTGGCAGATCGGCCCCGGTCAACTGTGGCGAGAGTTGACTCTTCTGGGCTGGGGGCTTGTCCCTTTCATTTTGCTTGAAGGGGTATCAGATCTGTTTCGCACTCATGGATGGCGATATTGTCTTTCGGGTCCGCACCGATCGCTTTCTTTTTGGCACCTCTTTCGAATCCGGTTGGCTGGGATTTCGATCAATTATCTTACCCCTACGGCTGGGCTGGGTGGTGATGTAACAAAGGGGACTCTTCTTTCATTGAATCATCGAGGGCCCGAAGCGGCGACCGGGGTCATCATCGGTAAACTTTCCGAGGCCCTCGCACAGCTCCTTTTTGTTGTCGTGGGATCTGTAGCAATCCTCCAAGGAATAGAGCTTCCCGTTGGCGTTTGGGCGGCAATGCTTGCTGGCACGGTTCTTCTGGGCGGAGGGATGATAGGATTTCTGGCCGTTCAGAAGTATGGCAAGCTGGGAGCCGTCGTGCGCTGGCTGGTGGCCCACAGAGTAGGTGGTCAAACCTTGGAGAAGGCAGCCCGTCACATCACAGAAGTGGACGATCAGCTTAAGCTCTTTTATAGAGAGCGACCGATGGACTTGCCCCTCTCAATGTTCTGGCACATCGTTGGCATGGCTTGCGGGATTGTTCAAGCCTGGTATTTTCTCTTTCTCTTAACGGATCATCCCTCCCTGCTCATGGCCGGAGCGATCTGGTTTCTTGGGAGCTGGTTCGATCTTCTGAGCTTTTTTCTTCCGAATATCGGCTTTCTGGAAGCGACGAGGGTTGTCGCTTTTAGGGCCTTAGGTTTTCAGTCGGCCTTGGGCCTAACCTTTGGAATTGCCCTTCGATTGGAGCAGATCTTCTGGGCCGGGGTCGGACTTTTGATTTACACCACCCTCCTGGTAAAGAAAGAGGAAAGAGAAATTCAGTTGCGGAAGGAAGAAGCAGGGGTGAGCGCTGAGGCATCGGTTGAACGGGCGATAAGAAAGGAGGTTGACTTATGAGAACCCGGGCGAGTGGCTTTTCCATAACAGGGACGAAGAAAATCGCTTTGGTTTCATTAGTGATCACCATTTGTAGCGTCGTGTTCGTGGCCCACGAAGTGGCGGGAGAAGAAAAAGGAAAGGCGGAAAAGCTCGTTCTCACCCTGCCGCAATTGATTGATATGGCCATCGTCAAGAGCCCGGAGATGGGTGAGACCAGGAGTGAAATAGCGGCGACCCGAAGCGACCTTGACCAGGTAAAAGCTGCATATTATCCTCAGTTGGAGAGCACAGCCATTATCGGTCCGGTCAATGATGCCAGGAGACCGGTGGTCCTCGGCACCAGAATCCATGATCCGTCCCCGGATACGGTCGGAGTGTTTGGCAGGATCGACTTTACCGTTGCCCAGCCT
Source organism: Thermodesulfobacteriota bacterium (assembly GCA_049684675.1). GTDB lineage: Bacteria > Desulfobacterota > BSN033 > BSN033 > UBA1163 > UBA1163. The sequence continues at coordinate 14,145 of JBAVGF010000022.1, read as the reverse complement.
CTTTATACCTTTGGAAAGCTTTCCAACCGGAAGGAGGCTGCCAGCAGGGGTATCAGGGCGAAGGAATTGAAGCTCGTGGAAAAAAAGAACGAGATCGTCCTCAGAGTGAAGGAACTTTACTATGCGCTCATCCTTGCCCGTGCAGGGCTGGATGCGGCCGACGAGGCGGATTCTTTTTTTGATGACGCAAGGCGCCGCATGAACCGCCTCTTGGAGCTCGGCTCCACCAATGTGCTGGAGAGTGACCTTTATCGGGTCGATGCGTACCGTGCCAACACCGCTAAGTCCCGTGCCGAGGCGGAAAAAGGAGTGAAGCTGGCGTACTTTGTCTTGAAGTCTCTGATCTATTTGCCTCCAACGACGGATTTTGAACCTGCCGAAAAAGTTCTGCCCCTTAAAGAAGAAAGTCTGTCTGAGCTCGAGAGCTATATTCAGAAGGCCTATGGAGAGCGCCCTGAATTTAAACAGCTCGACGAAGCACTGGCAGCTCAGGAGTCTCTGCTACGGGCCGTCGAGAGCGACAGGTATCCTTCCTTTTTTGTTGCCCTGGAAGGGTCCCTTGCCGGGGCTCCAGGGCGAGAAACGCTTCGAAACGCTTATATCTCGGATGAGTTCAACCACACCAATATCGGAGTCGTGGCAGGAGTCAAGTGGAATTTCGACTTCGGCATCAGTAAGGCGAAAGTCGACAAGGAGAAAGCCGAGTATGGAAGGCTTCATTTTACGAAGGCCTCTGCAAAGTTGAACATTCCCATTCAGGTTGCCCAATATTACCAGGATGTAAGGGAGTGGAAAGTGGCAGTGGACTCTTATAAGAAAGGAGCCACAGCCTCCAGAAAGTGGGTCGTTGCCGCCCTGACCAGTTTCGATATGGGGGTTGGCACAGCGGATGACATGCTGCGAGGGATAGAAAAATACGGCGAAAACCAGGGAAAGTATCTGGAGGCCCTTTTTAATTACAATTTATCCCTGGCCCAACTGGAATATTCGGTGGGAGCCAAAGCTTGGTAGGGAGAGCGGAAGAATGAATTGGGTTCAAAAGGGATTGCGAAAAGTCTTGATCGTTGTCACCTCACGTCCCCTTCTTACCCTCTGTGTTGCCTTAGCACTCGCGGTGCTTTCTATTTTCTATACCGTGACGAATTTGGGGTTCCTGACGAGCCAAAAGCAGCTGATCTCTCCAAGCCATCGATTGATGAAGCTGTCGGAACAAATGGATCAGTTTGAAGATCTGGACACCTTCGTGGTGGCCATTGAGAACCAGAACCCTTCCCGTTCTTTGAAGTTTCTCCACGCCCTTGCCCCCCGTCTCGAGGCAGATCGAGACCATTACCATCAGATCTTCTTTCGCGTGGAGCCAAAACTTTTCAAGCGCTGGGCGCTTCTCTATCTGGAAAAGAAAGACCTTTTAACCCTTCGCGACTCGCTTCACGAATACCGGGACCTTATCCAGAAAATTGTGCAGTCGCCTACCCTGACCGATTTGTTCAGACAGATCAATCAAGAGATGACCTCCAGAATGGTGGGAGAACTCTTCACCGGGTTTCTCGAAGAGAAGTCGCCGGAGGACGGGAAAGAACCGCTCAATCTCGACTTTTTGATTGGCGTTCTCCGTGAGATGAAGGAGTGGTTAGACGGAGATGCCTCTCTCGTTTCTCCATGGGAATCATTTCTTACCAAACAATCTTGGGCGCTTACCGCTGAGGAGGGCTATTTTTGGACGGGAAACAGGCATTACCTACTTCTTTTTGTAACGCCCAGAAAGATGGGCAGTAGTTTTACCACGGGACAGGAATCTCTGATCGCCCTGAGGAATACGATTGCCGAGGTTCAGACCGATTTTCCCGGCATCCAAGCAGGGGTTACCGGACCGGGGGCTCTTGACGAGGATGAGATGGGAGTAGCCCTTAAAGACATGAGTCTCGCTACCGTGTTCTCACTGGCAGGGCTCACGATCCTTCTTGTCCTCTTTTGGCGCGGGATCCGAAGGCCTCTCTTGGAGGTCATACAGCTCCTCGTCGCGCTCTCTCTCACCTTTGGGCTGACGACCTTGTTCATCGGTCATCTGAACATCCTCTCTGTCGCTTTCGCGCCCATGCTCCTGGGTCTGGGGATCGATTATGGCGTCCACTGGGTCTCACGCTACGGGGAGGAGCACGAGACCCGAGGTGCTTCAAAAAAAGAAGCCCTTCAGGCAACGATGACGAAGCTTGGCCCCGGGGTTCTTTTGGCAGGCCTTTCCGCAGCCCTCTCTTTCTTCCCCCTCGTCCTTACCGGTTTTAGAGGTCTGATGGAACTGGGGATCATTTGCTCCATCGGGTTAATCACTGCCACGATGATGACACTCTGCCTTTTGCCCGCTCTCATCTTAATGTTTGATAAGACCAAAGACACCGCAGGACCTCCGCTGCCCTCAGGCCCCGTCAAGCCCCTCTTGAGATTTTCGAGGGGCCAGGCTCTTCTCGTCTTGGTGATCGCTTGCGTTGGGTCCGTTTTTTCATTATGGGGAGCGAGTCAGATCAGATTTGACCTGAATATGTTACGGCTCCAGTCCAAAAGATCGGAATCGGTCAAATGGGAAAAAAGATTGATCGAAGATTCGAAGCATGCCAGCATGCAAGGAGCGGTCTTTGCCCGCTCCCTCGAAGAGGTTGAAAAGAAGACGAAGGCTCTTGAAGCGCTTCCTTCCGTTTCGAGAGTGGAAAGCGTTGCCAGCTTACTGCCCCCTGAGCAGAAGGAGAAGATTGATCTGCTTCGACAGATGAAACCCCTCCTGGCAGGTATCCATCCCTTCCAAACCCCCAGCCGGACGGTGAACCTCTCAGAGTTGAATGAGATTTTGGGCAGAATTCATTTTAAGATGCTTGATTCCGGCTGGGAGGTTGATCCGTCTTTCAAAGCACAGATGGAGGCGGCGGGAGTCCTCATCAACGATCTCAGGCAGCAGTTCCGTTCCATGGAGAGATCGCGGCTGCTCCAGGGACTCCAGAGTTTCGAAACGGCGTTGATTGGAGACTTGAATGACAAGCTTGACCTTCTCCATTCAAATGTCAACGCACTGCCCATGAAGGCAGAAGACCTGCCAAAAACCTTGCTCCAGCGGTTTGTGGGCAAAAAGGGTCTCTATCTCATTCGGGTCTTTCCTGCTCAGAATATCTGGGAGCCGGGGATTCTCGGAAAATTCGTTCATGACCTCAGAGCCGTGGATTCCGACGCCATCGGAGATCCCGTCACCCTTTATTTCTTTACAAAGGCCTTTCGGGATGCCTGCATTGTGGCTGCGCTCTATGCGGCGGCTTTTATTTTCCTTCTGCTTCTGCTTACTTTCCGGAGCCTTCTTTCCACCCTATTGGCCATGACGCCTCTGGTAGTGGGAACGATATGGACTTTTGGGGTGATGAATGCCTTCGGGGTAGATCTAAATCTGGCCAACAGCATCTTCTTACCCCTTGTGGTCGGAGCCGGGGTTGAATATGGCATCATCATTGTTCAACGCTGGCGGCAGCGAGAAGCAGGTGTCATTCTTCCATCCAGCACCGGCCAGGGGGTTATCCTTGCAGGGTTGACGACCACCGTGGGTTTTGGGAGCCTCACCCTATCGAGCCATCAAGGTCTTTACAGCCTGGGGCTATTGACGATGATCGGAAGTCTGGTGATCCTTGCGGCAGCGGTCCTTTTCTTACCCGCCCTTTTGCAACTTTTAAAGAGGTCGAAGGAGTTACAATGAAAAGATTGACTATTTTTGCGTTCGTAATCCTCTTTAGTCTATTCCTTATCCTCCAAAACGCCTCTTCCGAGGCAGCGACCCCTACGGAGTGGGTTCGGTCTATTTTGGAGGAAGTGATGGCCATACAGACGAACCCCCAGCTCCAAGGCCATGAATTCCGGAAGGAGAAAAGGAGCGCCATCAAAAAAATCATCGCCCAAAATTTCCGTTTCGATACCATGGCAAAGCAGGCATTAGGCCAACACTGGCAAACATTGAGCGAGCCAAACCGTTTAGAATTCAAGGCTATTTTCCAAGATCTTTTTCAGGATTCCTACACGAAGCTCGTCCTTGATTTTCTGGGCCGGGAAAAAATTCTGTACACCAAAGAAGATTCCGGTCAGAACAAGGCAAGCGTAAAAACGATCATCGTCCGGATGAACGAAGAGATTCCTGTGGATTATTCTTTGGGAGCTATGGGACAGGGGTGGCTTGTGGAAGATGTGGCCATTGACGGCGTCAGCATTGTCCAAAACTACCAAAAGTCCTTCTCGAGGGTGATCCGGCAGGAATCCTACCAAGCCCTTTTGAAAAAGATGCGCACACAGCAGCAGGCCATCGAGAAAAACTGATCGAGAGGGAAAACCGTGCATTGGAAAAATCGTCAGTTTCGGGCACTCAAGCCCGGGAAAATTGTCGAGGTTTGACATCAAGGTGTCAGGAAAGAAATCGATGCTGTTTTCCAAAACGCGATTAAAACTTTATTGGAGGCTTTGGAAAACCGTAAAGGCAAATTACGGTTACTATTTCTATGCCCTGAGACGGAGACAATCGACGCGGATCAGGAAGATCTTGAAACAGGGCCGGATGCCTTCAGCTGGCTCCTACTTTCCAACGAAACTCAACCTTCGCCTATTGTATGAATGCAATCTCCGGTGCAAGATGTGCGGCCAGTGGGGGGAAACCGGCTCTTATTTCGCATACGATAAGTCGAAAAGGCGGAAGCGACTCGATGTGGAAGTGATCGATCATATCCTGGATGAATTGATACCCATGGGGTTGAAAATGGTCGATATGGAGGGAGGAGAGACCTTATTGTACCCTCAATTTGATGAGTTGCTTTACCGGATGGGCAAGCGAAACCTTTATGTTAAATTTGTGACGAATGGGACGCTCCTCGATAAATTTGCGCGGCCGATCGTTGAATCCTCTGTTCAATGCGTGACGGTCTCCCTCGACGGAAGCAGAGAGACTCATAACCGAATCAGAGGTGAGGAATGGGCTTATGACAGAACGATGAAAGGACTTAATGCCCTTTCGGAAATGAAAAGGAAGTTAGGGAAAAGCATCCCTCTGGTGCAGATTGCCTTCACGATGAATCGGCACAACGGTGCAACAGCCCTAAGAAACCTCTGCCAAGATTTACGAGGAAAGGAGCTGGCTGATCTCCTGGCAATCAAGCTCACCCCGATTTTTGTTCCGGATCAAGCAGAAAAAAAATATATTGATCTGGTCAAACATACCTTTGATGTTGAAGAGGGGATCGTTTCACCCGGAGGGTTCCGGGATGACTACTCGGACTTTGCTGAAGAAGGTTACAAAGTCGTTAGAATCCTTTCTGACCTTAAGAAGGAACCTTTCGACTTCTTAATAGAGCCTCTGCCTCATATCCCCTTTAACCAAATCCCTCGCCTTTATTTGGATTATTCCTGGGATCTTGGCCGAGGCCCTTGCCCTGTGCCGTTTGATGAACCCACCGTCGACGCAGATGGCAATGTCTATCCCTGTAATCTCTTTACAGATGCTCCGCTTTCCATGGGAAATGTCTATCAGACCCCTTTCCTGGAGATCTGGCAGGGTTCGAATTTTATCAAATTTCGCAAAATGCTTATGGATCACGGCGGACTTCTTCCTATCTGCAATCGTTGTTGCCAATTAACCGAGTACTAATACGAACGCATTAAATGACTTGTCCTTGCGAGCCCGAAGCCCTGCATAACCCTGAACCAGCACGGTTTAAGACAAACTGGATGATCTCCAGCATTCTTTTTTAGTACGCATCAAAATCTTCTATGGCGGCGCCTGCACGGGACACTTTTCTCTCGGACAGGTTCACGACCCAGGAGGCGATGTTGGCTTTCGTGATGGGCCAAGGGAGGCGGGAAAAGATTGAAGCATAGCTGTAAAACTCGGAATACATTTCTTTGACATACCGTTCCAGCTTTTCAGCGGAGCAATAGGCGGGCTGGATGTAGCAGTGAATGCCCGGCCACCGGCCGATGTCATCAATGGCGATGATTCTATTCTCCGCCTTCATACGCTCATAAAGAGGCGTTCCCTTGTGAGGAGCCAAAATATTGAAATAGGCAACGGGCACCTTCTCCTTCTTCAGGAAGGCCAGGGTAGAGGCAAACACATCCTCCTTTTCCGTATCCCAGCCGAAAATGAAATTAAGAGAATAACTGATTCCCCTCTTCCGCAGGTTGTGCAAAATATTCTCATATTCTTTGACCTGATTGATTCTCTTATTCAGCCCCGAAAGCGTATCCTGGTCGATGCTTTCTATTCCGATATTGAGATGCAAGAGGCCGCTTCTCTTGGCAAGATCCATAAACGTTTCATTGTTGCAGAGATAGGCTGACCAAAGGGCCGACCAACGTACCTTTAAGGGAAGGAGGGCTTCCATCAATCCCACCGTATGAGAGATTTTGCCTGCAAAATTACTATCTGCAAAGAGAATGTTCTTGGCTTTGCTCCGTTTAATTTCATCGATCACCTCTTCAACCGGGCGAAAACGATAGCTGTGGCCAAGGTAGAAACGTTCCGAGCAAAACTCACATGTGAAAGGACACCCACGGGAAGATTGGACTGAAAAAGTCTTGATCAGACCATATTTCTGCAGATTCAAGAGATCATACCGCGGCAAGGGAAGATTCTTCAGGTCTGGAAGGTGATCAGCTCGATAGACCTTTTTGAGTCGTCTCCGGGCAGCTTCTTCAAGCATCAAACCCCAGATCTTCTCCCCCTCTCCAATACCTACCGCATCGCAATGTTCAGCCGCTTCATCTGAGTAGAAGTAGGCGTGGGGGCCACCCATGATCACAGGGACTCCCCGTTCCCTGAACCGATCTGCAATTTCATAAGCCCGAAAAGAGTTAATCGTCCAGGCAGTGATCGCCACTACATCCACGGGAGCCTTGAAATCGATGTCCATTAATTGCTCGTCGATTAACGTCACTTCCCATTCTCTGGGGGTAAGGGCAGCAAGGTAGGGTAATGTCAGGCCAACCAGAGTTCTTTTCCTAGCCTTATGCAAAGTTAAATTTGATTTCGATCGGTAATGGGATGGTTGAATAATAAAGAGTTTCATGTGTGGGGTGAAACTATCTAAAGATGGCGAAAAGATATCCGTCAAGCCTCTATTGGTTTATTCTATCGAATCCTTCTATCCATTTCAACAAAACTACAATAATTTGGGAAACGGACCTACAGGTTTCCTCATGTTCGCCTGAGGGAAGAATTGACATTAACTTCCCTTCCCCTTATGATAAATATTATAACAGTTTTTGTCCTGAAATGCCGGATGGAACAAACTCACACGTATTTGCCAATATCGCCCCATGGAACACGAGATGCAATCTAAAATAAAAACTGCGATCATACTTGCCCCTGACGAAAGCGGAAAGCTACCGGTATTCGGAATCTCGGTCATCCGCAGAATTGTTCTTCTCGTTCGCCAGATAGGAATTCAAACAATATACGTAGTTGGCCGTGTGAATCCTCTCCGGCCAATTGTTTCTGACCTCCTTACACCAGAAGCATTCCACCAGGTCGAAGACCCAGAACTTTTAGATCGGGTTTTAAATAGCCTCGCCATCCCTGGAGGAGAGCGGGTACTCGCGTTGAAAGCCAATCATGTCGTTGACAAGTATTCCCTCATGCGTTTAATGGAGGCTGCAGCCGCGCAGAATCTTTATTCTCTGGGAACGAAAGAGAAGGGGGAGACCGACGGAATTTATGTAGTAAGCCTCACCGATCTTGTCCCACTTCTCAAAATCCTTTGGTCGCCTCCCTCAGGGGCCCCTTCCCTTCTGGACAAAGCGCACCAGATACGGGGAGCTTCGGGGCTGCCTTATGCGATCGAGAAGGGGGTGGATCAGACAGAAATTTCAGAGGCCAAACTGGCGGCCGGTCTTGCTTTCCAAACCAAGGAACGAGACGGGTTCTTAGCTCGTCATCTGGATCGGCGGGTCTCCCGTTTCATCAGCAAGAGGCTCGCCCACACCAGAGTGACGCCCAATCAAATCACCCTTGCCGGTGTGACAATCGGCCTGATAGGAGCTCTCTTGCTATCACGGCCAGGTTACTGGCCACAGCTTATCGGTTCCCTTCTCTTTCTCTCCTTCGCTGTGATGGACGGTGTGGACGGCGAGGTGTCCCGCTTGAGGCTACAGGACAGTCAGTTCGGCTACTACCTGGATATGATAACGGATAACATCGTCAATGTGGCGATTTTTTCGGGGATAGCCTTCGGTCTTTACCATGATACCGGGGATGGAATATATCTGAAGCTCTTATTGTTTCTCATTGGAGGGTTTGGGCTTTGTGCTATTTCGGTCTATTACAATATTTTAAGGCGGAGCCAGGACGAGTTGAGACAGTCACCTAAAATCACCAGGTTCATGGCCCTCTTGACCAACAGTGATTTTGCCTACCTTGTCGTCGCCTCCGCTTTGATTCATCGCCTGAATTGGTTTCTCATAGGAACAACGGTCGGGACTTATCTCTTTGCCGCAACATTATGGGCGATGCGTCTTCACGAAAAACGAAGGGAATCTGATCGAGATCCTAACCCTGAGATCCGAGAGAATCACCCACATTCAAGAATCTAAGCGGACGGAATGGAGTGAAGCTCCCCGCCCTAGAGGGCGGGGCTTCCCGGTGAGGTAGTTTCCGTTTATATAGTGCCCCTCGACCCACCCTAAAGGGCGGGACTTGCGGGGCACATTCCGGCCAGTGACGACTACCCGAATGTGAAACTTTTTTGAAGGGCTTGCGAGGAGCTAAAGAGAGGATCTCGCCTCGTTGTGGTCTTTTTGCTTGACACGGAGCTCCGTTTTCTTATATTCTCCAAACTTAAAGCGAGTTTTTATCACTGATAAAGGAGGCGGCCCGGCAGATCCGTGCGCGGCCCCGTCCGGTATGTCACGGCCGAAGTCCGTAATCTTATTAGAATGGATGGCTCTCAATCCCCTCGACGTTATTATGATGCCCCCCCGATTGAATTCGACATCCTAAACCTGTTCCGGCAGCGGCTGGGGGAGAATTCGAAGCTGCACGCGAGGTACATCAACCCGGCGTGGGTCAAGTCGATGCAGCTCATCGGCTACGACCGGATATTCACACGCGCGGAGGGGTGCCACCTCTGGGACAAAGACGGCCGGCGCTACCTGGACTGCGTCTCCGGCTTCTGCGTCTCCAACGTCGGCCACAACCACCCTGTCGTTCGTCGGGCCCTTGCGGACGTTCTGGGCGAATCTCTCCCCAACCTAATCCAGGTCGACATCCCGCTCCTCCCCGGCCTCCTCGCCGAAGCACTGGTCAAGCGAATCCCTTGGCTCGATATGGTCTTCTTCGCAAACTCGGGATCGGAGGCGATCGAAGCGGCGCTCAAATTCTCCCGTTGCGTCACGAAGCGCCCGCGAATCCTGTACGCGGATCATTCGTATCACGGCGTCACGTACGGCGCCCTCTCCGTGACCGGCCACGCGATGTGGCAAGAGGGCTTCGGCCCCCTCCTCCCGGAAACGAAGGTGGTCCCGTTCAACGACGCCGAAGCGCTCGAACGGGATCTCGCCGCCGGGAACGTGGCGGCGGTCGTTCTCGAGCCTATTCAGGTCGGGGCGGGAATCATCATCCCCTCCGACGATTACTTGCCAAGGGTGCAGGAGCTCTGCCGGAGGCACAAGGCAATCCTGATCCTGGACGAGATCCACACTGGCTTCGGGCGGACGGGTACGTTCCTCGCGGCCGAGCACTGGAAGGTAGAACCGGATATCGTCTGCCTTTCCAAAGGGCTGAGCGGCGCAATGGTTCCTGTCTCAGCCGTGATCACACGGAAGGAAATCATGCAAGGCGTCTTCTCACGCCTCGACCGCTCGGAGGTCCACGCAACAACGTTCGGCGGGAACAATCTCGCCATGGTCTCAGGCCTGGCCGCCCTCGCCGTCTTGGATAGCGAAGACCTCCTTGCCCGCTGCCGCGAGATGGGCGCCTACTTCCTCCAGTCGCTGCAGCCCTTGATGCGAAGATACGAGCTGGTCAAGGCGGTCCGCGGCAAGGGACTCATTATGGGCGTGGAGCTGGGGGAGCCGGAATCGTTCATGCTCCGGCAGGCATGGGCGTTCATGCACAAGATCAACCGGGGGCTTTTCGCCCAGGCCTTGACAATCCCCCTCCTGGAGAAGCATGCCGTGCTGACGCAAGTGGCAGGGTCCAACCAGGATGTGCTGAAAATCGCGCCTTCGCTCCTCATAACGCGGGAGGATATTGACTGGTTTGTCCGTGCCCTCGACGAGGTTCTCGCCTCCGCCCACAAGTTCCCCGGGCCGTTCTGGGAGATCGCGAAGTCACTGGCCAAGAACACCCTTTTGTAATGCACGTGCGTCTCTGTCTCATTCGGGAATCAACTCTTCGACTTTCCACAGGCTAAAACCTGGAGTCTGCCCTTCGGCCTGAGCTCAGGTCGAGGGCTCAGCGTTCGCGCCGTCGAAGGATCAACAACTTGCCGTCTAATCGGGTCGAGTCTCAAGGCAGGGAGGTTAAAGCGACTCCCAGGCAGACGAGGACGATCCCCGTCCAGCGCTGAAAGGTAACCGTTTCGTCCAGGAAGAATTTCGCTCCAAGGGTGCTGAGGACGTACACCAACGATTTGGCTGGAAAAACAAGACTTAAGTCAGCCCAGGAGAGAACGATTAGAAATGAGACGAAGGTAATGGCCATGAAAAAAATGCCGGAGAGAAAGTTCCTATTACTGATCACCCTTCCCCCGATGGTCAGAAGGGCTCTCGGATTGAGGGCGGAAATCTCCCCCACTTGCTTCATTCCTTTGGTCAGAAAGACGTCCCCTGCTGAATCGGCTAACACAATCATGGCAATCAGAATTGCGGTTTTCATCGGCCCCCACTAGTCGGAATCTCTTTGCTTTCCCGGTTGACTCTTTGCCTCTCGGATCGTAAAACCAGGATGACGCCCACGGAAATGGACAGAACTCCCATCCATCTCGTCAGGGAAACAACCTCATCCAGGAAGTAGTTGGCGAACACCACATTCACCACGACTTCCGCGGACACAGCGGGAACAACGAAGCTCAAATCCGCCCAGGAAAGAGCGGTGGCAAAAAAAATAAAAGAAACGATTAAGAGGGCTGTTCCAAACCAAAGGGTAGGACTATCAACGGCCCGGGCCAAAAAAATTGACCAGTTGTTGTTACCGATCTCCTTCATCTTCATGCTCAGGAAGACATTTCCGGTCGCCTGGGCGAATATGGACAGAATCAGTACGACAATGATCTTCCTCAAGGAAGCTCTCTGGTGGCAAGGGTCATGAGTCGTCACCATCGCAGCACTCGAACCTTTGGTCTTTCCCATTTTTTCACAGTCCCGATCCGGTCGCAGAGCAAATCTCTCCAATGATCCATCCAGTCATGCCCCTGGTTTTGCAGAATAGATAAAACCCTTCCCCTTAGCACGAAGCCTTAAAAACTCCTTCCCTTCTTGGCGTAGACGCCTCCGTTCGTTTCCGTTAAACAAAGCCCGGCGAACGATCCGGAAGATAATCCTGGGACGGAAATAATAGCGAGCGTAGAGGTCTTCGACGGCTTTCAGGATCTCTTCTTCGCTCAAGCCTGGATAATGAAAGTCACTCTTTATTCCCTTTCGCTGAGATACTGCTTTCTTATTTCTCGGGTATCATGAGGCTGCCCGATAGAACCGGCCCCATCGACCACAAGATCCCAAGCCATTCTTTTACTTCTCCGTTTATCAAAGGTAAGCGCTCCTTCACTCTTGGACCTGCTTTCTCTTTCCCCCCCTTAGCCGCAAGCAGGCCCCCGTACTCCCGAATGAATATCAAATTTCCATCCCTGTTTGTCAATATTTTTCGGTTCTTCCCTCACAAAAAATATAGTAATGCCTTGCTCTCCCGTACAGAATTGACGACATCCGGCGAGGATGCAGGAGAAAATATTATGGCGGCAACCTCAGCTTGTGGGCCAGCTAAAAAAATCCCAGAGCAGTATGGAGACCCGATTATGCTCCTGAATGTTACCCCATTAAACGTCCGCCTTATAAGATTTTCGAGGCATTCTTGCCGGATGGTCGGATTTCACCCACGCTTCAGTGAGGCACTACAAAATATATCGGATTGCACTTGACAATTATTTTCATAGACGATTATCATTTTATATATATCCGAGTTTGGATCAATCCATGCAAGTGATACTCGCTCAACCCCGTGGATTCTGCGCAGGAGTGGTTCGCGCCATTAAGATCGTGGAGCGTGCCCTCGAGATTTACGGCACAACTGTTTACGTGTTGCATGAGATCGTCCATAATCACCACGTCGTCGAGGATTTGAAAAACCAGGGTGCTTCATTTATTGAAATGCTTGACGACGTCCCTGCCGGTGCAGTGACCATCTTCAGTGCCCACGGTGTATCCACAGCCGTGGTTAAAGAGGCGGAAAAAAGAAATTTGAAGATCATCGATGCCACCTGTCCATTGGTGACCAAGGTTCATCTTCAGGCCCAGCGGTACAGCCGCGGAGGCTTCGAGGTCATCATCATCGGCCATCCCGGCCACCCGGAGGTGGAGGCCACCCGGGGCTGGGTAGATGGCCCCGTCTATGTGCTTTCGAGGAAAGAGGAAGTGGAAAGGTTAACAGTCAGAAACCCGAATCGGCTCGCCTATGTCACTCAAACGACGCTCAGTCTTGACGATACCCGCAAAGTGATCGATGCCTTAAAAAGGCGCTGGTACAATATTCAAGGTCCTGAGTTAAGCGATATTTGTTATGCCACGCAGAGCCGGCAAAACGCAGTCCGGCAGCTGGCAAAAGACGTAGACTTATTTTTAGTGGCGGGGGCCCGTAACAGCTCAAACTCGAACCGCTTGCGGGAGGTAGGCGAACAGAGCGGCTTGCCTGCTTATTTGATCGAGGATATTAATGATCTGAATCCTGCCTGGTTCTTGGAAAAGACCCGGGTGGGCATTACCGCCGGAACCTCTGCGCCCGAGGCGATGGTACAAAAGGTTTTAAAGAGGTTGCAGGCCTACGGGGTAAGCACGGTGAACGAGATGGAGGGTGAGCCTGAAAGAATGATCTTTCGCCTGCCGGATTCACTCTTCCCTCAAAGTTAATCGCAGGAAACGACCATGGGTGTGCCTTTCGTTCAACAATATCGCATTTCGCGCTATTTGATCACTCAGAGGCTTCATGGAAGGCGGCGCTACCCACTGGTGTTGATGTTGGAGCCTTTGTTTCGCTGCAACCTGAAGTGTGCCGGTTGTGGTCGGATTGATTATCCGGAAGAGGTTCTTGACCGCCGTCTCAGTGTGGGCGAATGTCTCTCAGCATCGGATGAATGCGGTGCGCCTATCGTGGCCATTTCTGGCGGAGAACCTCTGATCCATGAAGAGATGCCTCAGATTGTCTCCGGTCTCATAAAAAGGAAAAAGTTTGTCTACCTTTGCACCAATGGGCTCTTGCTTAAAACGCGCATCAGAGATTATACTCCGTCGCCCTATCTTACCCTCTCCGTCCATCTCGACGGTAATCGCGAGAGGCACGATGCCTTGGCTTGCCGCCAAGGGGTATATGATTCAGCAGTGGAGGCCATCAAGCTGGCTTGTGCGAAAGGTTTTCGGGTTGCTATTAACTGTACCCTTTATGAGGGCATTGAAGCGCAAGAGGTTTCAGGTTTCTTTGATTTTGTAATGAGTTTGGGAGTTGAAGGCATGATGGTGTCACCTGCTTACCGATATTCCCAGGCACCCCAAAAGGACATCTTCCTGATGAGGGCACGAAGCATCTCTCTCTTCCGCGACATCCTCAAACTCGGCAAAGGTCGAAAATGGAAATTCAATCAGTCGATTCTATTCCTCGACTTTCTGGCGGGCAATCAAACTTACGAGTGCACCCCGTGGGGTAACCCTACGCGGAATATCTTTGGCTGGCAGAGGCCTTGCTACTTGTTGACGAAGGAGGGTCATGCCCCAAGTTTCAGGACCCTTATGGAGGAGACGAATTGGAGTCACTTTGGCAACGGTCGTAACCCCAAGTGTGCCAATTGCATGCTCCATAGCGGTTTCGAGCCAACAGCAGTCAATGACGCTTTCGTACATCCCTTCAAGGCGCTTTGGGTCTACGTGCGTGGTCCC
>JBAVGF010000021.1:0-8174 GCA_049684675.1 Thermodesulfobacteriota bacterium | reverse complement strand
TGCAGCCTCGGGCGGCATCTTAGCCTTCTTAATCTTCTCTTTCAGTTCCTTGATCTCTGTGGAATGTTCATCCAACTCTCCCAGCTCTTTCTTGATGGCCTTGAGTTGCTCGCGGAGATAGTACTCCCTTTGGGTTCGATCCATATCCTCCTTGACCTGCGATTGGATCTTATTGCCCAACTCCAATACCTGAACCTCTTTGTTGAGGAAGAGATGAACTTTGGTCAACCGTTCTCGAATATCGAAGGTCTCGAGAATTCCCTGTTTCTCGGTCGTCGAAATATTGAGGTTCGAGGCGATCAGGTCGGCGAGGATGGCGGGCGACTTGATATTGGAAACCATGGTGCCCAGCTCACTGGTGAGGTAAGGAGCCAGCTCCACAGCCCTTTGGAAGAGGTTTTTCAAATTCATCATGAGAGCATCGATTTCCACTCCCTGTACCAATCCCTCATCGATCACTTCAACCCTTGCTTTATAATAGGGCTCCCTCTGAAAGTATTCTTTCACCTTCATCCTGGAGACCCCCTGCACGATGACTCGTTGGCTTCCGTCGAGCTCCCGGATCATTCTCAAAATCAATGCCGCGACGCCGACCGAATAAAGGTCGGTTTCTTTAGGGTCCTCAATTTCAGATCTCTTCTGAGTAATGACCCCGATAATACGATCGGAATCCATCGCATCATCGATTAACTTGACCGACTTTTTTCTGCCGACCATGATGGGAAGTATCAAATCTGGGTAAAGTACCGTTCCCCTTAAAGGAAGTACAGGTAGTTCGTCAGGAATAACAACTTTATCATCTTTTCCCTTTTCCTCTCGGTCAGCACCCCCCCTTGGCAGAAATATCATTGCATCCTCCTAAAGAATTTAGTTATTTAGGCCTTTTCTGTATAACTTAATCATTGTAGTCTCGACTGTCAATGTGGCCTGCTCTTTATTCTAACAGATTTCTTACACAAAAAATATGTCAAATGTGATCCTTCTTTCACAAAGGACCCGGTGCACTACCCAGCCTTCTCTCCGCTATCGCTGTAAGGCTTCCCACAAATATTACAAACCCCCTTTTCATTGATGGTACCAACACAATTTCCGTCACTGCACGCTTTTCTTTCGGACAAATCGGTCTCCCCCACCTCCGCCGCGATCGGATTCCCGCACCAGCAGCAATGACGACTTTTTTCCGGGATTTCTCCTCCGCACTCCGGGCAAAGAATAAAAGGTAATGGCACACCGCATTGGGGGCACTTCATTTATTCCTCCTCAACATGAAGACTTTTTATAAAACGGTCAATATCCCGCTTGTTACGCCTCAGTTCATGGAGGAGCTTTTTGGTCTCCCCATCCGGGAAGAGACGATTTAAATCGAAGCCCTTTCCGGGGAAGAGGACATTGAGATCGATCTCCCGCTTCTTCTCCTCTTCCGGGTCAATTCTCTGGGGTTGTTCGTCCTTCTCTTCCATAAAACCTCCCTCCTATATAGGATAGCCACCCCATTTTGTCAACATCTCAACAATCTCAATCAGTTATTGAGATCGTTGAGTTCGGAACGATTATAGTGAACGACATAAATATGTAGACATCCTCAATATGTCATTGCGAACGAAGCCCTGCACGGCATGGTGTTCAGGGCGAAGTGAAGCAATCTCAAAAGATTGCCGCGTCGCTTCGCTCCTCGCAATGACTACTTTTCTGTGTCATTCACTATAGTTCAGAGCTCTTGGTTTAGAGACTCCGAACTCCTAACTCATTACCCCGAACTTCATTTAAGCCATCCCATATTGAAGTTGATAAAGTCTGAAGTAGATTCCTTTTCGGGCCATCAACTCTGCATGGGTTCCAATTTCCCGGACCCTCCCTTTATGGAGAACGACGATCCGATCAGCATGTCGGATAGTGGAAAGCCGGTGAGCGATGACAACGGATGTCCTTCCCTTGAGCAGCCTTGCCAGTCCTTCCTGGATGAGCCGCTCCGTTTCAGGATCGACATGAGAAGTCGCCTCGTCGAGGACAAGGATCTTTGGATCAACGGACAAAGCTCTTGCAAAGGCTAATAGCTGCCTCTCCCCGGCAGATAGCCCCTCCCCTCCCTCCCCCACCTTGGTACGATATCCATGGGGTAACCGATGAATAAACTTCTCTGCATTGACGACCTTCGCTACATCCCTCACCTTTCCTGCGTCGATCTTACGGTTCCCCAAGCGAATATTCTCCTCAATATCGCCGGCAAAGAGAAAGGTATCTTGCATCACCAGCCCGATCTGCGACCGGAGTTGGGTGAAATCCCTATCCCGAACATCGATTCCATCGATCAGAATAGCGCCTTCCTCCGCTTCGTAGAATCGCTCGAGCAGGTGTAGCAAAGAGGTCTTCCCGGCCCCGGTGGCGCCCACGATAGCCACGGTCTCTCCCTCTCGAACAGAAAAAGAAACATCCCTGAGGACTTGATCCTCCCCATTATAGGAGAAGGAGACATGGCGGAATTCGATGTCGCCCGTGATCTCTTCTCTTTTTGGAGAAAGAGGTTTTGAAATCTTTTGATCTTGGTCGAGCAGCGAGAAAATTCTTTCCAGAGAGGCCATCGCCGATTGAAGGATATTGTATTTCTCTGAAAGGTCCCGGATGGGCTGGAAGAACATTCGAATATAGGAGAGAAAGGCCACCAGGACTCCGAGGGTGATCATCTCTTGAATCACCTTTCCACCTCCATACCAGAGGAGGAGGCCGATGGCTCCTGAACTCAGAATTTCAACGAGGGGGACAAAAAAAGCATAAATGGAGATCTGTTTCATGTTTGCCGCATAGTATCCTTCGTTGATTTTCTCGAAACGTCGACTGTTCTCTTTTTCCCTTTGAAAGAGTTGAACCACACTGATGCCCGAGAAATTTTCGTGAAAAAATGAATTCATCTGGGCAATCTTCAAACGGACCTCCCGAAATGCATCCCTGGCTTGACGGCTGAAGAAGAGGGTTGTGACAAAGATCAGGGGAATAACAGAAAAGGAGACCAAGGCGAGACCCCGGTTGAGTTGAAGAAGAAGGATGACAATCCCGATCACCAGAAGAATGTCTTTCAACAGGTTGATGAGGACAGAAGTAAACATCTCGTGGACGTTCTGGATATCGTTGGTCAACCGGGTTACCAACCTTCCCACCGGATTCTTATCGAAGAAGGAGACCGGGAGTCCCTGGAGGTGGGAGAACACCTTCATCCGCAGGTCATGCATCATCTTTTGGCCTGCCGACTCCATGGCATAGACCTGAGAGAAATTTAATCCAAAATTGACGGCCAGAATGAGAACGACGAAAAGGGCGATATGGAAAACGCCTTCGACATCCTTTTTTCTCAGGAGAAGGAGGTCCTCTCTTTTTAATTCTTTCATACGATCGAAGGAAATGAACCAGTAGGAACCGCTTCTCTCAAACGAGGAGGGATATTTTTTCAAGAGACCCTCCTCCTCCGGTTTTTCTGGAACGAACAGGTAATACCGATTTTCCGTGAGGAGACCATACTTCTGGAAACGAGCTATCTCCTTCCGGTCCATCGATTGCAATACATCCGGCGGGAGAAGAAATCTTCCTGGCTCTTTCTTCGGAATAAACTTCTGACCATACTGATTCCAGAAGCGGCGATCCTCCGGAGAACCATCTCCTCGCAAGACAACTTCTTTTGCTCCTACTACGATATAGCGATCTATCGCTTCTTTGGTGAGATAAGGGATGAGGAGATCTAAGCCCGCCATGATCAAAACGAAAAGGAGGGAAAGAGCCATCAGACTCCAATAGGGCCTTAGAAATCCGCCTAACCGAGCCATTAGCTTCAGGTCGTAGGGTTTCCCTAATTTGCCCTCTTCCATGTAGCCAAAATCAGTGTACATCGATAAGGACCCTTAGTTCGGAGTTATTCGTCATATAGTCTGATAGTCTCGTAGTCCCGTGGTCAAAGACTACGAGACTATCAGACTACCAGACTACGAGACCGCTTTACCCTCGTTCCAGTTCTTCTTCCAATTGCCTCTGCCGATAGAGGTCTGCATAAATCCCCGCTTTTAAAAGAAGGCTTTTGTGGTCCCCCATTTCTGCCACCCTTCCCTCTTCAAGAACAACAATCCGATCTGCTCTCCGGAGGGGAGCGATTCGATGGGTGATGAGGATGCTCGTCTTCCCCTTGATGAACCTTTCCAATCCCTCCAGAATTCGTTCTTCCGTTTGGATGTCCACCGAGGAAAGGGCATCATCCAAGATGAAGATGGGCGGATCCATGAGAATGGCCCGGGCAATCGCAATCCTCTGCCTCTGTCCACCGGATAGGGTTATCCCCTTCTCCCCAACCATTGTATTCATACCCTCTGGAAACCCCATCACCTCGTCGTAAATCTGCGCAAGCCGCGCCGCCTCTTCGATCTCTTTGTCTGAGGCGTCGAGCTTTCCAAAGGCGATGTTCTCACGGATCGTATCTGAAAAGAGGAAGGTGTCCTGCGGCACATACCCAACGGATCTCCTCAACACGTCAAGAGGTATTTCATGAATCTCAACCCCATCGAAGAAGAGATGCCCCTTGGAAGATTCCAGGACCCTTGCCACGAGATTGCAGAGAATCGTCTTTCCGGATCCGGTCCTTCCAACGACGACCATTCTCTCTCCCGCCCTGATGGTGAGATGAATGTCTCGGAGCAGAGGATTCCCCCCATTTCGGGCGGAAAAGCTGAGACCCCTTAGCTCAATGCTTCCATTCAATGGTCTTGTTCGAACGACTCCTGAGGCGTCGAAGATCTCCGGGGCCTCTGCAAAGATTCGGTTTAGGCGCTCCATGGAGGCGCCACCCCGTTGGATCATATTGACCGCCCAACCCAGGGCCATCATCGGCCAGGCGAGCATTCCAAGATAGCTCATGAAGGCCACGAAATCACCCGTGGAGATCGACTGAAGGATCGTCAACCTTCCACCCGCGTAAAGGACGATGGCCATGGAGAGATTGGAGAAAAAAAGGATGATGGGGAAAAACATTCCCCACACCTTGACCACATCCAAATTTTTCCGAATATAATCCTGGCTCAGGTGAGAGAGCTTTTCCCCTTCCCTCTCCTCCAGAACATAGGCTTTGATCACCCGGATACCCGCGATGGCTTCCCTCACCCTTTCCGTCAGTGAGGCGAAGGCCTTCTGAACTGTTTCAAAACGGTGGTGGATCGACCGGCTGAAGAAGAGAGTAATCAGCGTGATCAATGGCATGGGAAGAATGGCAAAAAGGGTCAACTCGGGATGGATATAAATCATAAAAAAGATTGTCAGCACCCCTAAGATAATTGTATCCACTAAAAAGACCGCTCCCATCGACATGGCCATCCGTACTGCCTCGATATCATTGGTGGCATGGGCCATCAAATCACCTACCTTGGTGTGGGAGAAGTAGGAAGCGGAGAGGGTTTGAAGATGATTAAAGAGGCGGCCTCTGAGTGCCTTTTCAATTCGACGCGCTGCCCCCAAAAGGGAATACCTCCAGACATATCGAAAACCGCCGATGCCTAACGCAATGAGGAAGATTTCTAATCCGTAGACGAAAAGGCGAAATTGAGAAACGGTGCCCGAGGTCAGATCATCGACGGCATATTTGATGACCCTTGGGATGAAGAGCTGAAGGACATCCACGATGAGCAAAGCCATGAGCCCAATCAGGATCTGCCGGCGGTCTGCAATCAAATCGTTCTTAAGAGTCTTGAAGGCCTTCATTCTTCTTCACTTTCTTACCATTTCTTACCACTCAAATTTAATAAACCCAGCTTCATAAAGTCAACCCTTCGACTCTCTCGCGTTTTACTAAACAATAATGGGTTCGGAGTTACGAGTTCGGAGCGAGAAATCACTTCGGATTCACATTGTCTTTGCCCAACCGGAAATTGTTTTACAGAGAATGTCATTCCGGACTTGATCCGGAATCCAGTCTTTTCGACTGGGTTCCCGCTAGAGTCTACTTGATACGGGGCGGAAATGACGTTTCGGGAAACAAAGTAAAGAAGTATCGGACGGACTAACCTATGATTTGGAAAAGAAGGATTGATTATAAAAGAGGAAAGATCTGAACAAGGAAGGTCGTTCAACCCCTAAACCAATTGGAGAAACCCCTTAAAAGGCTCTTTGATCCAAAAAATAAAAGAGGCTTTAAAGAAAATCGAAAAAACAGAAAATAGTAGATCAGGTCGGCTTGATTACATTCGTCGCCTGAGGCCCTTTCGGGCCCTTGGCAATCTCGAACTCCACCTCCTCTCCCGCACGGAGGGATTTAAACCCGTCTCCCGTAATCCCCGAATAGTGAACAAAGACATCATCGCCGCCGGGTTGCTCGATGAACCCATATCCCTTCTTTGTGTCAAACCACTTTACTACCCCTTTTGCCAAGGTCATTGCCCTCCTTTTTCAAAAAGGTCTTTACAGAGGCATGTGATATCACTAATCAATTTGGATGTCAAGATTTTTATCTCCGGTTTTTCTTTGTGGCCAGGTAGACGCCGAGCAGGATCATCCCGCCACCCATGAGGGTGATCCATCGAATCTCTTCGCCCAAAAGAAAGTATGCTCCGACCAATGTCACAAAGGGCTCCAGATAGAGGTACATTCCCACGATGCCTGAATCCCTTTTCTCCAGAGCAGAATACCAAAAAAGATAAGCCAGCCCAGAACAGAAGACTCCCAGAAAGAGAATACTCATCCATGCAGATTGAGACAAATGGAAAATGGTATTCCATTCCCATCTCAGCCAGGTGAAGGGAAATGTGATGAGACACCCTACGATCATAATGGGTGCGATTGCTGCAAGCGCTGAGAACCGTGAAAGAAATCCTCTTCCTCCGACGGTGAAGGCAGTCCAGGTCAGTGCACTGATGAGGACAAGGAAATCACCATAGGTGGAGCCGAAATGAAACAAAGAGAAAGAAAACGCCCCTTTTGAGATAACCAGAAAAACTCCAAAGAACCCGATGAGTATCCCGACCATCTTCCTTGCCGTAATCGGCTCTCGGAGGAAAAGACGGGCTGAAATGGTGATAAAGATGGGCATTACGGCAACGATCCACCCCGTATGAATGGCAGTGGTATAGAGGAGTCCATAGGCCTGGAGTAGTGTATGTCCGGAAATTCCGACAATGGCTAATAAAAGAATGAACAGCCAATCTTTGGCAGAGAAGGCCTTCAGAAACCGTTTATCTTTTTGAAGCTGAAAAAGGAGGAGACAGAAACCCCCGATTCCAAATCGAAGGGTTAAAAGGGTGAATGGATGAACTTCTCTAAGGGCTACCTTTGTGGCGATAAAAGAAAATCCCCAGAAGATGACCGCCCATAAAGCCGACCAGGACAAGTTTTTCCCCTTTCTTGCTAATAAACACTTTTTCTACCACAAATGAATAAGATTTTCATTGACATTTTCATTAGTTAAAAAATTGTTATCCTTTTGACTTAGATCAAGGCAAAAGCTTTTAGGGTAAGTTATCTTATAATTAAATAACCCACAGGAGGTAACACGATGGTGACCAGAAAGATTGTGAAGATTGACGAGGCAAAATGCAATGGTTGTGGTCTCTGCATACCCAATTGTGCTGAAGGAGCCCTTCGGATTGTTGATGGAAAGGCAAAGTTGATGAGCGAGAAGTTCTGCGATGGTCTCGGAGCTTGCCTTGGTCATTGTCCCGAGGATGCCATTACTGTCATCGAAAGGGAGGCAGAAGACTTCAATGAAAAAGCCGTAGAAGCTTATCTTCACAAGCAGAAGCAATCTCAACCTAAACCTGAGCCTCAACCTGCCCCAATGTTCACTGGATGTCCTTCTTCAAGGGCAATGCATTTTAAGGTTCCCGAAACCGGGACAGAAACTGTTTCAACGACACCCTCTGTCTCTCAGCTTACTCAATGGCCTGTGCAGTTGAAATTAGTCCCGATCAATGCACCCTATTTTCAGGATGCGGATCTTTTAGTGGCAGCCGATTGCGTTCCATTCGCCTATCCCAATTTTCATCAAGATTTTCTTAAAGGGAAAGCCGTGGTTGTAGGTTGTCCAAAATTGGATGATGCTCAATTCTATAAGGAAAAATTGACCGAAATTTTCAAGGCCAATTCCATTAAGAGCGTTACGGTTCCTTATATGGAAGTCCCCTGCTGTTTCGGATTGGTTAAAGCCACAGAGGATG
>JBAVGF010000020.1:0-2834 GCA_049684675.1 Thermodesulfobacteriota bacterium | reverse complement strand
GCCATCTGGGCCCTGAAACCCGCTTCGTCAAAACTCATCCCTCTCTCCTGAAGGATCTCGCCGGTCAGGTCGAGAGGGAATCCGAACGTATCATAAAGCCGGAACGCTACCTCTCCGGAGAGAATGGTCTTTCCTTCCTTCTGAAGTTCTTCCAACTCCTCTCGAAGGATTTTCAGCCCTGAATCGAGGGTCTCGGAAAAACGCTCTTCCTCATTTTGGATGACCTTGGAAACGAAGGCTTCCGTCTCCCGTAGTTCCGGATAGGCCTCCTTCATCAGGTCCACCACTTTGGAAACAGTCCGATAGAGAAAAGGACCATCGATTCCGAGCATCCTTCCATGGCGCATCGCTCTTCTCATGATCCGGCGAAGCACGTATCCCCTGCCTTCGTTGGAGGGAAGAACTCCATCGCTGATCAGAAAGGTAGCTGCCCGGCTGTGATCAGCGATCACTCGAAGGGAGGTGTCGGTTCGATGATCCTGTCCGTAAAAAATATGGCCGATCACCTCGATCTCTTTAAAGATGGGGGTGAAGAGATCGGTCTCGTAGTTACTTTTCACCCCCTGAAGGACGGCAGAAATCCTTTCCAGGCCCATCCCGGTATCGATACAGGGTTCAGCTAGAGGCCGAAGTTTACCCTCTGAATCACGGTTGAATTGCATGAAGACGAGGTTCCAGAGCTCCAAGAATCGGTCGCAATCGCATCCCACGCGACAGTCCGGGCGGCCACACCCTACGCCCTCGCCTTGATCAATCACGATCTCCGAACAAGGACCGCAGGGCCCTATCTCACCCATTGCCCAGAAGTTATCTTTTTCTCCTAACCGGACAATTCGGTCTTCCGGAACTCCGACTTTCCTCCAGAGGTGAAAAGCTTCATCATCATCTAAGTAGATGGTGATCCACATTTTCTCCGCAGGCAACCCCCATTGGCGCATGAGGAGATCCCATCCCATTTGAATGGCCTCTTTTTTAAAATAGTCCCCGAAGGAGAAGTTCCCTAACATCTCAAAGAAGGTGTGGTGCCGGGCGGTTTTCCCCACGATCTCTAAATCATTATGTTTTCCGCCGGCACGAACACACTTTTGGGACGTCGCGGCCCGTTTATAGTCCCGGATCTCTTCGCCTAAAAAAACACTTTTGAATTGAACCATTCCGGCATTGGTGAAAAGCAGGGTGGGATCGTTTTGGGGAATCAATGAGGAGCTTCGAACAATACGGTGTCCCCTCTCCTCAAAGTAATTGAGAAAGGCCCTTCGAATCTCGTCAGAGGTCATTGTTTAAAGCCTGTCCCCCTTCGGCCATCCATTTTTGAATCCACGGGCTTCGCGACCTTCAACTTCTTCTCTTCCTCTTTAACCATCTCCTTCTCTTTCTCCAACATCTCAAAATCCTCCCAACCGGCGTCGCTCGCGGCGAGAATTCCCTTCACCCTCAGAGCAAAGTCATCCGGATTGGTGCAGTGTTTGAGGGCTTCATCATAAGTAACCAACTTCTCCTTCATTAAATACATCAGTGACTGATCGAAGGACTGCATCCCGTAGCTGGTGGACCCTCGGGCGATGGCGTCATTAATCTCATTGGTCTTATCCTTTTCCACGATGCACTCCCTCACCCTTGCTGTGGAGACCAGGACTTCCACCGCAGGTACTCTTCCCCTTCCATCTACCCTGGGCACAAGTCTTTGGGAAATAACACCCTTCAGAACACCCGAGAGCTGAAGCCTCACTTGTTTTTGATGATAGGGGGGAAAGACGGAGATGATTCGGGTGATCGTCTCCGTGGCGTTTAATGTGTGGAGCGTGGACATGACCAGATGCCCTGTCTCGGCAGCGGTCAAGGCCGTTTCGATCGTCTCAAAATCCCTCATCTCACCCACTAAGATCACATCCGGATCCTGCCGGAGGGCCACCCGTAAGGCACTGGAAAACGAGCTGGTGTCCGAGCCGATTTCTCTTTGATCTACGATCGATTTCTTGTCTTCATGGATAAATTCAATGGGATCCTCAATGGTGATGATGTGGCAATTTCGTTCATTGTTGATGATATCAATCATCGCGGCCAGGGTCGTGGACTTTCCGCTTCCGGTCGTCCCTGTCACGAGAATGAGACCCCTCTGCTCTAAAGAAATGCTTCTGAGCACAGGGGGGAGATGAAGATTTTCCAGTCCCTTAATCTGGTAAGGCACGATTCGGAGGGCAATCCTGAGTTTACCTCTCTGCTGGAAGACATTGACTCGAAACCGTCCCATACCGTAGACCTCATAGCCCATATCCACTTCCCGATTCTTGATAAACCGCTCCTTCTGCCAATCGTTCATCAGACCGAAGGCCATCTTCGACAAGTCATTATGATCGAAGGGCTTCGATTCATTCCAGGGTCTCAAGGTGCCATTGACCCTGAAGATCGGAGGAGCTCCCTCCTTGATATGAACGTCGGAGGCTTCCTGGGAAAGGGCTTCCAAAAGAATCTGATTTAAATCCATCTTCTTCTCCTTCCTTATCTCACCCTACCGACCCCGCCTTGGCGATGCGAAAGTTCTCAAGGAGTTCTTTCTCCATCTGCTCCAGGACCTTGGGATTCTCTTTTAAAAACTGCTTTGCGTTCTCCCTCCCCTGACCGATGCGTTGGCCGCCATAGGCATACCAGGTTCCGCTCTTCTCAATGATATTCTTTTCCGCAGCCAGGTCGAGGACATCTCCCTCTCTTGAAATACCCTCTCCGTGAATCAGGTCAAACTCTACCTCTTTGAACGGAGGGGCCACCTTGTTCTTCACCACACGAACCCTTGTTCGGCTGCCGATTACATCTTGGCCCTGCTTGATGGAAGCGAT
>JBAVGF010000019.1:0-4819 GCA_049684675.1 Thermodesulfobacteriota bacterium | reverse complement strand
CTGCGGGCGTGGAAATCACTCCCGCTAAAAGCAAAAGGCGTCCCGTACTCGCCGGCACCGGCAGGTGTGTACACCAAGATGGCTACACCTATTATTCCCAGAACTAAAAAAGCTCTCTTCGGGGTCGCTGATAAATTCTTCATAATGAATAATAACACAAAAATTATAAGATATAAAGAGACCATTGTCAAAAATGTTCGCCAGTACATGCCGAGGAAGGCAAAAAGATATCCATCCGATCTCTCATTGTCCGCCATTCACCCTACTGGAACAAATATGCCGCACTAAACTCATTCGGGAATCCCTCTACTCAACAATCGACACGTTTTGCCATCCGTCGAGGATTTCGATCGATAGTCGATAGATAGGCTTTTGCACCCTTTCTTATTGGAACCTGGGTGTGTCTTTGGCAGGAATTATCCAATTGAGATCAAACAACAGGCGATGGAAGATTTTACTCGGATGACCCATTGATCCTTATGGGAATAGGGCGAAATCCAGCAAAAAATGGGGTTGACTTTCCATCCGTTTATGCCTAACATATAATCTGTCTACATGTTTGTTTGACCTTTTTGGTAAGAGCTCAGCACACGGGGTCTCCCCATTTTATCACAAGAGTATAACTAAAACCCGCCACAACGAAGGACATCGTCAGGCTGTGGCTCAAAAAAAGGGACAATCTTGTGGCAGGTGCCGTTCCCGCGACTCACAGCAGCCGATATCACAGGTTCCTGTTGGATATCCAAAGAGGCCAGCGGAAAACGGCAAAGGTCGAGAAAGACCTCTTGCTACGGGAAATTTGATTGAGAGGGGTTATAGATGCTACGAAAGATAATTTTTTTATTGACTATTCTTTTGGTCATTCCAACCTCACTCTTAAGTGCCGATCTTACGCCGGGAGAAAAGCAAAGGATCGGATCAAGTGCCGAGGAAGCGTTAAAAGAGGTCATTTCCCTCTGGAAGGACGGCAGATATGAGGAACTTTATGAATATGGGTACCGAACCAATCAGGTGTCCCTATCTAAAGAGAATTTCATCAGACGGATGAAAAATAGATCCTGGGAATTATCTACCGCCTGGGAAACCATTCGGGACGTAGAGGCCGACGTGGTTTCACCGAGATCGGTCTATGTAAGAGCCAGGCTTGGGTTCAGGAGAAAAACAGGAGGCGAGACCAAGTTTGTGACTGAAACATTCCAAATGACAATGGAAGGCGATCGATGGCGGACCGGTTTATATAAGATTATATCCTGCCCAAAATAAGACCCGAGGCAAAGCCTTCCGGTTCGCCGCCAGCTCGATTTAAGGTATTGGACAACGGGGGGCCACCCATTTTCCAACGATTCAAACAGAAAGAAAGGAGATGGAAAGAGATGGAAAAAAAGAGGATCCTTTGTCTGTTTCTTTTTGCTGTTCTCATTCTCGTTTCTTCTTCATGCCACCCTCGCCATGTTTCAGATATTAAATCGAACATGACGAAAGAAGAAGTGATCTCTTTGTGGGGGAAAACGGACCTCATCACGCAGAGGACGGTTAACGGGAAGCCTGCTGAAATCTGGGAATATCATTTTTCAAACTCCGGTTCCGTTTGTTGGATCACTTTTTCTCAAGAGAGAGTAGCGGCGACCCAATGTCGCCCTGTGCTAAGGGGAGGGTATGGGTATTATTACCGGTCAAAGGGGAATAAACCGGGATCCCCTTCAGTTGAACAGGGTTTGGTCCGTGAAGGTTCTTTGGCAATGAAGCTAGCTGAGGCGCTCAAGATAGGAGAGGTTAAAAGCGAGGCCGAAGCGGAGAGCAGACTGGCCCAAATAGGGATCGCACCCCGCAACGGATGGATTGCTGATTATCCGGTGACACCCGATGTTACAGGTGAGTTGCAAAACGCTATCGGTGCAGCAGCGGATTCCGGCAAATTAGTGATGAAAAAGGACGAGGCGATCAAGACCTTTCAGGGTCTCATTGCGGATATCCAAAGCCAATACCCTGGAACCGAGCCTCCCCCCGAGGAGCAGCCCTCTCCTGAATCATATTACTCTCCGTACCCCTATTACCCCTACTACTATCCCTATTATTACCCCTATCCGAACGCCTATTTCGACTTTCGCGTTCATCCATTTCGCCATCACTGGAGGTAACGATGAGAGCAGAGGGGGAACGTTAAGAGACGTTGGGCGAGTAGCGGGTCGAAAATGTACACATCGAAAGCGGGAGCAATGAAGAAGGTCACGGTTTTAGCCATTGCATTCAGCATCTTTCTGACAGCTTGTGCCGGCTTCTCCGGGCACGCGAAGCCCCGCTCAGAGCCGGACGGCTTCAGAGATATCAGGTGGGGGACCGAGATATCCACGTTAGGAGACATGGAAAAAGTTGAACAAGACAAGTCGTCAAACAGTGACTTAGCCTGGTATATACGAAAAGGGGATACCTTAGCCATCGGAAAGGCAAAACTTGAAAACATATTCTATTCGTTCTGGATGGGAAACTTTGAGAGTGTTTGGATTGATTTTAAAGGCGACGAGAATTTCGAGACTCTTAAGAAAGAGTTATTTGAACGATTCGGAAAAGCCCTTGAATCTGAGGAACTCATGAAAAAGATGGATAGAGGGGCATCGAGAGAGCCATCGACGATAGGGCATGGGGGGGAATTTTATGCCTGGTGGGGTAAAAATGCAGAGATGTCGTTATCGTATTCCAAGGACCGACATAAGGGAACCCTTTATATGAATTCCAATGCGATGCGCGAGGAAAGAAAGGCCTATGAAAAACAAAAGGATAAAGAAAAGAGGTTAAAGGGAGGGGGATTCTAAGGCATGTCCGTCATGATGAAGTCTATCTCGACGGCTGTCTTAATAACAGGAGCGGCGTTGTTAGGAATTTCTTCCTGTGCCACAGTATCGAACAAGCCTCTTGCTCCTGGTCAGCTAAGATTATTAAGCGTGCTCGTTCCGGAAAAGGAAAACATCAGGATAAATTCACCATTTGTAGTGAATATCAGTTTTGAGGCGGACGGCAAGCCGGAGGTCAGAGCAGCCTGTTTCACCCTCTCGGGGGATGGGCCGCACTGTTTCAAAGTAGCTGATGTAGACTACGGGCCACCCGGAACGATCCGCGTGCAGATTCGCACCAAGAATCCCGGCTCACGCCTTTTGGAAGGTTATGTTCTCTATATTCAAGGCGGGAAGATTCAACCGACAAATGTGGTAAGTACTTATATCCACCTTATTCCGCAATGAAGCATCCTTGCCAGGCTCCTGACGGGAGAGTGTATATTACGACAGCCAATGGGCGACGCCTCGAGTCGAAGATCCTGCATAGGCCAAGTTTACATTTTGACCAGCATGTGCTGTGCATGTTTCGCACGGAGAATGAGAGACCTGAAGTACCCGGCCACCCTATGCCCTCCCAGTGAATCCGACAGCCCCTCTCTGAGTTGCGTTGCGTGATCTGTCTGGTGTTCACGTAAGGAGTTCGCCCACGCGTTTATTTTTTTGATGGAGGTCAGTATGAAGGACACAACGAGTAAAGTAGCGGTAGTCCTTCTTGTCGCGGTCGTCGCGGCAGTCGCGGTCTTTTTTCTCTACAAGAGACATGTTGGGCGCGAAAAGATATCGCGTTTTGGCAAATATCAAGGCTATTCGGAAGCGGCTTACGACGGTAACGAACGCCGTTCTGAATACGTCAAACTATCCAATGGAACCCGGTTGGCTTACGACCTTTATCTCCCGACAAAGAAGGGGGTTCCGGCCAGCAAGCGATTGCCCGTCCTTTTCAAGTACACACCTTATACGCGCGCCTTTACCATTTTTGATAAAGATGGCAGAAACATTATCGCTGACCTGTTTAACCTCGGTTGGAAAGAAAAGGCCTATCTTCGGGTCCGTTACTGGTTTGACAAGCGAGGAAACCTCATGGACGCGGTCTTCAGAACCAAGTATCTCGAGAACATGCTCAAACATGGCTACGCCGTCATCGTGGTCGAAAGGCCGGGGACGGGGGCATCCTTTGGGGTTATGAATGCATCGTTCGAGGTGGGGGCCAAAGAGGTCAACGAAATCCTGAACTGGATCGCGGCCCAAGATTGGTGCGACGGCAACATCGGCATGTACGGCGACTCCTTTCAGGCCATGATCCAGTTTGCGGCTGCCACTGCCGGCAATCCACATCTGAAAGCTATCTTTCCCACTTCCAGTGGTTTTGACGTGTACAGCTCCGTCAACTACCCGGGCGGAGTCTTCAACAAAACCTTCGCCTCCTTTTTTTCCTGGGCAACATCTTTTATGGAGTCAGACGTGCTGACGCCGGTGGATAGCGACAAGGATAGATCACTACTCGCCCAGGCCCGTAAAGAGCGCGGCACCTCGACGCTTGGAAAGCAGTCGGAGGTTTGGTTTAGAAAATTCCCCTTCCACGACAGTACTACTCCTGGCGGAATGAAACCCTGGGAGGGGGAAGGTAATCTCTACCCCTTCCTTGACCGGATCAATCAATCAGGCATCCCGATCTACATGACGAACGGCTGGTATGACCTGTTTGCGGGTGCGAGCGACATGTTCCTCTGGTATGCCAACCTCACCGTGCCCAAGCGTCTGCTTGTCCGCCCCTTGGATCACAGCGAGGTGGAAAAAAACCAATTCGACCTCGACTATGGTGCTGAAGCGCACCGCTGGTTCGACTACTGGCTGAAGGACATCAACAATGGCATTATGAGCGAACCGGCCATTTACTACTACGTTATGGGCACGTCGAAGAAGGGTGCCTGGCGGACAAGTAATCAGTGGCCACTGGCAAACCAGAAACTGACCCCCTTCTACTTCGG
>JBAVGF010000018.1:0-13849 GCA_049684675.1 Thermodesulfobacteriota bacterium | reverse complement strand
ATCCAAAGCAATCCTCCCGATGATTGCCTCGCTACCCACGGAGGGATGATCCTACGGAAGTTTAACCCAGATTCTGCGAAATTTCCTCCTTTCAACCACAAGAATACCTTCTTTAAGCTTTAGGACGTCCTTTTCTTGATTCTATCCTCTGCCCCTTCCACCATTGTTGAAATCTGGACAAAATGTCAAAGAATGAAAAAAATCGGTACTATTCCATTAAAATGGAGAAAAGTAAGGTAAGAAAGGAATTATTATAAGTGGGTAAATTCCTTATGCTTAAGAACTATTCATGTGCGCGTATTCTCGACGGTTTTCAGTTGGTATGTTTTTTGCTCAATTCCTTAACTAATCGAAATAAATTTGATTTATTGCCGGTCCGAAGGTCATTCAGTATGGAAGATCAAGACAGAAAAAAAATCATTTTAACACTTCGATGGACGGCCATCATCGTCACTTCTTACCTCATCCTGTTTGGCAAGGGCAGGGTGACGGACCTCCGTCTAAGTAACATCCTCATCTTTATATATCTCTTGTCGAATATTTTACTCACTTTTTTCCCGAAAAGATGGTTTTCAAATTTAAGATTATTCTATCCGCTGGTCCTCTTCGATACGTGTGTTGTTTCGTTCGGAATGTATCTTTCAGAAAAAATGACAACAGATTTTTATCTGGTTTTTTTCCTGATCATCATCTTTGCGTCCATCAGCCGTAACTTTAAACTATTGATGATCATTGGGGGGATCACGGCACTCCTCTACGGGGTTCTCCTCTATTCATGGGGGCTTTTGACGAATGAAGAGAGCAGCAGCTATACCCTTCGGATTCCCTTCATATTCATCATGACCGCTTTCTACGGATATATCGTCCAGACCTTGACCAGGGAGAAACGCCATGAGCTCACCATCTCTGAAGATAAGTATCGCGGTCTCTTCGAAAATGCCAACGATGGGATCATCCTCTTGAGAAATCCTCAGTTACAGATTGCCGATGTCAACAGGGAAGTGGAGAAGGCGACACAATACACGAAAGGAGAACTTCTTCAAAAAGAGGTCTTTGATCTATTCGCACCCGAGGAAGCGGAGAAAGCAAGAGATTATTTTAAGGAAGTGGCTGAGAAAGAAGGAGGAAGGACGGATCACCTGTCCTTAAGGAAGAAAGACGGGGCCTCACTCGAAGTGGATTTTTCCATCAAAAGAATTGATCTGGGGGATGAATCCTTCTATCAGATCATCTTCCGGGATCTGACCGAACAGAGGAAGCTGGAAAAGAAGATCAGGGAAAGCAAAAGGAACCTCGAAGCCATCTTTGACGGCATCCGGGATCAACTCTCCATCCAGGCCCCTGATTACCGAATTCTCCGTGTGAATAGACCTGTCGTTGAAAAATATCAAACCACTTTTGAAAAATTGATCAACCGGAAATGTTATGAGGCTTATTTCAAGAGGTCGGAACCTTGTGAAAGATGTCCGGTTTCAGTGTCCATCGAAACCAAGCAACCCGCTTCCTCCGTCATGAAGATTTCAGAAGATCATACCACCCTACAAATCTTTTCCTACCCGATTGTCGACGAGAAAGGAAAACTCCTCTCAGTGGTTGAATATGTGAAAGATATTACCGAAGAACAACGCCTTCAGGAACAACTCATCCAATCGGAGAAGTTGGCGGGAATAGGGGTCTTAGCCTCCGGCGTGGCCCACGAGATCAATAACCCTCTGAGCGGAATTATCGGGATGGCAGAGATTGCGTTGGAGGAGGAAGATCCTTCCAAGAAGATAAGTTATTTAACGGATATCCTGGATTGCGGCCAGCGGATCAACGAAATCGTCAAGGGGTTGAGATCCTACTCCCGAGCGGCCAAGAAGGAAGAATTCGGTCAGGTGGACCTCAACGGCGTTCTTGAAGAATCGCTGAAGATGGTTCAATTGGCGACCAAAGCGAGTTCGGTAGAGGTGATCAAAGAATTTCAAACCAGCGAAAAGATACAGGCCAACATTGGCGAGATTCAACAGGTGTTCACCAATCTGATCACCAACGCTTTTCAGGCGATGGATGGAAAAGGAGGCAAACTGGTCCTCGCCACTCGAGCCTTAGAGGACTTTGTTGAAGTGAAAATAAGCGATAATGGTATGGGAATCCCCCAGAAATATATCAACCAAATTTTCGATGCCTTCTTTACGACCAAAAACCCGGGCGAGGGAACGGGCCTTGGCCTGAATATCGTTTACCGCATCGTCAACAAGTATGAGGGGACAATCGATGTGGAGAGCAGAGAGCAGATGGGGACAACCTTTACCATTAAATTTCCAATAAGGAGGGTTGAAGGATGAAAAAGAAGATACTGATCGTGGATGATGAAGAGGTGATCCGGAAGTTTTTAAAAATCCACCTGGCCAAGCTGGGCTATGAGGTGATGGAAGCTGGCGACGGAGTGCAGGCCATCGAGCAGCTGGGGAAGGACGATTTTGACCTTCTCATCTGTGATATTTTAATGCCCAAGAAGGATGGGTGGGAAGTGATTAAAGAGGTGAAATCAAACCCCAAAACGAAGGCTATCCCGGTGATTATTCTTACAGCGAAAAATGAAGATTCGGATATGTTCAAAGGATACGATCTCGGTGTCAATTATTATATGACCAAGCCTTTTACCAAAGCCCAACTTATCTATGGGTTGAGACTCATGTTTGGCGACCCCCCGGAAGAGATAAGGGCATAAGGTCTGAATTTAAACGGTCCTGCGTTGAGGGTGTCCTCTTCATCCGTACACAGAGAAGGTCACTTCTTAGCCGGAATTTCCTGTAACGAATTGTCAAGATCATTCCAAAAACTTTCGGAGGGAGGTGACCGCCCCCAAGAGTTACGAAATTACATGGAAAATTGCCCGTCATCTCCCTCTCCCCTTGCGGGAGAGGGCGGGGGTGAGGGGGAGCACATTCTGTCCACCCCCACCTTAGTCCTCCCCCGTCAAGGGGGAGGATAATGAGATAGATTTTCATGGTTCGCGGGTGACGAACCCGTCATATGAAATTTGTATGTCAAAAGGATTCTTGGTTACGATAAGCTGACTTTGTGAAAAATTCTTATTGACAAATTTTTGTAAGTGTGGTAAGCAAGGAGCCAGGTCCTACGTATGGGGTGGGTAACAACTAACCAACAAGATATGGAAGGAGGGAATTCCGATGAGAAGAATATTTGTTTATTTTCTCTGCCTTAGCTTTTTGCTTCTGACAAGCGGATTTCATACCATGGTTGGGGAGGCCAAGGAGATAGGCCGTCCTATCGGTGAAATGATTTCCCGGGGGGAGGTGAAGTTTGAATCGAGGGAGAATGTATGGAAGAATGTGGAACCCTCAGCATTTCCAGTCTTTCAGGGCGTAAAGATTAAGACTGAAAAAGGCGCCTCCTTGATTACGTTAGAGAACAATAGGCAGATTGAGGTAGGGCAAAATAGTCTTTTTTCTTTTGATCGAAACGACCAAATGCACCTCCGCCAAGGCACTATAGATTTCAGATTTCCTTCCACTGCTGAATTGAGGATCAAAGTAGGGGATTTAACGGTGAGCAAATATAGATCCCTTCAGGCCTCCAAAAATCCCTCGACAGTTTCTCCAAAGAGTGAAGACACGGTCGGGTCCATACTCGTGCATTCCAATGGGTCTGTAACTGTAAGAAGTATTCAGGGTCCCTTATTTGTTGTAAACCAGGACCATGTTGTCCTGGCTGCGCTTTCCTCCAAAGACACCGTGACCATTCCTTCCGTCGCAGCCAAGGGTCCTTCAAGAGTGATGGTTGCCCAGGCTGGCGAGACAACCAGTGGTCCTGAAGGCGAAACCGGAAAATTCTTGGGGATTGGCACATGGGGATGGGTAGCGATTATCGGTGGAGTGGTAGTCATTGCAGTAGTAGCTGCCGTTCTTGCGAGTCGGGGGGGAGGAGATCACGAAGCAGCAGCAGCCCCAGCGCCGGCACCAGCACCGGTCTGCCAGTAATTAGCAGAATCTCTTAAAAATGGATAAAACCCAGCAGTTGAAGATATAAATGCTGACTGGGTTTTTTTTTAATAAAAGGGTGGGGGAGAATGATTTCAAAGCTATATATTTTCCTTCTCATCGGCCTCACCTGCGTTGTGTTTACCCTTTCCTGTGCTTCCAAGTCCTCTCTTAATAAAGATGTCAACCGTTCCAGTTTGCCAACCGAGGAGATCAAGGCTTCCGAACAAGTGAAGGCTATGAACGAGAGGATTCTGATGAGGAGCCTCTCCTCGGGAAAAGACTATTATCGCGATTATAAAATCGGACCGGAGGATCTGATCGAAATCTCTGTCTTTGAGGAAGAAAAGTTGAATAAGACTGTTCGGGTTAGCTCCCAGGGGAATATCAGCCTTCCTTTGCTCGGGATATTGAGGGTGAAGGGCCTTACTGCCAATGAGTTGGAGAAGGAGATCAGGGATCTGCTGGCTGAAAAATATTTCCAAGATCCCCATGTCAGTATTTTCATCAAAGAGTACCGGAATCAACGAATCTCGGTGATTGGCGCCGTGGACAAACCGGGACCCTACGACGTCACAGGTCAGAAGACCATCCTGGATGTGTTGGGCATGGCAGGAGGTCTGAAGGAGGAGGCAGGACCATTGCTCTTTCTGATCCGGCCGCCTCACCCGGAAGACGAAGGCTTCAAGGGGAAAGAAGATTCTCAAACGATGAAACCCGGTACTTTTGTAATCGATCTCGAGGAGTTATTGGTCAAGGGAGATTTGACGCTCAATCTGCCTTTGAATCATGGCGATGTGATTAACGTTCCTGTATCCGGCAAGATATTTGTCGGCGGTGAAGTGAGGAGTCCGGGCGGTTTCCCTATGAGAGGGAAGAAACTGACTGTCAGTCAAGCCATCGCCCTGGCAGGGGGTTTGAAAACCGAGGCCGCCGGCTCTAATACAAAGATCTTTCGCTATTTAGAGAAAGGCACTGGAAAAGAAATCATCTCCGTCGATGTCTATTCCATTCAAAAAGGCCAGGCCGAAGATGTCTACCTAAAGGAGAACGATATCATCATGGTTCCCAGAAGCGGTACGAAGACTGTAGGGAATGAAGTCTGGGATTTCATCAAGGGCCGCATCGGGGGAGTCTCCGTTGGGGCAGCCTTCTAACATGGGGAGAATGAGATGAATCATATTAAACAGATCCCTCCGGAAGGATATTATCAACTTCCCCCGCCACCCGGATATTCCTACCCATCCCCTCAAGAGGAGAAGGAGGTCAACCTCAGGGATTACTGGAAAGTCATCCAGAAGAGGAGATGGATTATCATCGCCTTTTTTTGGATCGTTTTGATCACCGCTGCAGTGGGAACATTTACAATGAGACCGATCTACAGGGGAACGGTAACGATCCAGATCAATAAAGAGAACCCTCAGATTGTCGATTTCAAAGAGATCTTTGCGGTCAATACCATGGACATGGACTATTATCAAACTCAGTACAAGATTCTCGAAAGCCGTACCCTTGCGAGACGGGTCATCCAGGCCTTAAAGCTTTCGGAGCATCCTGAGTTTCAGCCCCGTCCCGAGACCCCTTTCCAAAAGTGGAAATCCAATACCCTTACCTCGTTATCAAGTTTTTTCCCTTCCTCTCATAAAGACCCGTCTGAAAACGAAAGGGAAACCCAGCTCATCAACCGGTTTCTAAATGAATTAAAGATCGAACCCATTCGGAATTCGCGCCTTGTAAAAATCCATTTCGACTCAAACAGCCCGCAACTTTCTACCCAGGCGTCCAACACTTTGGCCGCCGCTTACATTCAGCAGAACCTGGAGGCCCGTTTTGTTTCGACAGAGCAGGCCAAAGAGTGGTTGACCAAGCAGCTCGAGGATCTGAAAGCCAAGGTAGAGAGAGCGGATGAGGACCTCCAGGCTTTCGGTTCTCAGCATGATATTATTTCACTCGAGGAAAAAGAAAATGTGACCATGCAGCGACTCACCGAATTGAATGAAGCCCTGACCAAGGCCGAAGCAGAACGGATGGCCAAGGAGGCCCTTTTTAAGCAGACCAAAGCTCGAAACTTCGATTCCCTCCCCACGATTCTCGAGAACAAGCTGGTTATGGATTTGAAACAGACTTACATCCAGCTTGAAGCGCAATATATGAAGCTTTCTGAGACCTTCAAACCGGAATATCCAGAAATGGTGCGAATCAAGAGTCAGATGGAGACCGTTCAGAACCGCCTGAATGGTGAGATCAATAAGATTATCAACGGTATTAGTAGCGATTATGAGTCGGGCCTTCGAAGGGAAGCCTTACTCCGGCAGGCCTTCGAACAGCAGAAAGTAAAAGCGATAGAGATGAAGGCTAAGGCCATCCAATATAACATTCTCAAGCGTGAGGCCGATACGAATCGGGATCTGTATAAGGGCCTTCTGCTGAGAATGAAAGAAGCAGGGGTCTCGGCCGGCATCACAGCCAGCAACATCCAGATCGTCGACCAGGCCGAATTACCCACCAGCCCTTATAAGCCCAATAAGAGACTTAACCTTCTTCTCGCCGCGGTGGTAGGCCTTTTCCTCGGGGTGGGTCTCGCCTTTTTCTTCGAATACCTCGACAACACCGTTAAGACTCCCGAAGACGTCGAGCAGCTCATTCGACTGCCCTCCTTCGGAATGGTGCCGGAGATCTCCAACGGGAGGCGCAGGCGATTGGAGAAAGGAACCTCCTACCCGGTCGAGCTCATCACCCACGGCCATCCCAAATCAATGCTTTCAGAGGCGTACCGGTCTATCCGAACCTCGATCCTCCTTTCTTTTTCGGAGAAACCTCCGAAAAAGATTGTCATCACCAGCCCGAATCCGTCCGAAGGAAAGACCACAACGGTCATCAATACAGCCATCGCCTTATCTCAGACGGGTGCTCAGGTGCTCATCATCGATGCAGACCTGAGGAAGCCGAGGCTCCATAAGATCTTTAATCATGAGAATGGGCAGGGTCTCTCGAGCTTCCTCTCCGGGCATGGGGATCTGGAGTCCGTTGTAAAGAAGTCGGAGGTCCCGAACCTTTTCTACATTCCCTCCGGTCCCATTCCTCCCAACCCTTCGGAGCTCCTCGGTTCAAATCTTTTTAAGAAGATGGTGGAATCTCTGGAAGCCCGGTTCGATCATATCCTTCTCGACTCTCCACCCGTGCTTGGATTTGCCGACACGATCATCCTTTCCACTTCGGTGGACGGAGTCATCCTCACGGTGTTAGGCGGAAAGACACCCAGGGAGACGCTCCAGCGGGCGAAAGAAGTTCTTCAGCAGGTCAACACCAAAATCATCGGTGTGGTGATCAATCGGGTGGATATCCGCCGAAGCGATTATGGATATTACTACTACCGGTACCACTCCTATTACGGGAAGGAAGGAAAGAAAGGGAGGAGAGAACTCCCCTATATCTCAGAAGAAAAATCGGTCTGAGCCTAAGGATCTTTATTCTCCATGAAAAGGATTTTCTTTCCTGTTCTCGCTGTCGTCGCTTCATTGGCAGCGGGTTATTCTATCATTAATATCTGGAGGGGAATCTCTCTCTACCCCGTAAGCCTTTCTGAAGAAAATCTTCTCAGGGCCACTCGGCTCGCGCCATCCAATCCCGACCCCTACTATCGATTGGGGCTTTTCTATCAGTGGGATATCCGCCATACGGATTTAAGGGAATCGGCCCAATATTTCAGGAAAGCGATCGAGCGGAATCCCCTCGAGCAGGAATACTGGCTGAATCTGGCAAAGATCTGTCAGAGGACGGGCGAAAGGACTGCCTCCGAGGGTGCCTTGGAAAATGCCGTCACGGTCTTTCCCACCAGCTATCGGGGAAGATGGGTGACTGGAAATCTTCTTCTCCTGCAGGGAGATTTCGAGAAGGCGCTCCCCCATTTTTCTTACCTCCTCGCTCATTACCCGAATCAAAGCTCCACGGTCTATGATGTCTTAGAGAAAGCGGCCAGCGACTCTGAGTTTGTTTTGGAAAGAATCGTTCCCAAAGATCCTTCGTCCTTCAGGCAATACCTTTCCTACCTCTATGAGACGGGCGATAAAGATTCTGTCCGAAAGGCGTGGGCAAAAAGATCATCCTTCGGCTATCAAGCCGATCGAGAGCAGACGCTCCGGCACATCGAATTTCTCATCTCCCGGGGCGAGCTCAACGAGGCATTTCAGGTCTGGAAGGCCAGGCTTCAAGAGGAGGGCCTATCCGCTTTCTCAGATGGTAACCTGATCACCAATGGTGGTTTTGAAAAGGACCAAATCTTAGGCGGGGGTTTTGATTGGAAAATCGAGAAAGTCCCCGGGGCCGAGGTCTCCTTCGACCCTTCCGTGGCCTTCGAGGGAAAGCGTTCACTAAAGATCGTGTTCAACGGAAAGGAAAATGTCGATTTCTATCACGTCTATCAGTTCCTGCCGCTAAAATCCGATACGGAATATGTTCTCAGAGCGAATGTCAAGACACAAGCCGTGACAACGAAGAGCGGTCTGAAGATAGAGGTCACAGGGATAGGCCAGGCTTTTCAGAGTCTATCGGAGGCGTTGACAGGGGACAATGAATGGAGGGAGCTGATCGTCAGCTTTCGGACCCCGGCCCCATTACAGGGTGGTCTGGTGAGGATCAGAAGGGATAAGACCGACAAATTTGATCGCATCGTCTCCGGAACCGTTTGGATCGATCAGGTCTCTCTTACAGAGAAAAGTAAATGAGTTAAAGCGTAAATGTGTGGATGCGCAAATTTAGGGGGGAAAAGCTGATTACTCATAAAGATTTGGATATTTGGAAATTGGGAATTGAATTAGTACAGGAAGTTTACAAAACAACGGTCGAATTTCCAAAAGAAGAAATTTATGGATTAACCAATCAAATGAGACGTGCAGCGGTTTCCATTCCATCCAATATTTCCGAAGAAGCTGCAAGAAGCAGCAAAAAGGAATTTATTCAATTCTTATATGTGGCCTTAGGTTCTCTCGCCGAGCTTGAGACTCAAGCAATCATTTCGGAAAAACTTGGCTATCTTAAAAACCATCCACTGATGGAATTGATTGAGAAGCAAAGAAGGAAACAACTCAACTTTATAAAATACCTTAAAGGCGTTCAGAAATAAAACGCTTTTGCGCATCTACCCATTTACGCATTTACCCATAGACGCATAAATGAAAGACTACTACAAAATCCTTGGTGTAGAAGAGGAGGCTTCCGACGAGGAGATTCGGGCCCGTTGGGCGGAATTGATAAAGCACTATCACCCCGATCTGGGGGAGGCCGGGGGAGAGAATGAGAGGGTCAGGGAGATCAACGAAGCTTATGAAATACTGAAGAACGAGTCCACGCGATTTGAATACGATCTTGAGAGAGCTTGGAAGAGGTCGGTCATCAAAAAAAAGGCCCACAGCGCGAAAGAAAGAAGAGTGACTATCCGGAAAATAATGCTTCCTGCGGGTATTCTCGTTCTCTTCCTCATCGTTGGTTTAATGAGTTTTGCATGGTTTCATGTCGCCGCACCTCCGAAATCTGAGGTCCTCGGCGTGATGGCCAAGGGAATAGGAAAAAAGACGGCCTCGCAGATCCCTCCTGTCGGAATCGAGTCAGGAGCGAAAGCGCAGAAGAAAGTGCCGGAGGAAATCAAGAAGGAGGGTATGCCTCGAGAAAGCAAGGAGATTGCTTCCGACTCTTCGCAAGGGTCCCCCTCTGGGGCGGAATGGGAATTAGAGAAAAAAGAAGGATCCTCCCGGAAAATTCTTCCAAGAGAGGAGGCACCTGTTAAGGTCGAAGAGGAGGGTCTGGCGAAGGAGGAGCCGAAAGCGGTAATAGAACCGGTCCCGCAAGGCGTTACGAAAACGGAGGCACCGGTGAGGGTTGAGAAGGAAGTCCCGAAGGAGGTTCCCAGGGAAGTTCCAAAAGAGGCTACCGGAGCTGTCCTCCATCCCGGGAAAAAATTGGCCATCAAAACGGAGGAGGAAAGATGGCTCGCCAACGAAGAAGAGGTGAAGCAGTTCTTTTCAAGCTATATCGATCAATATTATAGGAAGGATATTGATGGGTTTCTCTCCTTCTTCTCTTCCCAGGCCGTCCAAAATCAGAAGGATGGATTAAAGGAGATCCGAAGCATTTATACCAAATTTTTTGATCAGAGCCAGGAACTCCGATATCGTGTGGAAGGGATGAAGGTCGAGATTTATCAGAATGCGGTGGAGGTGAAAGCGCGTTTCAGAGTGAATCAGACATTAAAGAAACGAGGAGAGAAAAAAAGTTGGACGGGGACCATTCGTTGGGTGTTAGTCAAAGAAGACGGAGCTCTCAAAATCATCTCTCTCAATTATCAAAATCAGAAATCCCCCTGACGGGAGAAGAAGGGAGGTCGGAATGAAAACCAATATTTTAATCCTCACGACGCTGATCGCATTGCTGTCGCTCTTATTTATTGGAGAATTCATACCATTTGAACCGGTTGCCCGTGCTCTTTCTGCCTCAGACCCATCTGCTCCTTTGCTTCTTGCCAAAGAGCAGGAGGTGAGAGAGTTCTTCGCTAAATATGTTGAGCGATACGCCAAGATGGATATCGAAGGATTCCTTTCGCTTTTTTCTTTTAAAGCCAGGCAAAATCAGAAGGACGGTCTGCCAGAAATCAGAACGATTTATACCGATCTTTTCGATCGAAGTCGATCACTCCAATTTTCCGTTGAAGACATGAAGATCGAGATCTACCAGAATGCCGTTGAAGCGAAGGCCCGGTACTCGGTGAGCCAGGTGTTGAAAGAAGGGGGAGAAAAGAAAGTTTGGAAAGGGGATGTCCGTTGGGTTTTGGCCAAAGAAGAAGGGAAGCTGGCAATCATCTCGATTGATTATCGATACTCAATGCCTCCTACCCTTGTGGTCGAGAGGGAAGGCAAGCCGAAAGAAGAACCTGCCAAAAGGGCTGTCGTGAAACCGGAGGTCGCGGCCCCCTCTCTTGCCAATGAAGAAGAGGTGAAACAGTTTTTCTCAGATTATATCCGTCGATATCATCGGAAAGATATTGATGGATTTATCTCCTTCTTCTCTTCCAAGGCCGTCCAAAATCAGAAGGATGGATTAAAGGAGATCCGAAGCATTTATACCAAATTTTTTGATCAGAGTCAGGAACTCAAATATCGTGTGGAAGGGATGAAGATCGAGATTTATCAGAATGCGGCGGAGGTGAAAGCCCGTTTTAAGCTGGACCAGACATTAAAGAAACG
This sequence comes from Thermodesulfobacteriota bacterium, assembly GCA_049684675.1. Lineage (GTDB taxonomy): Bacteria > Desulfobacterota > BSN033 > BSN033 > UBA1163 > UBA1163. Next base: position 2,628 of record JBAVGF010000018.1, on the reverse strand, counting down.
AGCAGAGGAAAGGGTTTGGACCGGGACCATTCATTGGGTTTTAGTCAAGGAAGATGGAGCTCTTAAAATCATCTCTCTCGACTATCAAAATGATAAGACCCCTTTGAAGAAGGAGGAGGCCGAAAGGAAGTGAGGAGCGAGATGATTGATCTCCATGCCCACATCCTTCCGCAGTTGGATGATGGTGCCGAGAGCCTTGAGGAATCCATCGAGATGTGTCGGATCAGCCACCAGGATGGGGTCCGAACGATCGTGGCCACCCCCCACATCCTGCCGGGTGTTTACAAAAATAATCGGTCAACCATCCTCACCAAAGTCCAAGAACTCAACGAAGCGATCACGAAATGCGGAGTTGGGAATTCGGAATACGGAATGCAGAATTTAGATTCCAGAATTTCCTGTCATTTAAACTCCGAACCCCGAACTCATCACTCCGAACTGCCTTTAGCCGTCCTCCCCGGTGCCGATGTCCATTTCTCTTCAGATATGCCTGAGCTTTGTGAAAACGGAGGAATTGTGACGGTAAACGACAAGGGTCAATACCTCATGGTTGAATTTGACTTCCAGGGGATCCCTTATCATGCCGAGGATGTCCTTTTCCGATTGATGACGAAGGGAATCATCCCCATCATCACTCATCCGGAAAGAAATTTCGAAATAGGACAGAGACCCCAACGCTATGGCGAGATGATTCGGATGGGATGTCTCGGTCAGGTAACGGCGATGAGTTTGACTGGAGGATTCGGGTCCGGAGTGAAACAGACCGCCGAAAAACTGCTCAAAAGCGGGCTGGTTCACATCATTGCCTCGGATACCCATTCCATTAATAGAAGACCGCCGATCCTTTCCGCTGCCGTGAGGGAAGCCGAGAAGATCGTAGGCAAAGAGGAAGCCCAAAGGATGGTAACGGAATATCCGCAGGCAGTGATCGAAGGCCGAAGGCCCAATGTTCCCGAACCGATCAAACCGTGAAAATAACGTGAAGTGTAAGGAGTGAAGTGTTAAAGAAACCTCATAAGAAATTAGATGTGTGGCATAAATCAATAGTTTTGATACAAAAAATTTATGAATTGACGAGGTCTTTCCCTCATATCGAAATTTATGGGTTAACGAGTCAGATGAGAAGAGCTGCCATATCAATCCCGGCTAACATATCAGAGGGTGCAGCTCGGCAAACAAAAAAAGAATTTATTCAATTTCTTCATATGGCTCAAGGTTCTTTGAGCGAACTCGACACTCATTTAGAAATATCAGAAAAATTAAGCTATCTGAACGAAGCGAATATTGAAGGATTGTCATTACTAATGAACGATATCGACAAAATGCTAACTGGTCTAATTAAGTCTCTAAAAAGGTAGTTTTCAATTTACGCTTTACGACTTAGGTTCTACACTTTGCTCTTTACGATTTACGATTCACGGTTTTCAATTTACGCTTTACGCTTAACGATTATGCTTAACCATCTTATTACACTCCTGCTCGTCCTTCTAATCATTTTCACTCCCATTGCCTTTGGCTCCATCGAGCTCTGGGCCTATTCTGTCATGGAACTCGGTATTCTCTTCATCATTATCCTGTGGGCCGTCCAGACCGGTATCGTCCGACTTCGGGCTTCTGACAAGTCTTTTAATTCCTCAATCCACAATCGGCAATCCGCAATTCCTATGGTTCTCCTTTCCCTCTTTCTTCTCTTCATTCTCTTTCAGCTTCTCCCCCTTCCTTCCGAGGTCGTCAAAATTCTTTCCCCCAAAACCTACGCCCTTCACCATCAATTACAAATGACGAATGACCAATTACCAATGACTACACTCAGTTTTTTTCCCTTTCTTACCCAAATCGAATTCTTTAAATGGCTCACTCTGATCGGATTATTCGTCTTCCTCATGCGCTGGAAACCTTTGGAACAGAGCGATCGGGCAACGAAACGACTCATAGTTGTGGTGATGATGGTCGGCGTTTTGGAATCCCTCTACGGGATATTCGAATTCTTCAGCGGCCACCGTCATATCCTCTATGTGGAAGCAGAGTCCCTTGTCTCTGCCGTGACGGGGACCTTTATCAACCGCAACTACCTGGCAGGATATCTTCTCATGGTCATTCCCGCCAGCATAGGGTTCCTCTTTTCAAGAGAGGCTGTTCAGGATAGCGGCTATGGGAGCTGGCGTGAACGTCTCTCCTCGTTTGACGGGAAGACCCTTCTCATCGGATTTGGTGTGATCGTGATGATCCTCGGGCTTCTCCTCTCGGCGTCGAGAATGGGGATATTAAGCCTGCTGCTCTCTTTCAGCCTGATCAGCTTTCTTTTCAGAAACCCTGAGAAGGGAAAGAGGTTCTCAAGAACCGCAGTTTTGATTTTTGGTTTGGCATTGCTCTGGGCAGCCTGGATCGGGCTCGACGCCGTCATCAGTCGGTTCTTCAGCGTATCGGAGAGCTTCGAGGATAGGTGGAAGATCTGGGTGAACACATTCCAGATCTTCAAAGACTTCCCCCTCTTCGGTTCAGGGCTGGGCACCTTTGTTCAGGTCTTCCCCATGTACCGGTCCTTTCACATATTGGGGCTCGTGACCCATTCCGAGAATGATTTTATCCAGCTCCTTTCAGAGGTGGGAATCCTGGGCACAGGGTTGC
>JBAVGF010000017.1:0-1929 GCA_049684675.1 Thermodesulfobacteriota bacterium | reverse complement strand
CTTAAGTAACTATGCCATCGTTTTTCCAATCAAAAAGCTGGTTCTTCTCCATTTTCTCTTAGGTTCAAAACTTTTCTAAGACGTGGTAAGATATTTTTAATTGAGGAAAGCAGGTGGCCAGCCAGTTTAAAAATTCACGGAACCAGAACAAAAAGTTATGGTCTTCGATCTCCCATAGGCTGTGAAACATGATGAATATAGGAATTGAAATTTAATGAAGATTTCCTTTTTTATCCGCTTGCTCGTCTTTTTCTTCCTCATAATGGGGTTTGTTCAATCTATCAACGCCGGAGAACCCGACTACCTTTCACCCTTAGAAAAGGCGATTGTCGGTGAGATAAACCTAGCCAGGACGAATCCAAAAGGCTACGCTTCTTTTCTTGAAAAATGGAAGCGGTACTATGATGGGAAGCTGCTTAAAATTCCAGGAGAAACCATTATCATGACCAAAGAGGGAGTGGCTGCATTGAATGAAGCCATCGGATTAACTCACTCGATGAATCCAGTCCCTCGGCTTAACCCATCGAGAGGTATGTCTTTGGGAGCAAAGGATCATGTGAAGGATCAAGATTCATCAGGCTCCAGCCAACACAAGGGCAGTGATGGAAGTCAGCCCTGGGATAGAGTAAATCGCTATGGGAATTGGGAGAAAAGCATAGCCGAAAATATATCCTACGGCAGCGACAAAGCTCGAAATATGGTGATTGGTCTGATTGTAGACGATGGGGTTCCCAGCCGTGGACATAGAAAAAATATCTTCAACCCAGATTTTCGCGTCATCGGAGTTGCCTGTGGTCCCCACCCTACTTACAGGACTGTTTGTGTGATTACTTTTGCGGGAGGATATAAAGAGAAAAGCGGGAAATAAACCCAGATGTTGCTAAAAAAGCGAGTCATGTGAACCCCGGACAAGCCGGTCGAAAAGGCTTCGAGGCGAACCTTCTAGCAAACCAGCACCCGCGAGCCGTTTCGTTATCAGAGATCACTTGATGTCAATTCTTTCCATTTCCCCTAAATCTCGTAAAAACCGCCATTCGAAGCCTTGAAGAGCGGTTTGTCCGGGGTTATTTCTCCAACCGGCAGGTATTGTATCAAGGAAAAACCATTTTTTCGAGGGCCTTGATTCTCGCCTCTAAGGCGCTGAATTTCTTCTCCAAGTCCGCATACGAGAATTTTATCATCGAACCCAGTTCCTCTTTGACTTCAACAAAACTTTCCTTCATCCTCTCCCTGACGGAGGCAACCTCTTCTGCCACCCTTTTCATTGAGTCTCCAAGGCTCTCCATCCCATCCTTCAACCCAACTGCATCAGTACTGGTCCCCTCCTTGGAATGGACCCAGTGGGTTTCTGCCTCCTCTTTGATTTTCTGAAATAGTAGCTCTACCCTCTGAATCAATTGGTCGAAGGTAGAGCGGTTCTCGACTTTAAGTTCCCGAATTTCATTTTTGAATTCTTCGACGATCGGATGGATGTCCACTTTGGGTTCTTTTTTTAAGTGTTCAAGATCGGCCTTGATTTCCTGCTTCCACTCAAGAATCTGGTTCTTGTTTTCCTCTTTTAGTTGACGGAAGCTCGACTTCGTCTCCTGCCTCAGCTTCTCCAAATCCTCCTTAGCAATTAGGGACAGCAATATTCTATCCAAATATTCTTTTGTCTCTTTGTCCATTCTGATCCCCCGAATTCTTTTTGATGAAAATCTGAATACCACAGACTCATTTGAATATCAATCTTTTTTTGTCCTCATCCCAAGAAGTACAGCAGGAGTCGTCCACTGCGTAAAATTCCGCAAAGGTGAGATATTTCTCGCTGAAAAGCGTCCCTTTTCCTTACGGCGGTAAACGGAAGATTTTACAAAGTCCCCGTTCCATGGAACAGCCTATAATTTAACGATTTTTTAGCAATCACGAAAGTGTCTTTAGCATAAGAAA
>JBAVGF010000016.1:0-4127 GCA_049684675.1 Thermodesulfobacteriota bacterium | reverse complement strand
GGGTCGATATGGAAGAGGGTGAAGAGCCAGAAGGAGATATACATGGCCACCATCATGAGCTCCCCGTGAGCGAGATTGATGATCTTCATCACGCCCATGATGAGGGTCATGCCGATGCCAATGAGAGCATAGAGACCTCCGAGTAAGATTCCGGCGATCAGGGTCTGTAAGAACAGCTCAATCTGAACGGCCATCGTCTCTCTTGCCTATCCTATTTTCTATCTCTCCATCTTGGAATGGGGAAGTTGTACTTCTTACTCGCGTATTTTAGGGGCCAGATCGTCTCGTGCTGACCGTTGATCACCTGCATGACCAGGGTATCCATGAAGTTCTGATTGGTATAACCCTCTTTATCGTCGAATTTAATCGGTCCAAAAGCAGTCATCATATTCGTCGCCCTCATCGCAACACGAATATCATCGGGGGTCATGGACTTGGCCCTATTCAGAACATCCTTGATGATGTAAAGAGCTGAATAAGCCTCGGCGCCGTGATAGGAAGGGTAGTCTTTATAAAGTTTTTTATACTTTTCTGCAAATTCCTTTGCTCCAGAATAAGCAACCTGGGGACTCCAAAGCGTGGCTGAGACGACATAGTCAGAAGCCTCTTTGGCGTTATCTATGAATTCAGGGATGGCAAAACCTGCGGCGCCCCCTGCAAAGAGCTTTGCGTCAATTCGAAGTTCCTTGATCTGCTTCATCAACAAAGCGGCATCCATGACATAAGAAACCATGTAAATGACGTCTGGCCTCGCGGCCTTTACCTTGGATAGGATGGGCTTAAAATCCACAGCTCCCTTTTCATATTTTTCTTTCACCAGAACTTTCATCGGGAATTTTTCAGCCTGTTTCACCATGTCCTCACCACCGGAGGTGCCAAAATCTGAACTTTCGTAAAGAACAGCAATCGATGTGGGCTTGACGACCTCTCTAAAGAAAGAAAGCAACCCGCTGGCGTAATAAGCGTTCGTGGGATTCATTCGGAAAACATATTTATACTTCTGCTGGGTGATGTCATCGGTCGCCCCGGTAACCACCAGATAAGGAATTTTCCTCTCCTCTGCCACGGCGGCAATCGCCTTCGAGCAGGAGGAACTGTATTCACCGAAGATGACGGACTGTTTTTTCACATCGATAATTTTTTCAGCAATCGCTCTTGAGATCTCAGGCTTCCCCTGAGAGTCTTCGAATTCCAGGACAACTTTTTTACCCTTTATCCCTCCAGCTGCGTTGATCTCCTCTGTCGCAATCTCATAAGACTTCTTTTCTATCTCACCGAATTTGGCCTGGGGCCCTGTGAGCGGGAGGGGGATGCTGAACTTAAGATCCTGTCCGAAGAGATTGGTTGTAAAGAGAGTGGCGAGAAACGCTACTGCTAAAATAATCGATACCCTTTTCATCTTTCCACCTCCTAAAGTTAAGTCTATGAGAATTTAGTACGATTTCATCCAAAATGCAAGTTTGAGTGCCTATTATTGTTTGTCTAAGAGGTTATTGTCAAGCATTTTCTTGGGAGTTTCTGAAAAGTGGGGGACGTCGAGAGTGATCTATTCATCTTGTATTCAAGCTGGAAAGTCTTATAATGTCTTTAATTCACCCCATTAGAAATGATGTCCCGCTGCTTTGCAGCGGGGTTAGGTCCCCGAATAACTCCGGCGGGGTTTGATGCCCTGTTTGGTTTCGAGTCGCAACGGCTGGAATTTCTAACGGGTTCACGAACTTTATCCCGGGGGAGATGAGGGTTTGCTCTTTTACGGAGGGTAGGAAATGGGAAATCCGGAGTCGAAGTGGGCGGCTACCGACTGTACCATCTGCTATCACAGTTGCGGGATTTAAGGTCGAAGCAAGAGGAGAAAATCTCGAATACATTTGGTTAGGAGCTAACGATGAAACGAGGAGAGAATAAATATTGGAATCCGGTCATCGAAACGCTGCCCCGGGAACGGCTGATGGAGATTGAATTAAAACGGTTTAGAGAGACTCTCCGATGGGCCAAAGAAGGTTCTCCTTTTTACAGAAAGAAACTCCATGGGATTGAGCCAGAGGATATTCGAACGCTCGAAGACATAGGAAGAGTCCCCATGACGGAGAAAGATGAGCTCAGAGAGGCTCAGGAAGGGAAGGGGTTTCCTCTTTACGGCGACCTCTTAGCCGTGCCTCCCGAAAAGTTATCTGTCTTTCACCAAACTTCTGGCACCACTGGAAAGCCTGTATTTTTCCCAGACACGTATGAAAGCTGGCAGTTAGTTGTGGATATTTGGTGTTACATCCTTTATGCGGCCGGATTTCGTTCGACGGACCGGGTTTTTCTGCCCTTTGTCTATAACGTCTACATCGCCTTTTGGCAGGGTCACTATGCCGCTGAGAAGCTGGGGTGTGAAGTCGTTCCCGGAGGGGGACTGGAAACAAAAGCTCGCATTCAGAAGATGAAGGATGTTCAGGCGACGGCATTGATGAATACACCTACCTATGGTCTCCATATGATAGAGGTGGCGAAGGAGATGGGGATTGATCCCAAGCGAGACCTCGGTATCAAAAAGATGATCTGCGCCGGTGAGCCCATGCCGGAGCCATCCCGTCTTCGCTTAGAAGAGGAGTGGGGGGCTGATGTCTACGACCACATCGGCGGGACAGAGCCAGGCGGATGGGCGGGGATGTGTTCCCAAAAGAAAGGGATGCATGTGATCGAGCCCTATTTCTTGTTTGAAATGGTGGACCTTGAAACGATGTCGAAGCCGATTCCTCCGGGGGTGAAGGGGGTTGCCGTCATCACCCCTTTGTGCCGTCGATGTATCCCCCTCATCCGGTTTAACCTGAAAGACATCATGGTGAAGAGGGAGGACCCCTGTCCGTGTGGCAGGACTTCCGTCCGGGTGGATCAGATTGGAGGCCGGGTGGATGACTTGAGAAAGATTCGAGGTGTCTTCTTTAGTCCCAACATGGTGGAAGAGGTGATTCGGGCCCAATTTCCGGAGGTGGTGGAGTTTGAAACTCTTTTGACACAAGAAGAGGTGATGCCTGTTCTCACATTGAGAGTCGAGATGGATCCTTCAATGGCCGAAAGCCAAAACAAGGAGATGAAGAATCGTATCCGAGAGAAACTCAAGATAAAGACGAACCTCACCTTCCAGGTCGAGTTTGTGAAGCCCGGAGGGCTCCCCCGTTATTCTTTGAAGTCGGCAAGGTTTAAGGACATGACACGGAGGTAAGAGAGAAGGGCCATGGAATACGATCTGAAAGCAATGGATTTAGAGATCAAGATGATCGAAGAGAGAACAAAGAGGTTGAAGGAGTTAGCCCGCGGTTTTGAAGCGGTTGAAAAGAATGCAGAGGCTATTCTCACCTTCGTCTATCTACTCAGAAAAAATGTTTCCGACATCGTAGAGTAAACCCCGTTAGAAACTCCAGCGGGGGATCATTTCTAAGGGGGTCAATGGATCTCCTACTCCTTCTTCTTCTCGTCGAGGGCCCTCAGAATCTTTTCAGGTGTGACCGGAAGGGTTTTAAATCTCACTCCGATGGCATCATAAATGGCATTGATGATGGCAGGCGCAGGGGCTAACTGAGTTCCCTCCCCCGATTCTTTGGCGCCGAAGGGTCCTTCAGGATCATTGGTCTCAACCTCCACGGACGTAATGGAAGGGACTTCCATGGCCGTTGGGATGCCGTAGTCCAGGAACGACGGATTCAGAACCTGTCCTTTTTCTGTGATCACTTCTTCATAGAGCGCCTGTCCCATTCCTCCGACGACGGACCCTTCCAGCTGACCTTCCACCAGCATGGGATTAATGGCTTTCCCGCAGTCATGGCTTGCCACCATCCTCAAAACTTTCACCTTTCCTGTTCTTACATTTACCTCCACTTCAGCGGCTTGAGTCATAAAAGAATACGCGGGAGAAAAATTTCCATCCTCTTTGAGAAGTGTTGTGGGCTCTTTGGCCGGAGGCTGGTAGGAACCGCGGCCGATGATGGGCATGGGACGGTCCGAATATTGATAGAACTTAATGGCCTCCTGGATGGACATCCCCCTTTCAGGACTCCCTTTGATATAGATTCGACGATTCTTCGCTTCAAGTTCCTCGACCCCTACCTCCATCTTTTCAGCCACGGCTTCGAAGAGTTTTTCTC
>JBAVGF010000015.1:0-6173 GCA_049684675.1 Thermodesulfobacteriota bacterium | reverse complement strand
CCCATTGCTAAATCCAGAAAGCACCCATCTTAAAGAATCAGCCGGTTTAGCAGCCACAATCAGTAAGCTTCCCGCCAAGGTAACACCTATCAGCCCTATTGCCCCTGCTGGTATCGGTTCCAGAATCAAGGCTACAATGACGGCAGTGAACAAGGCAAAATAATACCAGGCATTCGGCTTCAAACCTTGGGGAACAGGAATTAAACAAATGACTATTCCTATAACCACTGGTACAATCGCCCTCCAATACGACGACTTTTTCATTTTAATTCCTCCTTGTACAATTCTATTTTTTCGTGGTTCAATTCCCATTGTATGAGCCCCGAGGATCGGGACACTATTATTGGGTTAGAACCCTCCCTCCCGACCAAAAAAGATGAAATTTTAGAGCCTCCGAAAGGGCATAATACTCCTTAGAGGGGCTTCATACAGGCACTGTGTGCAAATCCCATTTTATAACAACTCCAATCGGTTGAGGTCGCTCGAGAAGAGTTGTTTTTTTTAAACCCCCAATGGTTTTCGGTAAGAGTCTACTAATTTTGAATGGAAACTTCAACAAGAATTATCGATTACCACTTGAAAGGTTGTATCGGGTGGCGAAATTTGAAGATCACTCTCTCTTTATTTTATTCTCTCTATAACACAATACCTGGTAGGAGGAAGAAGTCCTCGGGAGAAATTGCCGAGATTAGACAGATTTCTCCGGGATAAGTAGGTAGGGATATTGAGAGCGAGCTTAACGGGCGACGGCAATCAGTGGCTATTAAGCTCTAAGCGGAAAAGCGGTCAAAAAAGCCTAAAGTGAAGCTCCCCGGCCATCCCGTCAAGACGGGACAGGCACGCCGGGGCTTCCCGGGCACGTAGTGGCGAGCGGATAGCGAGCAAAGGAAATATCGTTTTAATTGTGCCCCTTGCCCCCCTACAAGGCGGGGCTTGCGGGGCACTTGCCGGTCAATTTCAAATGGACACTCTGTGGTCACCGGACAAAAATAAAGGGCTAGGTGAAATTCCTAACCCTTTGAAATTACATGGCGTCCCCAAGGGGATTCGAACCCCTGTTGCCGACGTGAAAGGCCGGTGTCCTTGGCCAACTAGACGATGGGGACTAAATTAATTTCAAATGTCAAAGCTCAAAGTTCAAATCAAGTTCAAAGCACAAATCGAAGCCAAATACCTTAGTCATTTGTCATTCATTTGACATTTGGATTTTGAACTTTGAAATTTGGTTCTTATAACTGGTGGGCCGTGCGGGACTTGAACCCACGACTCTCTGCTTAAAAGGCAGATACTCTACCTCCTGAGTTAACGGCCCTTTTCATTTCAAGGTAAGGAAAAACCTACCAAATTGTCAAGCAAAATTTAGAGAGATTTCTGAAAGAGCCCAGAAACCTCTGATTACACGGATTATAAAACGATTACACCGATTAGATATGCATCGAACATAAGGAAAAATCTGTGTAATTCTTCTTAGGAATCTGTCTCATCAGGAGAGCGAAAGGGCGTTATCCAGAGCTCTCTCTAAAAAGGATTTCTGACTCTTACCGTTTCACCTCTTTCCGACCCAACGGAAATCATCGTGATTCTTGTACCGATCAATTTTTCAATTCTTTTCAGATACCGCCTCGCATCAATAGGAAGATCCTTAAAATCTCTCGCTCCCTTGATTTCGGTTCTCCAACCTTTCACCTCTTCATAGACGGGCTCGGAGCGTTTCAATTTTTCGAGGTTAGAAGGAACATGGTGAAAAACTTTTCCGCCCTCACGATACCCCACGCAGATCTTAATGGTATCGAAGTCATTCAGGACATCCAATTTGGTAATGACTATCTCCCGGATGCCGTTCAGCCGGATGGAATGGTTGACCACTACGGCATCGAACCAACCGCATCTCCTTGGCCTCCCGGTGGTCGCGCCATATTCCCCACCCTTTTGGCGAATTTTCTCTCCTAATTCGTCTTGAAGCTCTGTGGGGAAGGGCCCCTCACCGACTCGGGTGGTATAGGCCTTTGCCACCCCAATCACAGAGTTGATCAGGGTAGGACCAATTCCCGAACCTGCACAGGCATTCCCCGCCAGCGTATTCGAGGCCGTAACATACGGATAGGTGCCATGGTCCACGTCCAATAAGGCTCCTTGTGCTCCCTCGAAGAGGACATGCTTTCCTTTCTTAATCTCTTCGTGAAGGATGAGTGAGGTATTCTTCACATATTTTTCAAGCCGATTCTTATACTGAAGATATTCATCAAAAATCTCCGAAAATTCAAAACCTCTCTCTTTCAATACCTGGGTTAAATAGGCATTCTTCTGGACGAGGTTGGCTTCCAGCTTTTCTCGAAATACCTTTTCGTCCACGAGGTCAACCACCCGGATCCCGCAACGGGCCACCTTATCCTCATACGCAGGACCGATTCCCCTCCCTGTGGTGCCAATCTTGAAAGTTTTTTCTCTGGCAACATCGATCCTCCGATGATAAGGGAGGATGAGGTGAGTCTCTTCACTGATCATTAATTGAGAGTCATCCTTCAAATATCCTCTCTTTTTTATCTCATCAATCTCCCCGATCAATACGGCCGGGTCTAACACCACCCCACTGCCGATAATGCATTTTTTATTTTTATAAAGGATACCTGAAGGGACAAGGTGAAAGACAAATTTTTCCCCTTTTAAGACGATCGTATGCCCGGCATTGCTTCCCCCTTGGAACCTCACTACGAGATCGGCATACCGGGTCAACAAATCAACAATCTTCCCTTTTCCTTCATCTCCCCATTGAGCTCCGACAATAACGACGTTGGTCATTCTAAATTAGCCCTCCGCTTCCCCAAAAATGAAGCTCCCCGGCCATCCCGTTAAGACGGGACAGGCACCCCGGGGCTTCCCGGATAGGAAATTTCCATTTACATTGTGCCCCTTCCTGCCTGCCCTGTACCATCACGGCTCGGGCCTGCCAGTAGGCCGCGGCCCTGTCTGTCCCGCCAGAGGCAGGACGGGGCACGTGCCGGTCAGAGTTGAATTTGACGAACCGAGATAATGTTCGGCATCCTCAAAATATCGCCCACCATTCCCGGTGGCAAGGACACATCCAGATGGAGCAGTGAGATCGCATTGCCCCCCATTCGATCGCGTCCAAACTGCATGGTCGCAATATTGATATTTCGGCTCCCCAGGGCATTCCCAATATTCCCGATCACCCCGGGTTTGTCATAATTGTTCACCAACAGGATATGCCCCTCCGGAATGGCTTCGATGAAAAAATCGTTGAGTTTGACGATTCGCAATTCTTTCCTTCCGAAGAGGGTTCCCGCAATATAATTTTGCTCCATCTTCGATCGGGTCGTGAGGGCAATCAAACTTGCAAAATCTTCTGCCTCAGCTCTGGTAGACTCCGTGATTTTGATCCCTCTTTCCTTTGCCATGACCGGCGCATTGACAAAGTTGACCGTCTCGCCCACAAAAGGTGTGAGGAGGCCTTTCAAGACTGAAATGGTGATCGGTTTTGTCCCATATTCCACTACCTCACCGTGATATTCGATCAGAATCTCTTCAATGGCGTAGTTTGAGATTTGACCCAAAAAGCTTCCCAGCTGCTCCCCCAGCCGGAGATACGGCCTCAAGGAAGGAAGAATATCCGGGCTGACGGCCGGCATGTTCACCGCATTCCGGGCTTCTCCCAAAGTCAAAAAATCGACAACCTGTTGCGCGATGGCAATCGCCACATTCTCCTGAGCCTCTTCGGTAGCAGCTCCTAAGTGGGGGGTACTGATCACGGACTCCAATTCCAGCAGAGGGTTTCCAACGGCAGGCTCTTTCTCAAAAACATCCAAGGCCGCTCCCGCTACCTTCCCTCCCTTCACGGCGTCGTAAAGATCCTTCTCATTGATGATCCCTCCCCGGGCACAATTGATCAAAATCACTCCCTTCTTCATCTTTGTGAAGGCATTTTTGTCAACGAGATTCCTTGTCTCATCCGTCAAGGGGGTATGAACGCTGATGAAATCGGAACGCCTCAGCAGCTCGTCGAGCGATACCAGGTCGACCCCTTTCTTCTCCGCTATCTCTTTTGAAAGATAAGGATCGTAACCGATCACCTTCATCCTCAAGCCCCTGGCGCGGTCGGCGACAATCGTCCCGATCACCCCGATGCCGATCAGCCCAAGGGTTTTATTATAAAGCTCAACTCCCATAAACTTTTTCTTTTCCCACTTGCCCGCTTTCATCGAAGCGGTCGCCTGGGGGATCTTCCTCGATACGGAAAAGATCATGGCCATCGTGTGCTCCGCCGCGGCGATGGCATTTTCTTGAGGGGTATTCATCACCACGATCCCCTTCCTCGTGGCCGCAGGGAGATCGACGTTGTCCAGCCCAATCCCTGCCCTTCCTATCACTTTCAAACGATTTCCTGCCTCGATCAGATCGCCCTTTAATTTTGTCTCGCTTCGGATAATGATCCCATCGTATTCCGGAATAATCCTCTTCAGCTCTTCCGGCGATAATCCGGGCTTAAGATCGTATTTCAGGCTCTTCGCCCTTCCCAATATCTCCAATCCCTTGCTCGATAAAGGGTCACTGACTAAGACTCTTTTTATCTCCTCCATCTCACATCACCTCAACCCGCCCGGGTCTCGTCCCATTTCATCAATACCTCTTCAACGGCTTTCACTCCTGCTCCCAGTTCAAACCGATAGCCCATTTCCTTCAAAAGCATCTCCAGGGCTGAAACGACCATCACCATATCCAGCCGCTCGTAATAACCCAGATGGGCAATTCGAATGATCTTACCCTTGGCTTGATCCTGGCCTCCTGCTACGGTGATTCCGAATTTCTCAAAAAACAGATTTTTCAATTTTCCACCCTGTATGCCCTCCGGAACTTTGACGGCTGTGACAGCATTGCTCGGTGAATCGGGAGCATACAGTTCAAGACCCAAAGCCTTCGCCGCGGCACGGGTGGCTTCTGCCAATTTCTCATGGCGCCGGAATACTGCCTCCAGACCTTCTTTTCGAATCAGACGAAGCGATTCCTTTAAGCCCACGAACAAAGAGATGGCCGGAGTAAAGGAATTCTGATTCTTCTGGACAGATTTCAACTCTTTCTTAAAGTCGAAATAAAATTTGGGTAAGTTTGATCGTTCCACCGACTTCCATGCCTTATCGCTGAGGGCGACGAAGGAAAGTCCGGGAGGAAGCATCAAGGCCTTTTGGGAGCCGCTGATCAGCACATCGATCCCCCAGACATCCATGGGGAGATCGAATACACCGATTCCCGTGATGGCATCTACGACAAGGACCGTCTCCTCATTTTTTTTTACGATCTCCGCAATCTCCCGGATAGGATGCTTGGCACCGGTCGAGGTTTCGCTTGCCTGGGTGTAGACCCCTCGAACGGAGGGATTGGATGCTAACGCCTTTTGAATCTGCTTTGGATCCACTGCCTTTCCCCATTCTACATCGATCGGGATAAACTCGATTCCATAAGCCTTGCATATCTCTCCCCATCGTTCACCAAACTTTCCTCCCCGGACCACCAGCGCCTTATCCCCTTTGGAGAGGATGTTAGAGACCGCTCCTTCCATGGCACCCGTCCCAGACGATGTGAAGGTCAATACCTCGTTTTTCGTCTGGAAAAGATACTTCAGCCCCTCCCTGATCTCGGCAAGGAGCCTCTCGAACTCCGGTTCCCGGTGGTGCATGACGGGCTCTGCCATCTTCAGAAGCACCTCCGGTGGAAGCATGGTCGGTCCGGGCGAGAATAAATATTTCTTTTCCATATCAGACTCCCTTCAAATGAGACAAACCACATAATGTTATTTTATATTCGTCCCCATGTCAATACGCCCCTCTTTTCGGTCCTTATGAAGCCCGGAGAGAGACTTGCACGGGTTCTCAGCCAGGGCAAACAACTGGAGGGACGGCAAAGAGGACGCAGGGGTTGACTTTTGCGAAATTATTTTCTAACGTTTAACAAGGCCCTTTAGGCAGGACCGTTCCATGGGTAGCATCGCGACAAGAACATTGGCTGAGATCTATCTCCAACAGGGTCATCTTCAGGAGGCCTACGAAATTTTTAAAGCGCTTGCTGAAAAAGATCCCCATAATGTTGAAATAAAGAATCGGCTGGAACAGTTGAGTGAAAAGTTAAGCCTTTCCCCTCCCTTCACCCATCCTCCTCTACGC
>JBAVGF010000014.1:0-2229 GCA_049684675.1 Thermodesulfobacteriota bacterium | reverse complement strand
GAAGAGGAGTTGAAAAAACTTGAGGTTTCGATTCAAGCCGGCACCGATGCCGTCATGGACCTGAGCACGGGCGGAGACGTCGATGCCATCCGCAAGGAGATCATTCGTCATTCTCCTATCCCTGTGGGGACGGTCCCTATTTACGAAGCCGCTATTGAGGCGGTTAAGAAGAGGAAGGCCCTTGCCAAAATGAGGGTTGAAGATCTCTTCGAAGTCATTGAGCGTCAGGCAGAAGAAGGCGTTGACTTTATAACGGTCCATTGCGGGGTGACCCGGAATACGGTGGAGAGGCTAAGGAGGACACGCCGGCTTTTGGGAGTGGTCAGCCGGGGCGGTTCTTTCCTCATCGAATGGATGATTTACAATGGCAAGGAGAATCCTCTCTACGAACATTTCGACCGGCTATTAGAAATTGCCAAAAAGTATGATGTCACTTTAAGCTTGGGAGACGGATTGAGGCCCGGCTGCCTGGCAGATGCCACAGACCGGCCCCAGGTGCAGGAGACGATTCTTCTCGGAGAATTGACGGAAAGGGCATGGGCAGAGGGAGTTCAGGTAATGATCGAAGGACCCGGCCATGTCCCTCTTGATCAGATTGAAGCCAATGTTCTTTTAGAAAAAAGGTTGTGCAAGGGAGCTCCTTTTTATGTGCTTGGACCCTTGGTGACCGATATCTCTCCGGGATATGACCACATCACCTGCGCTATTGGCGGCGCCGTAGCAGGCAAAGCTGGGGCAGATTTCTTATGTTATGTGACACCTTCGGAGCATCTCAAGTTGCCCTCCATCGAAGATGTCCGGGAAGGGGTCATTGCCACCAGGATTGCAGGTCATGCTGCGGATATCGCACGGGGAAATAAGATAGCACTGGAGAGGGATATCGAGATGGCAAAGGCCCGAATGGCCTTCGACTGGGAGAAGCAAATAGAACTTTCGCTTGACCCGGATAAGGCAAAGCGCTATCATGAAGAAGGGAAATCCGGGGAAAAAGATGTCTGCACCATGTGCGGAGAGTTTTGTGCCATCAAAAGGCTGAAAGACTTTTTTGACGAGGCTTAGCGGGAGATTGCACAACGCAGAAAGAGGTTCTAAACCGCAGATCTAAACTCTAAGGAGGGGGGAGAAATTATGGCTAAGAAGATTAAGAAAGTCAAAGCGAAGGTAAAGAAGGTTAAAGCTAAGGCAAAAAAGGCAGCAAGACCGAAAGCTGTGAGAAAACCGAAGAAGAATGAGGCGGCCCTTCTGAAGCAACAGCTGGCCAGGTTGAGAAGGGAATCGAATGCGAAAGGAAAAGGGGCCGAAGCCTCGAAGATACTCCTTGGCGAGAAGGAAGTGGAATTGAATCGGCTAAAGGAGGAAGTTGAATATAAGAATAGGCAATTGGCCTCTAAAGACGTGGATATGGAGAGCTACAAGAGAGTCACCGAGGAGAAGATTTTTCAGCTTGAGGCAAAGGTGAAGGAGCTGGAAGGGAAAATCGGGGGACCCTCCTTCCCTTCGTAAGTTAGTAATTCAAAGTCCTCCACCCTTCCCCGCTTCGAGAGGGAAGGGTGGAGGTAGGCAGGCAGACCCCATCATCCTCAGTAGAACAATATTCCAGCCTTGCACGTGAAGCCGATCATCCCTCTTCGTCCCTTTTCCCTCCTTTGAAAATCTTCACTTCCAAAAATTCTAAAAAGGGTGTATATTCCAAACCGGTATAGGTAATTCAAAACCCTGCTGATCCAGGTCGGAAAATTCTGCTCATTGATTATGAGGATGTGGTATAAGATTGTTAAGAATCATGTCGGGCCTACTGAAGGAGAAGCCTATGGATTCTCAATGTGTGTACTACCTGGATGCGTCGGTGTTATTTAAGCTCGCGGTAAAAGAGAGCGGCAGCGAAGCGATCGAAAAGTATATGGCGGCGGAACATACATCGACGTTCTATACCACATCACTCTGCTTTGCGGAAGCACTTGGGGCACTCAAGTCAAGATATTCACACAAAGGGATCGATCAAGAGACATACTTCAGGGCAGGGGACATCTTAAGGGGTTACATAGGCGATCGCATTGAACTTGCGGATATGGATATCTCGGATAGCGAGATATTTTGGGAAGTCGAAAAAACGGCGAAACGCTGCGGTCTCGACATCGCCGATGCTTATCAGATTGTCACGATTAAAAAAGATTATTTTGTCAGATTTCCGGAAGCTCAGCCGACGCTGGTGACAGCGGATTCGAGGCT
>JBAVGF010000013.1:0-8578 GCA_049684675.1 Thermodesulfobacteriota bacterium | reverse complement strand
GGGATTCTCTTTCTCTCGATAGATCCCTCAGATCCTGGAGATCCTGCGAAATCGACAATTGAGAGATCTCTTCATGGTGATCCAGAAGAAATCTCGCGATGGTCATGGCATCCTTTTTATCCGTCTTGGTCTTCCTCAATGAACGCTTCGCATAGTTGGCAATCAGCAGGGGATTGACCACCAACGCCCGGATCCCCTGAGATGCCAGGAAAGAATAGAGATTGATGTGATAACACCCCGTCGATTCCATCGCCACCAGGACCTGATCCAACCCCTCACTTTGTGAACAAAGGGTTTTTAAGAATTGCGTGAAGCCATCGGAATTCATCTCGCAAGAGGCCGAAAAAATCTCTCCCCCCTCCGCATTGATACCCGCTGCGGAAAACAAATCTTTGGAAACATCTATTCCAACCAATAGCTTGTACATTCTCCTCTCCCTCCTTTGATAAACCGGCAGGACATGCCTCCCCACCAAACCTCCACTGTAACTAGGGTTCTTGGACCCAATCAACTTATCAGGGCTTGGGGAGGCAGGGAACACACTGAAATAAGGGCTCTAGACCCAGGAAGAAGTTCGTCCTCCTGCCTTTCTCATTTTGGATTCTTTATAACACGATTAATAGTAGGAGGAAGGAAGCGTTAAGAAAGAGAATTATCTGTAAAGCCTTGGTGCCAGGAAGGGAAGAGGAAATACATATAGGCCTTCGTATTCAAAATTGATTCACAAGGGCCACCCTTTTAATGGGTGACACCGGGGTCTTTTTGAGTCCGGATCCTGAGCCGCTAACGGAAGTAATCCCAGTCTTTCCGGGGTAGCTCCGATTTCAGTGAAAATTTCATCTATTAAAACCTGTTTCTGTGTAACCAGCTGAATTCGGTTCGCTTCGGAGGAGGAGAGGGTTTCTCCCCTGGTTCCCCGATCTTCAGAACGGCAGCTAACTCATAATCTTCTGGAATACCCAGGATTTTTTTAACCTCCTTTTCCTGCTCCCCCCAAAAGACCACGATCCCACTTCCCAAACCATCGGCAAGCGCAACCAAAGACATATTTTCGATGCAAAGCCAGGCACTTGCCGCCGCCCCTTTCTGATGGCAGACTGCAACAGCACTCGCATTCTCGAATGATTTCCTCTGACCGGCCGCCCTCTCTTGAACTTTATCCTGTCCTTCTCCCGCACGAGGAGGCATCGTTAAGCTAAGCTGATACTTTCGTTCCGCAATTTGATCGATAGTCTTTTGATCATCAATCATAATGAACTCCCAGGGCTGAGAATTTCCGGCTGAGGGTGCCTGGGTGCCAGCCAGAATAATTTTCTTGATCTGTTCTTCCGAAGCTTTCTTCTTAAAAATGCGAATGGTTCTCCTCTTTGCCATTACTTCATGTATTTCCATATGTCGTCTCCTTTCGTAAATGGTTTGTATCTCTAAGCTCTATCCCGCGAGAAGCGCAAACGAAGCGGAGAATTTTGAACGGAATGCTCTCCTTCTCCATATATATTAAAAGTCTACATAATCAGAATGGTGGCGTCAATATCACCCTTGCCTTGAGCAAGGAAGAGATCGGACACGGCTTGGGATGGATGGAAGGTTGGCGGAACCTGGAAATGTATCACTTCAGCTCTCTTACAGGAGACTCCTCTGTCCATAGGTGGTAAACGTAATCGTAAAGCTCTTCGCTCACCGACACCTTGTAAGGAGTGGGGTTGATGTCCCTGAGATGGTCCTCTCTTGTGCTCCGCAGCTGATTCAAAACATAATCTCTGGACTCATTTAATGGAACTTCCGGGTAAACCCTTTTCCCGTCCCAGACGCAATGATGGAGTGGAATAACTTTTGAGGGAGTGACATACACACGTTTGATATGGTCAAACGGGTGATGGCATAATACACGTTTTCCTGGGTCCGGTGGCTTATCTCCTACTCTGATCATCAGATCCAGCAAGCTGTAACCGTCTTCACCGAAAAGACGGTATGCCTCTTTCTTTCCGGGTATGGTCATTTTGCTCAATTCCTGGGAAAGTTTTATCCGGGGGATACCCTTTGCCTCAACCAGTTTGTAGACGCATCCCATGGCAGGCTGGTCATCGCATGTCACAAGATGCGTGCCGATACCAAACGTGTCGATTTCATAGCCCTGCTCCTTGAGAGAAATCAGGACGCTCTTGTTAATCTCGTTGCTGGCCAGAATCAGACATTTTGAAAGATCGGGGTCAGTCCTGGCACTTATTTCATTGAACATTTTCCTTGTTCCCTTTGAAAGGTAGGAAAGGTCTCCGGAATCCAATCTTACCCCGATCGGCTTGTAGCCTAATTTGAGAAGTCCAAGCGCCACACAAATAAAATTAGGAACGCCTGATTTCAGGGTGTCATAAGTATCTACAAGCGCTAGAAACTCCCTGGGAAAAGCCTGGGCATACACAATAAATGATGTAAGCTCTCCCTTATGGGTATAATGGAAACCCAATTCTTCTCGGATTTCCAAAACCATTTTGACAAAATCATATGCCTTTCCGTCTGCTCCAACGAGAGTATCATTCTTCAAATCCTCAATGCCCGTAAAAGACTGCACATAAGAGTGGGCATGAGTTCCCCTGATGGGCACACCGAAAAGATAGCCTGCAAGAACATTGCTCGTTCCATCAAACCCGCCCATATAACTGTAACGGGAGGCTGAAACCCCTCCATCCGGACCTTGGGCCCTTCGCAAACCGAATTCAATCAAGCCTTTGTCAAACCCAACCGCCAAACGATATTTAGCTGCGTTGGTGGTCATTAAGCTGGGATAATTGGTCAGTGTAAGCATGGAAGTCTCGAGCAGCTGGCCAATAGCTATGGGCCCTTGTACTCTCATTAAAGGCTCGCGAGGAAAGGATATCGTCCCTTCTTTGAAGGCGTAAATTTTCATTCTGGAACAGTCCATGCTCTTGAGCCAGTCGAAAAATCCTTTCTCGCATTGCGGCATCTGCTCCTTGAGATAGGCAATGTGATCATCGCTAAAATGAAAATTCTCGAACAGCCTGATCTTCTCCTCGAGTCCGGCGTAAATTGCGAACTCCCCGCGAAAAGGATTTTTGCGGAAGAAGAGATCAAAGACAGCCTCCTCCTCGTGCATTCCGGCTTTCCAATAAGCATAAGCCATGGTGATCTCGTAGAAATCAGTCAACATAGGATTCACCAGTTTGTTGGTGGGTTCCACCTTTCATGCCTCCTTTTCTACAACAAGTCTTTGATTCGCGACATGTGAATAATCTCTCCCATGCTTCCCTCTGGATTTATCTGTCTCATTAAATTCCGGCTTCCGCAATCCGCATTCCGGATTCTGCATTCCGCAATTGAAGTGGCCAACTTTTTTATGGATGACCTAAATCCCTTCTAAGATTCCTATAATTTTGTGGACGTCCACCCCCCCGACGTGCTTTCGTCTTGATACGCATTTCACTGCTTCCTCGCTTCCTGATGGCCCATCACAACACGAACGGAATGACCGCTTTTGTGGAACGCGCGTACTGCTCATAGCCGGGGAACGAAGCCCGCAGCAGCCGTTCTTCCGCAACAATCTTCCCCAAAACCACAAGCGAGACCATGAAACCAATTCCGACATTGGCGATGGACACGTGCCCGGCGATACTCCCCCATAGAATCAGGAGCGCACAGCGTACATGGGATGGCGAATGAATCTGTACGGTCCGGTCTGAATGATCACCGAACCCGCGGGCTTGACAGCGACACGGAAGCTGCCCTTCGGAAACACCGCCCGGGCCCAGATCATGACAGCCAAACCACCCACCTGGCATGCGATGACACCCGGAGCCGAGGAAAACAAGTCTCCCTCAAGCCCGAACACAAGGATGCTCAGAAGAAACGCAGGTAATGCGACCACGGAGATCAGATGCATCATGACTTCCTGCCTCTATTCACACCGAACAGGCCTGCGATAAGTGCAGAGATGATAGCTAAAAATTTCATTTCTTTTTGTATTTACCTAGGTCTAACATTATTTTTTATGTTGCTGTGATGTTATCCCTGAAAACCAGACCCTCGAGCCTTTCAAGAGCCCTTTTGAACCCTAAATAGGTCCGTATAGGCCCTCAAGCCTGACCCCGGAACTCACTTACCAAGGATCAACAAAAGAATGGCTCCCCCCCTCGGCGCGTGCAGCGGGAACGGAGGGCAGGGCCTGTAGAATCCATGTGCGCGTATCCGCCGGGTCAATCACCGCGTCGATTTCGAGATAAGACGCCATATTGATCGCCTTTCCCCGCTCATACGACTGGGCGACGAGTTTCTCGTAGAGGGTTTCACGTTCTTTCGGGTCTTCAATCGCCGCAAGCTCCTTTTTGAATCCGGCCTTGACTGCGCCTTCCAGGCCCATGGCACCGAATTCTCCGGTAGGCCACGCAATCGTAAACGAACTTTCATGGAAACCGCCCTTAGCCATGGCCATAGCACCGAGGCCGTATCCCCTGCGCAAAACGATCGTAAAGTAAGGTACTCTCAAGTGTGAACCGATCACAAACATGCGGCATACGTGGCGCACCTGAGCACGCTTTTCGATCTCCGGCCCTACCATGAACCCCGGAGTGTCGCACAGAGACAGGATGGGCAAGCCATGGACATTACACACCTGCATTAATCGCGCGGCCTTATCAGCCCCTTCGGCCTCAATCGCTCCGGCCATGTGCATACAGTTATTCGCGATCACGCCGAATGGCCGGCCTTCGATGCGCAGAAACCCCGTAACCATCCCGGGGCCGAATTTGGGCCGCATTTCCAGAAATGAGTCGGCATCCGCAATGGCGCTAATGACCTTCCGTACGTCATACGCACGGCGGCTTTGTTCCGGAATCAGCTGGCGAAGAAGATGTTGATCGGATGCCTCCCATCGGGAAGTCGTTCCCTGAAAATAGGAGAGATATTTCTTGGCGACCGCAACGGCCTCCCTATCATCGCCTACGGCAATGTCGACGACGCCGTTTTTCGTCTGCACGGCCATGGGTCCTACGTCCTCGGGTCTGAAGACGCCGAGCCCGCCTCCTTCGATCATCACGGGGCCGCCCATACCGATGTTGGAGTTCTCTGTGGCGATAATCACGTCGAAACATCCAAGCAAGGCGGCATTTCCGGCAAAACAGGGGCCTGATACGATCCCGACCATCGGGACTCTGCCGCTCAGCCTGGCCAGGGAGCTAAAAGTGGAGAGGTCGAGGCCTGCGATCATGACCCCGTAGGCATCGACGTCGCCCGGCCTGCCGCCCCCGCCTTCGGCGAAGAGAATGAGGGGAAGGTGCTGTTCATGAGTGAGCTTCAGCATCCGATCCATCTTTTTATGATTGAAAAACCCCTGCGTGCCGGCCAGCACCGTGTAGTCGTAGGCCATGATCATGCAGCGGGCCTTGTCTTCTCCGAATAGAGATCCATTGACCTGGCCGATGCCTGTAATGAGGCCGTCGGCCGGGGTTCTGCTCATGAGATCATCCAATGACCGCCTTTGACGTTGCGCCGCGATGGCAAGGGCTCCATATTCGATGAAATGGCCCGGATCGCAAAGATCCGCGACCTTTGCACGCGTCGTTCTCTGGTTTCTTTCATCCATACGGTGCACTGCTTCGGGGCGCCGCTCATCTAATCCGACCGCATGCCTTTCGATCACCTCGGCAAGATCAGAACGTATGGGATTCAAATTTTTTCCTATATCAACCGGTGTGGAGCTTTTTCCCGCCGCCTCTTCATTGTCCTTAGCTCTCATATTTTTTTACCTTCCAACTTTTTTCAGTTCCTCCTCCAACAACACGCGCCGGAGGACCTTAGTTGAATTCCTTCGTGTCCCTTCCCGCACTATCACTTCAAGAGATTCAATTCTTTCCTGATTTCTTGTGAGAGCCAATGCCTGATGAGTGTTTGATAAGGGATCGATTTAGTCGTTGCCAATTTCCTAATGGCCTTGACCTGAAGGGGATCTATTTTAACCGTTATATTCTGAAGTTTTCTCTTTCTCTTTTTGGAAAGGATATCGCGGCGGAGTCGTTCTCCTAAGCTAAACCCAACAGGTTCTTCCAGGAGTTCATCGAGAATGTTTACCTCGTCATAATAATCGGCCCATTCTTTATCTTTTTCCTTCTTCACAATCTTTCACCTCCTGTGCCTCTTATAATATTGAACTTCTGACCGGCTCATATCCCAACCTGTGATGGGTCGTACGATCCCTTTAGGCTTCTTTTCAAAAATAACGGTCAGGTACCTTCCTGCACCGGTTGAACCGAAGGCTACATCATGTCCCTTTTTTGTCTTTCGGAAGAGAGGTCTATAAACAAAGACTTCTTCGGCTTCCTCCGGCTCAATTCCATGGCCGAGCTCAAAATGAAGCACATTTCCTTCGTCCCATTCAAACTCAGAGATCTGCAATCGCGGCTCCTAAAGAGTCATACATAGTATTACATCTTGTGAAGGTGGTGTCAAGAACTTTGAAGGGGGAATGGAGGCCGGTTTCAATCTGTTGTCAAGCTTGTCATAAGATGAATCAGAGGGCTCGCAGGTAGACTCATTTGAACACGTTCCACTTCCTTATCGATGCCACTTCTTTTTTGCACGCTCTGCATGAACGTCCCCCTTGTTGCTCACTGGAATAAAAGGAGCCCCCGTTATGAACCCAACCCTCGCGAAAAAACAAGCTTAAGTCTTATAAGTTGTAACGATGTTCTTGCTAAAAGAGATCTTATTTTGCTCGCCACTGATCATCTATGTTGGGTTTCGCATCTGGAAGCTGGTCCCGCAAAGGTTCTTCAAAATCCTTTTCATTATCTTCTATGTTTTTCTCGCACTGGCCTTCCCGTTTGCCGAAACACTGTCTCATGCTTCGGGTATGGGATGGGCCAATTTTATGATGATTGCCGGTTATTTTTCGCTGCCTGTCCTGCTGTACCTCGTCCTCTGGGTCATTCTTGTAGATCTCGCTCTCGGCGTGGCTCTGCTGACGAGACTCTTGTACAAGGAAACAGTGAAACGCCAGCGATTCCAGAGGGCCTGGCTTTTTCTGATTCTGGCGGTGCCCGTGGCCGTCGTCGTGGTCGGTGCGGTGCGGAATAATCATCCGCAGATCCGAGAGTATTCGATCAATATTCCGAAGAAATCTTCTGGAATCCGGCAGTTGAAAATCGCCTTCGTTAGTGATTTTCATTTCCGGGAGACGACTAGCCGGCGTTTAATGGAACGCTTTATAGATAAGGTCAGCGCTGTCAACCCGGATATCGTTCTGATCGGAGGCGATGTGCTTGAGGGGGACCGGCAGGGCGAGAAGCTGGGCGAGTTCGAAGCTCAATTTCGCCGCCTGAAGCCGAAATACGGCGTCTACGGAGTCCCCGGAAATCATGATTTGCACCGGGCTAACGCGATGACATTTTTCAATCAAGCCGGGATTCCCCTCCTTCAGGACACCGTCGAACAAATCGACAACGCTTTTTACCTTGTCGGCTGGAACGATGCACGGTCCAAAGGCCGGCAATCGATCGAAGAGCTTCTGAGAGACTGCGATAGGAGCCTGTCGGTCATCGTCCTGGAACACCGGCCGACCGATCTCGACAATGTCAGCCGCAGCGGCGCTGACATCCTGCTCTCGGGCCATACACACAACGGGCAATTGTTCCCTGTGAATCTCATCGCGAAGCGCCATTACGAATTGAGATGGGGATACAAGCTAAAGAATCGGACGCATGTTTTCGTGACGAGCGGCATCCAGGTCTGGGGCCCTCCTGTCCGGACGGCGGGCGCCTCGGAAATTCTCATCGTCAACGTCTCTTTCCGCGATGATCGCTGACGCAGTAAAGGATGGATCAGATGGGCAATTCTTCAATCGTTACACCTTTCGAGAAGCCCTTTGAATAAAATCTGAGCATTTCCATCATCGCTCAGCCGATCCTTCAATCTCCTTCGCTACTGGCTCACCGACCTGTCACCCACTCGGAAAACCTCTCCTATTTCCCGGCCTCTCGATCCTCCTCCCCGGCAATGTAACTCCATGCCCATCTGACGAAAAACCCCTTTCTCCTCCGAGGCGGTCTTGCCATTTCAGGGCTTCAGCATATTCTTAAATGGCTTATCAGCAATGAAGAAGTGAGCCATCGACCCATGCTTTATTGTGAATAGTGTAGGCCTGACACCGGAGGCTTCTTCATTTGACTTGACTTCATTTTTTATTGCAATATGGAAATTTCCAGAGCAATGTCCAAGTGGAAAAATTCTATCCGTCTTAGAAGATGTGGTGACATGATTGGCAACCACCGTAGCAGGGGAGAATTAGATTGAAAAACTCGAATGAAAATGCTCCAGTTTTCTTATTGATTTACATTTGAAGTTTGTATGGAGGGAAGAAATTTAAGGGAGGGTCTTTCAGGAAATACAAAATGAAATTTCCTTTTCGAGATTTTGGAACAGGTTAATAGTAAAATTTGGCGACTTCACCTACAAGTCATTACAGGGAGCATATTCATGAAACGAGGATTACGGGTTGAAAGGGCGTATTACGAGCAGATTGAAAAGGAATTAAGAAAAAGCGTTTTGCTCTTTCCTCAATTTTGTCTTCCCG
>JBAVGF010000012.1:0-29434 GCA_049684675.1 Thermodesulfobacteriota bacterium | reverse complement strand
TGGCGGGACCCAAGAGGATCCATGTGATTGAGGAGGCTAACCACCGTTTGACCGATCCAGCCCATCGCCAGAGGGCCATAGAGCTTAGTGTGGGTTGGTTCAAGAAATATCTGTGAGAGAAAGCGACGGGGCACGTGAGAGAATCCAAAAAGGGGAACGAATTTACAAGATAAGCTGTTTAAAAAGGCAGAGCCATTGCTGGCCCTGCCTCTTTGCTGCACTTCACTTTTTAATGTCCCAGTCTGTCATTCATCCATTCCAGCGCTGGCTGCTTTATATCTTGAAGGGAATGAGTACCGGAGAACACATCCAAATGCCCATACCCTTTCAGATAGATGGTTGTAATATCCTTACTATGGGTCCGAGGCTGATAATTAGGATCGTAAGGCTGCTGCTGATGCTGCTGAGTCAGACAGCTTCCGCCAAAGCAGCTTAATTCACTGGCGAAGAAAATAACCGGCAGGTTGATATTCGGATTCTGGTAGTCTAGATAGGGATTGACTAGGTAATTGGCCGTAAAGCTACCTTCCAGGTTTTGGATATTCGGCCAATACCGGGTCAGTAAGGCTTCAATTTCGATCAATATCTTCTCATCCATGAACGTTTCCCCATTGCCGCCCGGATAGGGAGTGTAGTAATTGCACGTTAGTCCAGGAGGTAAAAGCGGATACCCTAGCCAGTAACACTTGTAGGCCGTTAGATCCGAAACATATGTCATTCGGTTTTTATCCGCCGGGGCAAAACTTGGAATCGGCGGAATCAGTGTATTAATGGCCGGCAGGGGCGCCCCAACTCCGGTCGTGGCAAACGGGACCGCTCCGGAGAATTGGTGCAAATCATAGTTGTCGACCTCCCCAAGATAGGGTAATCCCTGGGCAGTACCCAATGCGGCAACCGTAGCGTCAAAGGCTGCCTTGGTCATCTGGTGATTTGGATCGACTTTGACGTATGCACCGCCCGCGTCAAAGCTTACCAATCCCTTCAGATCCTCCGGGTATTTCGAAGCATAAATGAACATGTGAGTGCCGCCTCTGCTCACCCCGCCCATAAATATCTTCCTTGCCCTGGAGATTTGCTTCGCCAATTCCACACAGGCTTTAATGTCCTCCCGGAATACTCCATAGGTCCAGCCAGCTGTCGCCGCTAGCACATCCGCCAGGCCAAAATTGGCAAACTGGCCTTGGGCGAAATTGGGGATGTACTCCGTACGGAACGAAATGGAATAAAAGTCATACCCCTGTCCCGCAAAGTACCAGAACTGAGAATTATTGGGGTTCATCTCTGATTGATAACCCCGGTCCCAGGTGCCGGGATTGACGAAAAAAACCTTCCGACGGTCTGGGGCGGGTGCATAGGGGTCGTCATTCCAGGTATGGGGTTGGCGAACATAACGATGAAGCGCGATGCGATCCCAGGGACCATAGGGCGGACGGGCTGTTTCCCACATGTAATGTTTCACGTCTGGATCATAGGTTGATACAGTTGATCCCTTATATTCCCAATTAACTTTCCACGGGTCATGTGCAAAGGAATTGGTGACCGCCATTACCGAAAATAACAGTACAAACACTACTGAACAGTAAGCTAATTTCTTCATTGTCCTCCTCCTTCGTTCTTAGAAATAGTGAATTGGCGTTCTTGATTTTCCCACTTCCCTGAGCCGGGATTCTCAGCGCCCCCGGCAGAGCTCACTTATCCTGCCGGAGGCAGCTTAGGCAACATTTGATGGGTTTCTTCATGGGAGGGAGGCGCCAATGGAGAACATTCCCCCAGAGATAAAGAAGTCTCCCGAAGGATTCATAAGGGAATTTTCTTTGATAAGCCTTTCTCACCATGACCTCTAGATGGTTTAGGACTGCATTATATCCAGGTTTACAGATGTTTCCTCTTGGCTCGATTTAACGTCCTTTTTGTTCTCTGGAAACGAGCAAGGAAAAACTGCAAACGAGAGTGCCGGGGTGCTCCCACCCCGCGGTTTATCTAATCGTTCATGCGGTCTGATACTCAGTCTGGACCAGCTGCCTGTTGGAGAAGCCGGATCTAACCTTTAATGAGGCGGCACCGGTTCGACTAATGTCGTAAACCCGGTTTTTACGATCGGCTTATATCCAATATCAAGGTACTGATCACGAAAATCATAGACTGGCCAATGAACTCCCATGTGTTGCACACTTGGGTCTCCGGTTTCAGCAAAATTAGCCAGCATACTCATCATGAATTCAGCTACCCAGACATCCTTCTCGGTAACACCTGGATCCGAAGTTAGAGTGATGGGCAAGAGTGCCCCCGGGAAGAGTTTCAAACCGATCGTGTCGCCGAACTCAGATGCGACGTCGCTACCATGCCAGGCGGATACACCCTCACTTTTCCAGCCGTCTGGCACCTGGGTAAAGACATAGGCATAAATTGGAGAGTGCTGCGTTATCGTGGGAAGGTATTTCTGTGTCCCGGCGAATATCGCTGCGAGGTCATTTCCAGCCATACCCACTATAAGGGGAACATCGTTGTGTGGGCCTGCCATAAAGTTTCCAGTGGGTAAAGCATAGTTGTCGGCCACAAACGTCGTGGTATAACCGCTGCCGGGAACAGCCGTTATGATGTCCTGCCATGACTTGGCTCGCAGGGCTGCAAGACCGGCAGCTCCCGTATCGGTAATGCCGAGAGCTTTAGCCAGGTTCACACCAAAGCCTTCGGCGGTTGCCAGAGGTGTACCGCTTACAGTCAAACCGGCCTGAATTTTTGCCCGCTGAAAAAGCCCTGCCGCTAAAGGTGAGCCGACTAACCAGCTCGTCTTCGCACCACCCCCGGACTGGCCGAAAAACGTGACCTTATGCGGGTCCCCGCCGAAGGCAGCGATGTTTTTCTGCACCCATTGCAAGGCGGCGATTAAATCGAGCTGACCGTAATTTCCAGAGGTATGATGGGGCGATTCGGCGCTAAGCGCGGGATGAGCCATATACCCTATCGGCCCTAGCCGGTGCTGGATGGTTACTACCACGACACCGTGGTTGGGCAGGGAGGCGGCGAGATATCCGCCCGCGGCACCCATATAGTTGCCAACACCATCGGGACTATCGGTACCACTAGTAAGGCCGCCGCCATGGACCCAGACCAGAACAGGAAGACGCTCGTGCTTTTGCTTGGCCGGCGTCGCGACGTTTAAATAAAGGATGTCTTCGCTCATCCCTGACTCGGGTATGTTACCCCAAAAAGGGTTGAGTGGCTTAAAGGGTTGCGCAGCCATTGGGGTGAACTCGGTGCATTCCCGGATTCCCTTCCAGGGAGTAACCGGCTGCGGTGGCTTCCAGCGCAGATTCCCTACGGGCGGAGCCGCATACGGAATCCCTCTGTAAACACGGATCGCTTCCCCAACTTCTCCTAACAATGTCGGGGAACATTGCGGAGTAAAGGTCGGTATGTAGATCCAGCATCTCTCAACAACATCTATCATTGTTCCGGAAACATACCCGGCGTCTGTCTTTATGGGATCGACGATAAGGTTAGCAAAATCGCGGCCACGTCCCCAATCGGAATCCCTTTCTGTGGCAGCAACGTAACCCACCGGTATCGTCACTGTCAGCGCCAGAGCCAGGACCACGCCTACAAATTTTAACCGTAAAATACTTTTCCAATTCATTGTGCTCCTCCTTTCTTATGAGGTAATAGTCGGAGTGGGAGCACCCCGCTACCCTCCATCTGTGGTTTTAATTCTCTCGTTTCCTTATCCCCTGTCACCTCCCTTCCCTTGTAGGTACGTTACAAGCTCTGCAACCTTCTTCATCTTCGTGTAAGGCAAATTAAATCAGGAATCGAAATGACAATCACCTCAGGAAAGCTTAAGAGTTCGAAATTAAATCTGTTAGCGTTTCTTGATCTGCAAGCCCTAACATCCGGCCTCTCTCTTTGCCTTCTACCAGGAGCAAAAATGTTGGAGTCCCTATCACACTGTAATTCTTTTTAAATGCTTCGATAAGCCCCTCCTCCAGCACAGCTACTTTCAATTCCTGGCTATGCTTGGTTGCGATATCCTCCATGACCTTCAATTGTTGCGGAAATTCATCGTCCCGGGGCATGCATAATAGAAGAACGGGTTTCTTTTCGGCAATCACCTCTCGCTCAAAATTCTCTGGACGAATTAAACTAACCAAGGTCCCCATTGATTCAATATCCATAAGTTCAGGCTCGTGCTTTTCAATCTTACGTAAAAGATATTTACAAGATGCATGCCTAAAAAAGAGAAGGGCGTGGATAATCAAAACCGATTGTAATTTATGGTATTATTCAATGGAAGTGGGGAGGATGGGTTCCTGAAGAGTGTGTCATGGCGCACATTGTGCCGACACAATCTGTGTCATGGCATATTCTTGCTATTCGCCGCAGATTTGAAATAGACAGATTTTTCGGTAAATGGTGCGCCGGCTAATACCCAACAGACGAGCAGCCTTGGTTTTGTTCCAGTGAGCCTTGTTCAGAGCATCGAGGATCTCTTGAGCTCCATTCGACCCCTGCGTGGGGATCTCTTGGCCAGCCATCTTCTCGGTCCTCTCATAGTCTCTGATTTCCGGGGGTAAATGCTCAAGGGTGATCACCCGCCCGCGGCATAGGACAAAGGCATGCTCCATCACATGCTCCAGCTCCCTGACATTCCCGGGCCAGAGGTAATCCATAAATCTACCGAGCACCTCACTCGATATCCCCTCAATGTTCTTTTTGAACCTCTCGTTAAAGGAACGGCAGAAGTGATCGACCAGCAAGGGTAAGTCTTCAAGTCTGTCGCGAAGTGGGGGCAGCGAAACCTCCACCACCTTGAGCCGGTAATAGAGGTCCTGCCGGAATTCTCCACTCCTCACCTTCTCCTTGAGGTCTTTGTTCGTGGAGGCAATCACCCGTACATCCACTTTCTGAGGAGTGGATTCTCCCACCCGCTCAATTTCCTTCTCCTGCAGGACTCTGAGAAGCTTTAACTGGATCAGCGGCGAGATATCACCAATCTCGTCCAATAGGATCGTCCCCCCATTGGCCGCCTGAAAACGGCCCTGCTTGTCCCGAATGGCTCCTGTAAATGCCCCTCTGACATGACCGAAGAGCTCGCTCTCCAGCAGACTCTCTGCCAGGGCAGAACAGCTCACCGTGACGAATGGCTTGAAGGCCCGCTGCCCGCTGTAGTGAAGCGCCCTGGCAACGAGCTCCTTCCCCGTTCCGCTCTCCCCTGTGATCAAAACCGTGGTTTCCAGATTGGCAAGGTCCTCTAACAACCGATAGGTATCTTGCATCTTTTTGCTTCTGCCGATGATATTCTGAAACTGGTGCCTCTCCCTCAATTCTCTTTCCAGGTCTCTAAGCAGTGTGATATCCCTGATGACCAGCACTGCTCCCATGAAGTTGCCCTCCGGATCGAGAAGCGGGGAGCTGCTTACGCTGACGGTCTGTTGATGACGCTGGTGATGGCCGCATTCCACCCGATATTCCTTAATGGTCATTTTCTTTTCGAGAGTTTGCCTTAGGACCTCAGAACAGGATTTACTACAGTGGTTCAGGCATTGGGAGAAGGTCTTGCCGGCTATTTTCTTTACAGCGATCCCGCAGATGGTTTCCGTGGACTTATTTGCTTCAATGATCTTTAGGTCCGGGTCTACCGTGACAATGCCATCTTTTACACTTCCGAAGATGGCCTCCAACCGGGTGCGATGCTCGGCTAATTCTTTTTCTGTTTCCTTGCGCTGAGTAATATCCCGGCTTACGGTTCGAAACCCGGTGATGATCCCCTCTGCGTCTCGAATCAGCGAAACAGAATCTTCAATGATCCTCCGGCTGCCGTCCTTTCTGATGATTTCGTAAACAATATTCTTACCGGGAATGCCGGTTCTGAAGACTCTGTGATAGGCTTCATAAACAATTTTCGCTGTCTCTTCATCCACATAGGATCGATAGCTCCTGCCTGGACCTTCTTCCACCGTATGTCCCCAGATTCTGCTGGCGCAATTGTTGGTGAACGTTATGATCCCCTTCAGATCCACCTCGGCCACACCGTCTTCAATCTCGTTGATGATCGTCTGGTATTTTTCCAAAGAATCGTGCAGGGATTTTTCCTTCTCCTTAAATGGGGTAACATCCATGAGGTGGCCGACGTTTGCCGTTTTCCCTTTGTAGATTGTGGTACTCCCTTCCATACGCACCCAGAGGATTGTCCCGTCTTTTTTGAAAACGCGAAAAATATGCTGATCCGGAAACCCTTGGGCTTGTTCTCCCTCCATCGCGAGTTTGACCAGTCCTCGGTCATCGGGATGAATTAATTCCCAAAACGATTTCCCGATCAACTCCTCCGGGCCTTCATAACCTAAGATGTTAGATAGCATTGAGTTGGCATAGCTGAACCGGCCATTTTGGATTACGTATAAGCCCGCAAGCGATTTCTCAGAAATCGTACGATAACCGTCCTCCGAGTCCAAAACAGTTGATTCAGGGGGTTTATACTTTTCGGGTTCATTCCCTAAGTCCTCTGTTCGTTCCTCGAAATCTCTCCTTTCCGATTCCTCATTCATAATCAGTACTCCCATTTCTCGCCTCCCCGATGGCTTGTGGTTAAGACGGGATATGTCCCGAAGCGATCCTGCAAAAAAGGACGCTTAAATTTCAGCTACTTATGACATTCCGTGTTCGGCAACGGTAAAGAAATACAACTCTTCTTGGCGGGAGCATCATCTGGTATTACCGTACTTGCTTCTGGTCGGGCTGAATATACGAGAAACAGGGTTCGATGTCAAGCAACAACGAGGATTCGGAAGGGATTCAGTCTGGGGAGTCTGTGGAGGACCCGAAAAGGCAATCAAGGAGAGTTGGAATTGACCGGGTATTTTGCGCAAATTATTTTGTCAGCTTCACTTCTTTTATTTTCCACCCCCCTTCTTCTTTCTTAAATGTCACTTCCAAAACGGACTTGTTCTCCTGGGGACGACCTCCGCTCTTTGAAGAAGTTTTAATCACCCATTCCACCTTTGCCTTGGCCGTCTCTGCCGAGACAGAGGGGTCCTTCAAATCATAGGATAGGTCAACGTAATTAAACTTTTCCCAGTAGGCAAGCGTTGCCCTCCTTCTCCCGTCAAGGTCTCGGAAATCAGAAGCGTAACAGGAGATGAAAAGGTCGATATCCTTCTGTAAATTGGCCTGCCGGACATGCTCGAGGAGCGCTTTAATACTTCGGACCTCTCGGATCTCTGCAGAGGGTGTTTTGGAAGTATCCGGAAGAGGAAGGGGAGAAGGGGGCACCTCTTTAGGAATTGCCGAGCTTTCCTCCCCGCTTCTCGATCCTCTTGAGTCTGTCACCGTTGGAGCCGGATTGGCAGAGGAAGAGGAACTGGGAAGGACCTGGCTGACGGTATCCTTAGAAGAGAGTCCCTTCGGCTCAGGGGGCTTGGCTGTTGATGGGGAAAAGACTGACCAAAGGAGGTATCCTCCCGCCAGGGCCATGACCGCCATACCGCCTATTTCCAGGAATAGGCGGCGATAGTCTCGTTTGTGCTCCTTTGGAGAACTTACCCTCTTTTCCACATGATCAGACGCTTTTTTAGAGGGTTGTTGCTCAAGGGGTTTGTCTTGAAAAAGTTCTTCTTCTAAAGAGGGTCCAACCTCTTTCCACTTGACCTGTTGGGCAGCAACCGACTCTTGCCCCTTAGGACTGGAGAGAGGAGGCTGCATAGGAGGAAGCACAAGGTCCTGATGTAAGTCCATTTCCGAGATATCCTCTGAGGCTTTAGGAGCAGAAGTCGAAGGAGGGGCGGGGGCATCTGATGATTCAGGCTTTCCCTTTTCGTGGGATGGAATTTGGGGAACAAGGCCTGAACCACATCTTACGCAAGAATCTCCGCGTTCGTAGATGATTCCGCAAGTGGGGCACATCAGTTTCTTACGCGGTGCCTCGGCTACCTGTTCCTGGATTGTTTGTACCCGTAAAGGTTTTCCCTCGACTTCAGAGCCGCGGGATATTTTAGGCTCTTCCTGTGATTGAGACGGAATTTGAGGAACCAGGGACGACCCGCACTCGATGCAAAAATCCCCGCGTTCATACGTTAGTTTGCAAGAAGGGCAAATGAGTCTTGCACGAAGTGCCTCAATCTCTGGTCCCCGGGAGGCTTGGACTGGAGGCCCTTTCTCTTCGGGTCCGGTTCCGCGAGCGGTCTCTGACTCTTCCTTGACCCCGGGAGCGACCTGCCGTCCCAGGGGGGATCCACATTGTATGCAAGAACTCCCGAACTCATAAACGATTTTGCAGACGGGGCAGATCAACTTTCCTTCTGGATTCTCTTCTTCAGCGTTTTTGATTTTTTTTTGCGCTGTAACGGGTTCTTCTTTCGGGGCAAGGGGGTCGCCACAATGTTTGCAAAACTTTTTACCTTCCTCATATTCGATATTACAATTCTTGCAGACCAGCATGGATACCTCTTTAAATTAGCCCTTTGATATCACATGGGCGTTGGGAGAACAGAGGTTGTGGAAGGGGAAGGTCTGGGTGCCTCGGAAGTGGCCGATTTACTCACCCATGCCGTACTTCCGTTCTCGAGTCGAACGCGCAACCAATCTCCATTTGCCTCGAGAATTTTCAGGGAAGTCCCTTTCTTCGCATTGCCGACAACCTTATAACCCGTTCCTGGCCCTTCGCGGAGATTCACAAAGTCCCACGCAACCTGGGTAGTGCGAAGAGGAGGGGGTGGGGTGACTTTTTGAGGTGCCGGGGGAGGTTTGGGGGTTTCCTTCTGTACCACAGCAGGGACAATCCTATAACAGTCAGGAGGCGTCTTCGCCACTATGATGCTCGCCGATTCCTCAATGGTCATGCGTATGGCCTTTTCCATCAGTGTTTTTGAAAAGCCCTTGAATACTTCCGGAAGTGCACCACCAACCCTTCCGGTGGGTCCTCCAAATTCGGTTGCCTTTATCCGTACTTTTTCGCTGGTGAGAATCTGCTTGGTCTTTGGATCGGCCACCGTTACGATGATGGTAACATAGGATGCCCCCCCTGTCTCGTCTCCAGCCCCCGGGATACCTGGCTTGAATTCCCTAATCTCCCCCTCAATGAGAAGATCGATCTCTTTTTCTTTCTTAATCCGGCCGCCGTTTCCGAGATCTTGATCTCCGGTGACGTCATCTAAAGATCTCCGCACTTGGACAAGATACCGATTGGTGGCCAACAAGGCATGACGTAACATCTCAGCCATTCCATCCCCAACCTGGCTCATCTCTTTGCCCTTTGCTGATTTATCGACGAACCTTATTACAAGCACTCTTGCTTTAGGGCCTTTGTAATTTTCTTTCAAGATGTGGCCATAGGTTAGCCGCGTAGGGGGGGCAGGCTTTGTAGTAGGCTCAAGGACTGCACAGCCGAGCATGAAAGACAGAGTTATAGTTGATAATAGTAGGCCCCTCATAGACCTCTTACCCAACGGATTCCATCAAACACAGTAAAGTTTAGCAAAATAAGTGCCAAATTTTGTATATTATAATTAGTTGAATTTACACAATTTTCCCACAAAGTGATTTGATTTAACCCCCTAAAAGTGCCAAATTATTGTATATGGGTTACACAAAATGTCCAGTTTTCTTGGCGGATTACGGGAACAGGCTAATAAGGATGTATGCGGAATGTGGATGTCAGCCGATTTAGAGCAATCTGCCCTATAAGAGACAATCCCAGGAAGGGAAGTCGGAAGAAGGTTCAATATTTCCCAACTCCCAGCTCCTTTTTCACATGCTCCAAGATAGTGGCCATGGCAGAGCCAGCCTGACCGTGAATGACAACATCGGCCATCTCATCGTAAGGAGTTGGGTCACGGTTGATGATCACCAGTCTTGCCCCGCTTCTCTTTGCCACCAGAGGCATTGAGGCAGCGGGTTGAACAACCAACGAGGAACCGACTACGATGAAGAGATCGCAGAGCGAGGATCGGTGATAAGCCTCTTGTGTTTCTCTCTCCGGCATGGATTGGCCAAATGAGATGGTGGCGGGCTTGAGAAGCCCGCCACAGTCGTCACAGCGGGGTGCTTTCTGTCCTTTTATAATTCGTTCTTGAATATCATCGCGATTATAGCTCTTCTTGCAACTCAAACAGGAGACGAAGATGGCTGTCCCATGAAGTTGAATTACCCTTTGCTCTGAGTTTCCCGCCTTGAAGTGAAGGCCGTCAATGTTTTGAGTAATCACGCAGTCGAGCTTGCCGAGTTTCTCCAATTCTGCAATGGCGAGATGGGCCTGATTCGGTTGGGCCATCTTTATCGGTTCATAGAATTCGGTGGCCATCTGCCAATATCTCTCCCGGGAGGTTTCACTGGCAAGGAAATTCTGAAAAGTGAAGTCCTCGGGATTATACCGGTCCCATACTCCACCAGGACTGCGAAAGTCCGGGATCCCGGATTCCGTACTGAGACCCGCCCCCGAAAAGACGACGGCCCTTTTAGAGGTAACAATCCATTGGGCAACTTGTTTTAGTTTATCCTCCATTTGATCCCCCCGTGGTCTGGTGTCTCACAAATCCGAAACCCGAATATCGAAATCCCCGCCTTCGCCGAAGCGCCTGCCCGCCCCACAAGGCTTGGTAGGCGGGTATTTCATGCCTCGAATTTATACTTCTATATCACACGGTTAGTATGACTTGCAAGGGGGAGATGGCATGTGATAAAATTTTGTAATGAAATGTAATTTGATTAAGCAAGGATATCCTCAAGGAAACTGTTTCATTGAGATCGAACAAGGGAAAGAAGGGAAATCTCCCGCCTGTGAAGCCACTCTCAAAAAGACCGACACTGGCTTCCTCAGGCTGATCTCTGCTGTCCACCTTTCCCGTCCGGAAAATTACCTTTCCATTTACCAATCCGGTTGTAACTTCTCCTGCCGAAAATGTCATTCCTGGAATTTCACAAAAATTGCCAAGGGTG
Organism: Thermodesulfobacteriota bacterium; assembly: GCA_049684675.1. Lineage (GTDB taxonomy): Bacteria > Desulfobacterota > BSN033 > BSN033 > UBA1163 > UBA1163. Next base: position 18,508 of record JBAVGF010000012.1, on the reverse strand, counting down.
ATTGGTGGTCTGCTGCCGATGTCTTGAAGGCGTGCAAGGAATATGAAAAAGAAGTGACGGTTCGAGAGCCTCGGGACAGAGCGACTGCCTTTCACGCCCACGACTCCTGTCGTGGTTGCGGGGCCTGTGTGATGTATGGAAAGCGGTCCTCTCTCTGTCCCAAGGTGATCCAGAAAAAGGAGATCGTTTTAAGTCCCCAGGGATGGGGGCCTGCCCGCAATATCGTTGCCTTCACTGGAGGAGATTTGACCTGCCGTCCGGAGTTCTATGTTGAATGTACTCGCCTGATTAAGGCGGAGACCCAGCTCTGGGTGCTGGTCGAAACCAACGGTTACGGCCTTACCCCTCAGAACCTCGATGCGTTGAAGGAGGCGGGGGTTGACTCCTTTTGGCTCGACATCAAGGCCTATGACGGGACCGATCATAAATGGCTGACCGGCTGCTTCAACCGGAACATCCTCAAACTTCCTGGGGAGATCGTTAAGAGGGGTTTTGTGCTGGAAGTGCTTTCTCTCTACATACCGAACCTTGTAGAAACGCTCCAGTTGAAAAAGATTGCTCAATTGATTTTTGATGTCGATCCGGAAATCCCTTTTACCATTTTGGCCTTTTTCCCCGAATATCAAATGAAGCGCTATAAGAGTCCGAAGATTTCTGAGATGATTGAGGCCTATATGGGAGCCAAGGCTGCGGGGCTGAGGAATGTCAGGCTGGGAAACGCCGGAATTTTCGCTTCATCGGAGCAGGACTATGATCTCCTGAAAAAGAAGGTTGGGGCAGGAAACTACTAAAACCCATTGCAAATTTCAAATTAAATTGTAGATGTGAAGCTCCCCGCCCATAGGGCGGGGCTTGCAGGGCACCCTCCGGCCAAATCTGAAAAGAGAAAGAAAAATTCAACCTGCAATCCTCAATCTGAAATCTGAAATGGGGAGTGGGGGCAAGATGGAACGGAATAAGAATTATATTGGTGGAAAATGGGTTGATTCTAAATCGGGGGAAACCTTTCGTTCGATCAACCCAGCCAGCAGAGATGAAGTGGTTGGAATTGTCTCGAAGTCGGGCCGGGAGGATGTGGATCAGGCGGTTAGGGCAGCCCGAGCGGCTTATGAAGAGTGGCGTCTCACGCCGGCTCCCCGCCGGGGCGAAATCCTGTTCAGAGCTGCAGAAATTCTTTTCAGAAACAAGGGATCCTTAGGAAAACTGGAAACGCGGGAAATGGGTAAAATTCTTTCAGAGGGCCTCGGGGATGTCCAGGAGGCCATTGACATGGGTTATTACATGGCCGGCGAGGGGAGGAGGCTTTCTGGAGAAACCGTTCCCTCTGAACTCCCCGACAAGGACATGAAATCCATTCGCGTTCCCGTGGGTGTTTTTGGCTTAATCACTCCCTGGAATTTTCCCATCGCCATCCCTGGATGGAAGGTTTTTCCAGCCCTCATCTGCGGCAATACCGTTGTCTTCAAACCCTCCAGTGACACTCCCGCCTGCGCAACAAAATTTGTAGAAGCCCTGGTAGAGGCGGGTTTGCCCAAAGGGGTTCTCAACCTGATCCATGGGCCAGGAGGGGAGGTGGGGGAATATCTGGTGAGCCATCCGGGAGTGGATGCGATCTCTTTCACCGGTTCTTTCGATACGGGGAAACGCCTTGAAGGAATTTGCGGTGCCATCCATCGGATTATTGCGGCGGAGATGGGCGGAAAGAATGCGATCATCGTCATGGATGATGCGATCCTGGATTTAGCTGTAGAGGGGGCCGTCTGGGGTGGTTTTGGAACAACCGGGCAACGATGCACTGCGGCCAGTCGAATCGTTGTGCACAAGAAAGTTTACAGGGATTTTGTCGAGAGGTTCCGAAAGGCTGCCTCCCGACTCAAACTGGGTGACGGCCTCCAAAAAGCGACGGATGTAGGTCCGGTGGTCAATGAATCTCAGTTCAACAAAATTCTAAAATATGTAGAGATTGGAAAAAAGGAAGGGGCGAAGCTCGTCCTGGGAGGGAACCCCTGCCAGAAAGGGAATTGTTCTAAAGGGTATTTCATCGAGCCCACCATCTTTAGTGAGGTAATTCCCGAGATGCGGATCGCCCAGGAAGAAATTTTTGGGCCAGTGGTTTCCGTGATCAAAGCAGAAGACCTTGAGGACGCCATTCGGATCGTCAATCGGACTCCCTATGGACTCTCCTCCGCTATCTACACCCAGGATGTCAATTCCTCGGCCATCGCAGAGAGGGAACTGGAGACAGGGATTGTTTATGTCAATGCCTCGACCATTGGGGCGGAGATACAACTGCCTTTTGGCGGGATCAAACATTCGGGTTATGGAAGGAAGGAGGCAGGAGGTCGAGGGGGAGCTCTGGATACGTACAGTCGATGGAAGGTGATCTACCGGGACTTCAGCGGTCGGCTTCAAAAGGCCCAGATCGATAAATAGATGCTCAAAATCCGAAATCCGAATATCGAAATTCGAAAGCATTTCAAAATGACAAACTTCTAAACTTTCTTTTGCTTAGGACAGTTGGGTTTTGAACATTCGTGTTTGTTTCGAATTTTGCCTGCCCGAAGGCAGGTGCCTCGGATTTGGTAATGCCTCACTGAGGCGTGGGTGAGATCCGACAATCCGGCAAGAATGCCTCCGAAAATCTTATAAGCGGACTTTTAGTGGGGTAGCATTCAGGAGCATAGCCGGGTCTCGTTACTGTCCTGGAATTCTTTTTCCTGACCTGCAAGCTGGGGTTGCCGCCATAATATTTTCTCCGGCATCCTCGCCGGATGTCGTCAATTTTGCACGGAAGAGTGAGGCATTATGGATTTGTCTTTTATTTTGTTGATTCTTTAACAAGGGTGTGATATTGGAAAGAAAAAATCTTTTGTATGGGAGACGTTATGGAGAAGAAAGTCCTCGTCGTGGATGATGAGGAGAGCGTTGTTCAATCGATCGAGGGTGTTCTGGAGGATGAAGGTTTTCGAGTTGCCAAGGCAAGGAGTGGTGAAGAGGCGATTAGAGTTTTCCAGCAGGAGGAGCCGGATGTCACCCTCCTCGACATCTGGTTGCCGGGGATGGACGGCATAGAGGTATTGAAACGATTCAAATGGATGGCTCCGGAGTGCCAGGTGATCATGATCTCCGGTCATGCAACGATCTCAACGGCCATGACCGCTGTGAAATTAGGCGCTTTTGATTTTATTGAAAAGCCTCTTTCTCTTGATGTTCTTCTTATGACCATTTATCGAGCCCTCGACCAACAGAAGGAGTTGACCGTCCAGCGATCGGGGGAAATTGTCACAGAGGAACCCGTTCAGGATAAAAAGATTATTCCAAAAGAGATAGAGGGAGAGCTCCCCGGTCCACCTCGTGTCCCCATCCGGGAGGCACCCCTTTTGCCCAGGAAGGTAGCAAAGAGAAAAGGGACCTCCCTATTACCCCAGCGCACCTTGAGACAGAGCATGGTGCTTTACGGGACGGGACTTTTTTCCGGAAAAAAGACAGGACTTCTCCTCCAGCCCCTGCCCCCTCATAGCGGGATCCTTTTTGGAAATGTCTCTTCGGATGAAGTGGTCCCCGCCCATGTCGACTATGTCGAAACGACGGAATTCGCCACCTCTCTGAAGAAGGGAAGAGCCATCGCCAGGACGGTCGAGCACCTCATGGCCGTGTTGCACGCCTACCGTATCACCAACCTGATGGTGAAGATGATTGAAGAGATTCCGGTTATGGACGGTTCTGCTTTGGAGTTTTGTAAGATCGTAGAAGAGGCGGGAGTGGAGGAACAGGAGGAGAAGGTGGACGAATTGATCATCGATCGAAGGCTGGAGACCGTTCACAAAAATAAATCTCTGATCGTCGAGCCTGCGGAAGTCTTCTCCGTCCACTTCTTTTTGGACTACCCTCCTCCCATCGGGCAGCAGACGCTGGACTTCGTATTGGAGAGCGAGTCGGCCTTCAAGGATCAGATCGCTCCGGCGAGAACCTTCGGCTTTGTTAAAGATGCGGAGATGCTCGGACGGATGGGAAGACTGGGCGGCGGGCGACTCCACAACTTCATTCTGGTTGACGAAGAGAAGATCGTCAACACCGAACTACGGTTTGCCGACGAATTTGTACGGCATAAGATTCTTGACCTGATCGGCGATTTCTATCTCCTCAACCGTCCGATTCGAGGAAGAGTGACTGCGCATTTGACCGGCCACACGGAAAACGTCACTCTCGTGAAAAAGATTCAGGAAGCGGCAAGAGAAAAGGAGCGATAAGGGACCGCACTCCACCTTTAAACGGGGGATAGTTCTTGTCCATGTCCCGAAACGGAATGCCGAAATGGACAGGGTTTCTTATATAACGTTGAGGTCTATACCTTGGAGGCAAGAATGGCGCAAGAAGAATACCGGCCCCCGATCAAAGAATTCCTAGATATGCTGGCAGACCTGCTGGCGGAGAAGTATTTTGAACGGATGGACGACCGGATGAAGAAGATTCCTGAACTCCGGAGATTGATTACTGTCAAAGAGGCGAGCCAGTTCTTGAGCCTTTCGACCGACACTGTCTACCGAATGGCCTCGCTGAAAAAACTCCCGTACCTCAAAATCGGGGACCGGGTTCTTTTCGACGTGAAAGCTCTCGACCACTGGGTTGAAAGACACCTGATCCGCGAGAAGGAGGGGAAAAAGGAAGAATTAAGGGCGGCGATTGAAAAGGAGAAGCCCAATGCAAAATCTTCCAAAGAATCTGACCTCCTCGGCTTGCTGAAGAAAAAGGGAAAAGATTAGGTCCTCCATTTTTTACCACCTTTCAGAACGTTACCTCTAAGATCTGCTCTACGTTTTCTCCTTCCTTTTGTTATGCTTATCGGATAAAATGTTTTTATCAATGCATCACCCTCTTGATGAGGGATCATCGGAGCGCGTCAATAAGGGAGTGAGAGAGATGGTGGATTATTTTCAAGTGGAAGGATTCTTGAATGAAGAAGAGAAAGGCTTTAGAGACAAGGTGCGAAAATTCGTGGATGAAGAATGCATGCCCCTCATGGCCACCCATTTCGATAGTGGAACCTTTCCCATGGAACTCGTCCCCAGAATGGCAGAGATGGGACTCTTCGGCCTCCATGTGGATGGTTACGGGTGCACCCAAGCAAGCCATACAATTTATGGCCTGGTCTGCCAGGAACTGGGGCGCTGCGATAGTGGTCTCAGGGCAATGTTTTCAGTTCAAAATTCCCTGGTAATGTACCCCATTTATGCATTCGGGTCCGAAGAGCAGAAAGTAAGATGGCTTCCCGAAATGGCCCGAGGGCGGGCCATCGGCTGTTTCGGCCTCTCCGAACCCGATTTCGGGTCGAATCCTTCTGGAATGGAAACCAGGGCCGTGAAGCAAGGAGACCATTACCTCCTGAACGGAAGCAAAACGTGGATTACCAATGGGTCCATTGCGAGGGTGGTCCTGGTTTGGGCGAAAATAGATGACGAAATCCGGGGGATCTTGGTAGAAGTTGGGACTCCGGGATTTCAAGCTACCTTGATCCAGAGGAAGTTTTCTTACCGAACCTCTCCCACTTCCCTCCTTATCTTCAAGGACTGTAAGATTCCCGAAGAGAACCTCCTCCCGGGAGCCAGGGGCTTGAAATCGGTTTTGAGCTGCCTCAACTATGCCCGGTACGGGGTGGCTTGCAGCGCCTTAGGGTCCGCCATCGCGTGTTATAAAGTCGCCGAGATCTTTGCTCGCAAGAGGGAGGTCTTTGGAAAACCCGTTGCCTCTTACCAGCTTGTCCAGGAGAAACTGGTCAGGATGGTATTGGAAATTACGAAGGCGCAATTGCTCACCTGTCATTTGGGCAGATTACTGGATCGGCATCAAGCGAGACCCTCCCAGATCTCAATGGCCAAGCTGAACAATGTTCGGGAAGCGATGAAGATCGCTCGATCGGCCAGAGACATCCTCGGGGGCCGGGGTATTCTGGCCGATCACCATGTCATTCGCCATCTGTGCGATCTCGAGGCCGTGAGCACGCTGGAGGGAACGGAGAGCATTCACACGTTGATCATCGGACAGGACCTGACCGGAATTTCGGCCTTCTATTAGCATTTTTACTTCAACAGTCCCAATTCTCGTAATCTTTCTGGGCTAGGGGCTCCATCTTCAGACCGATAGGGACATTCATGATATTCACTGGGCATCGTGCAGAAAGGTGGGAGATTTGATATGGAACTCCTCCTCTTTGTTTTTTCTTGACATGGAGGGGAAAGTAAATTTAAAATAGGATTAAGAGAAGGAGGTGAGGCCAATGAGATGGATGTTCCCCCATGCAACCCATTGCTCGACCTGCGGTTCGTTGCGTTGGTCCTGAGCAGGACGTTAAACGGCTCATCAGAAGGTAAAAGAATAAATGGAGAATCAAAAGGCCGGCAGTTTTGCCGGCCTTTTTGTGTTCGAAAGCCATGAGAATCCAAAAGGGCTGACGGGTCGTCACCGCCCTTTTCATCATTCGTCGCGAAATGTTAACTCCTTCCACGCACCTTGACTTCGCTATGTATATCTTATAAACTCCTGCACAAATCGACCCTCCATGTGATGCTCTTGTTCGGAATTTGGAGTTCGCGATTTAGTATTTAACCCGCTTTGCGCTATGCCCATGCGTTATGCGTCTATGAGAAAAGGAGGAGAGTTATGTCAGAAGTCGAGCTTCCAAATGCAGAAGAGCTTGAGGAGGCAAGGGGAAAGGCCTTTACGAAACGTGTGGCCCTCACCACGGCGATTTTTGCGGTCGTCCTGGCGATCACTTCGTTAGGCGGAAATAATGCGATGAAAGAGATGCTCCTCGCCCAGCAGCAGTCCTCTGATCAATGGTCTTTCTACCAGGCTAAAGCTTTACGTGAGCACCTTTACCGGGGTCAGAAGTTGCGCCTGGAGATAGACCTGATCGAACGGGGAAGTGGGATGAAGCCAGAGGTGAGAGAACGGGTTGAGGGGTTGCTGAAAAAGATGTCGGAAGAGGAAGTTCGGTACAATGCCGAGAAGAAGGAGATCGAGAACGAAGCAAAAAAACTCGAACATGAAAGGGATGTGAATCGAAGTAAAGATCCCTACTTCGACTATGGAGAAGTTCTGCTTCAGATTGCCATTGTGATGGCCTCTGTTTCGATTCTTTCAGGATCCCGTCCAGTTTTTTATTTTGCCATTGTCAGTGCCTGTTTGGGGACTCTCGCATCACTCAACGGCTTCTTTCTCATCTTTCAAATTCCTTTCCTTCATTAGGAACGAGGTGGAGAAGTGACCACGTCAGAAACGGAATCATCCTTTCATTCCCGTATGGCGCCCCTTCTCTTTCTCGTCGGGATCTTCTTTTTGAACTTCATCTCTCGAATTGTCCTGTCACCCCTGTTGCCCAGTGTTGAGAAGGATTTAGGGATAGGACACGAAGAGGCCGGATCGTTCTTTTTTATCATATCTTTTGGATACTGTATCATGCTTCTGGGGTCGAGTTTCGTCTCTTCGCGTCTCAGTCATCGGAAAACTATCATCCTCTCCACGGTAGCCCTGGGCGGGGCTCTACTATTTGTCGGCCTTAGCCATCAGCTTTGGATGGTTCGTTTAGGACTCTTCACGTTGGGAATGGCGGCAGGACTCTACCTCCCCTCGGGGATTGCTACCCTCACCGAGTTGGTAGACCCGAGGAATTGGGGAAAGGCGATTTCGATTCATGAATTAGCCCCTAACTCAAGTTTCGTCGTAGCTCCACTGATCGCGGAGATGCTTCTAAGGTGGCTCTCATGGCAAGGCATTTTTATAATATTTGGGATTTTTTCCATCCTCAGCGGTATTCTTTTTTCTATCTTCGGCAGGGGAGGTAAATTCTGCGGAGAGCCTCTCAATGTCAGCACCCTCCGGGTCATCCTGGGGGAGCCCTCTTTCTGGATCATGATGGCCCTTTTCAGCCTGGGCATTGGCGGCACTTTTGGAATGTTTGCCATGTTTCCGCTTTACCTGGTATCGGAGAGGGGGATGGATCAGGCTTGGGCCAACACGCTGGTGGGGCTTTCCCGGATCTGTCCTGTTGGAATAGCCATTCTCTCCGGATGGGTCACGGATCGTCTGGGGCCAAAGCGGACCCTGAAAGTGATCTTTCTCGCTAACGGAATTGCCGTCATGCTCCTTGGCGTGGTGTCTGAATCATGGGTGGTCGTCCTTATTTTTCTTCAACCTATGTTGGCTTCCTCTTTCTTCCCGCCGGGTTTTGCTGCGCTCTCTCGAATAGGAGATGACAAGTTCAAGAGCATTGCGGTCTCTCTGACCGTGCCTGTGAGTTTTCTTCTCGGGGGCGGGGCTATCCCGGCCATGATCGGTGTTATCGGGCAGGTAAGATCCTTCTCAACTGGGTTTATTATTTTAGGGGGAATGCTTCTCGGAGGGGCGATTCTCGTAGGATATCTGAAATTTGCCAAACCACCCCCGCCCCTCTCCCCGTGAAGGGTATATACCGGCGGGACAGGCGGTCAGGCTCCTAAGCTATAGAATGTGGTTAAACTTGAGGCAAGCACTTAAGAAATTCAGGATCGGTTGTCTTCATTATCCCCTGCCTTGACAATCCTCAGATATTACCTTCTCCGGGTCCGGCTATTGACTGCGGCTCGCCCCGTTGGAGATCCACGGTTTTCCAAAATCACCGGATCGATGATCTCCCCGCAAAAGATGCATCTCCAGCCCCAAAAATGTTCGTGAGGACCATAGAATTTTTCGTAAACCATATGGTTTCTGCAGCGATGGCACTCCATAGGACCCTCCCGTTTCCTTTAAACCTCTTCGAGCATCGTGGTAAAGAGATCGTGATGTCCTTCCTCATCTTCGAGGATTTCCTTAAACAAGAACAGGTGGTAATGTCCCCTTCCTTTTGAGCCTGTTCGATAATCTTCTTATAAAGCTGAATCGCTATAGGCTGTATTGTTGGCGAGGTGATCCGTTAACCTAGCCCTTTTAAAGGGCCTTTAGGGATCCAGCCCGTTGATCGCCACGCCCCTTTCGACCTGTTTAGTAGGTGCCCCCGGGGCAACCCCTCGCAGGTTGCTCAACCCGTGATCCAGGGGAATAATTGTTTTCTGGTCGGGGACTCGTGAGAAAGCAGAAGACTTTTCCTGAATCCCCCGTTAAAAAATTCCCCTCCCATGAGGTCTTGGAAACGATCCCCGGGGTGGTGTTTGGTCGAGGCCTTTTTTGATATCTTCTTAGTGATCGGAACGGAACCGCAGGGCATTTGGCCACCACCTTTCTCTCGGCTTGTCATTTGCCAATCTTGTTTGTCGTTCATCTAACCCACTCCGTTCATACTGTATTTCCAGCCCATAAGCACTTGCGTGATCCTTTGCAATGTTAAGCAACACGTCATAAGCTTCTGGAGGAGCCCAGTCACGATGTAAGGCTAACAGCATCTGGAGCCAAGTCATCGGCGCAGCTCCTTCCCGGCAGAGGTGCTGAGTGGCCAGGTGGTGAGCTCTTAGGGTCACATCCCCGCAGGCGTCCACGACCATAAACACTTCATAGCCTAACTGTCGTGCCTGCCGAATGGAGGGCGCGACACCGAAGTCCGTCCACAATCCGGCGATGACAAGCTTATTGCGTCCTATCTTCTCCAGGGTGGCAAGAACCCGGGTGTCTTCAAAAGCGCTAAGGGTGGTGCGGTCGACGGGTTCCTGGTTAGGGAGGATTTCCTGAAGTTTTGAAAAGAGAGGGCCGCCAAAGCTTGATTGCCCGATGGTCGTCAGAACAGTGGGAATGCTAAATGTCCTGGCGATCTTTGCAAGGTTGATTACGTTACGGATCAGGATATCACCGTCGGTAGAATTGATGCTTAAGGCAAACTGCGATTGATAGTCCATCAGGATGATCGTGCAGTTATCCGGGGTGAGCCGACCATGAATGGGTTGTAAGATCATGCGCTTTATAAGACCTCCTTTGTTGCTTCAACCTGAGCAGCCGAATTTGCCATTTCATTATCTGAATTTTGATCCTCGTGATCATCGTTGGGATTCCCTCATGTTTTTCCGGCGATCCTTTAGCCCCGGGGAGAATTCTTCCAGAACCGGGTTGACAATGTCGCGGATCAAATAGAGTGGTTCGCCCTCGATCTCCAATTCTTCATTCACGGCAAAAGCCCTTCCTACATATTCTTCCGCCATTCCGGCGAGGCGTGTGGCATTTGAAAGGACCTCCCTTATTTTATTGGCCACCTTCTCATCCATTTTCCCGTAATAGCCACGATTCAGCAACTTCAGGGTTGCCACCATCGATACGAGGGGTCCTCGGATATCGTGCGATATGATCTTCAACAGGTTCAGAGTGGTCTCATCTGCCCCGGATTTCAGCGCCTCGGATGTCGAATCCAAGCACCCGCCCATCTCCCGAAGACTTTGAAAATCGTCGTCCGCTAACAGGATTTTGTAACCTCTCATTCGGCTGCCTGATCATGCTAAAAGGCTAAGAAGCTAAGAAGCATTGTGATGTAACAGGGTGCAAAAAGTGAATCAGGTGCACTCCCTATTTTGCGCGGAAGCGTACAGTATTTCTTGTCGAAAATCCCCCCACCCCTCCTGTGGTATGGGGGAATGAGCATCACCGGCCTGCCAAAATAGAGTCAACCAATGCCAGAATACCCTCTTTGCTCGAGGAACCTTTTGAAAGAAAATGGTCAGCTTTGGCTTGAGTCGCTGCCTCTCTGTATTCCAGGGTATCATAGCTCGTCAGAACGATGACGATCACGTCAGGATATTTGGCTTTTATCTTTGCTGTCAGCTCGAGACCATTTTCTCCGGGCAATTTGATGTCCATGAAGATGAGGTCAGGCCGGCGGGCGCTAATTTTTTGCATAGCCTCTTCCCCGTCTCCCGCTTCGACAATTTCCATGGACGGAAACCGAGACTGCAGAGTCTCTTTAAGTAACTTTCGGTAAAGGGCGCTATCTTCGACGATTAACGTTTTGTGCACGGAAGTTTATTCCCCCTGAGTGAATTTTTGATTCGTCCTTTTCATCATCTCGCGCCGCAATTTCCGGTGGACGCGGGTTTGGACGTGTTGCCATGACCCGTTTTTCAACGGGCCTCCTTGCCATTTGAATTATCCTTCTCAATATCTTGATTTGCTAAGATAGAATTGATCATGTTCAAGAAGGAGTCCTTCGATAGAAAATGATCTGCCCTGGATTGGTATGCCGCCTCACGATATTCGGGTAAATCATAATTGGTCAGAATGACGACGACGATATCGGGATATTGGGCTTTTATTTTTTTGGTGAGCTCGAGGCCGTTTTCTCCGGGCAATCTGAGGTCCATAAAGATGGCGTCGGGTGAGAGCGTCTTGATTTTCTGCATCGCCTCCTCTCCGTTGGCTGCTTCAAGGATATCTATCGAAGGGAACCGTAAATGCATGGTCTCTTTGAGAAATTGCAGGAAAAAGGCATTATCCTCAACAATTAATATACGTCTCATGCTTGTTTTCAATGGTTTTTCCACCATGATCATTAAACCCCACTTTACTAATCTTTATAAACGTGGTAAATAAGGTATGCACTGTAGTTGAAGGGGGGGTTATACAGTATTTTTTGGGGGGAAAACTAAGTAAGAAAGGCATCTACCGGTAGGGTGGGCAGACAGGGAGAGGAGGAATCTAAGCTATGAGCCAAAAGGTTCGAATCGTCATCGCCGAAGACCATACCATCCTGAGGGAGGGGTTGCGGTCACTCCTCTCCTCAAATGCAAATTTCGAGATCGTAGGGGAGGCGGGAGATGGCCGAGAGGCCATCCGGCATGTTGAGAAATACAAACCCGACCTCATCCTGACTGACCTCTCCATGCCAAGGATGAACGGTATGGAGGCCATCAAGGAGATCAAGAGGGAATCACCCGCGACGAAGGTCTTGGTCTTGACAGTTCACAGGGCTGAGGAATATATCCTTGCCACCTTCCGGGCTGGAGCCGACGGCTATATCTTAAAGGATTCCACCCACTCCGAGTTACTCCTGGCAGTCAAGAAAGTTTTAAGCGGCGCGCATTATATCAGTCCTGAAATCTCAGAAAAGGTGATCGAAGGGTACATAGAGGGGAAAAAGAGTCTGAAGTCCCGTACGTCCTGGGAAACCCTGACCCAACGGGAGCGGGAGATCCTGAAGATGATTGCCGAAGGATACAGGAATAAAGAGATTGCGGAGGACCTCTGTATCAGTGTCAAAACAGTTGAAAAACATCGGGCCAACCTGATGGAAAAATTGGATCTCCACAGCATCCAAGCCCTGACCGCCTTTGCCATCGAAAAGGGACTGGTGTCGCGTGAATGAATTATAATTTCAAATCTTTTTTCCTTTTGAAGTATTGAGTGTAACAGAGGCTAGGCCCTGCATCATCCTGGCAAGAGTGTCTTCGTTCGACATCAGGCAATAGGCCCTATTTAATCCTCCTTGACGTCCAACTCCCTTTCTTGTATATTCAACTCACCTCAGAGCAAGTTCCTACCGTTTGTATTTGGCTGGAGGGATGAAGCATTTCCTCACAATCTTTACCCGGCTCTGAGGATGATTCTTGAAAGGGGTGATCAGGGTGGATCTGTTTGACAAGGCCTATAACTATCATGATGCTGAGAAAATTATCAACCTCGGCCTCTATCCTTATTTTCGCGTCAATGAAGGGGCGGTAGACACAACGGTCATTATGAATGGCCGCAAAACGGTGATGATCGGCTCCAACAATTATTTGGGTCTGACCTCCCATCCGGAGGTGAAGGAGGCTGCCGTCAAAGCCATAGAGAAATACGGGACCGGCTGCACGGGCTCCCGTTTCCTAAACGGGACGATCGATCTCCATGTGGAGTTGGAAGGGCGTCTGGCCCGGTTTATGAAGAAGGAAGCGTCCTTAGTATTCAGCACCGGATTTACTACCAATCTGGGCGTTATCTCGACGATCGTGGGAAAGAATGATATCGTCATTTCAGACCGCACCAACCATGCCTCGATCCTGGACGGCTGCCGAATGGCCTTGGGAAAACTCTTGAAATTTCGCCATAATGACATGGAGGATCTGGAACGCATCCTGATCAATATTCAAGATAAGAAGGCGGGCAAACTCATTGTGGTCGATGGGGTATTTTCCATGGAGGGCGATTTAGCGGACCTGAAACACATTGTCCCGTTGGCCAAAAAATACGGATGCCGCCTGATGGTGGATGAGGCCCACAGCCTGGGCGTTCTCGGGAAGGGCGGCCGCGGCACGTGTGAAGAAATGGGTGTGCTGGATAAGGTTGATCTGGTGATGGGTACTTTTTCAAAATCGTTTGCCAGCCTGGGCGGATTTATCGCCGGCGAAGAAAAGGTAATCTCGTTCTTAAAGCATAATGCCCGCACCTTTATGTTCCAGGCTGCCCCTCCACCCGCTGCCGTGGCAACCGCTTTGGCTGCCTTGAATATTCTGGAGCGCGAACCGGAGCGCCGGCAAAGGCTCTGGGAAAATGTGCGCTACATGCTCAGGGAGATTCAACATATGGGATTTAAGACCGCGTCTACGCAATCCGCCATCATTCCCATCCTTGTAGGCGATGATTTGAAAACCTTCCAATTTGCCAAGATGCTCGAGCAAGAGGGTGTCTATGTCAATCCGGTAGTTTCTCCGGCCGTTCCGCCCGGGATGGCCTGCCTGCGGACTTCTTATACGGCGACGCATTCCCGCCAGGAACTGGACTATGCCTTGGAGAAGCTCAGAAAAATCGGGACGGAGCTGGGTCTGGTCGGACCCGGTGCTCCCGGGGCACCCATCGACATCCGGTCCGTCGGTGAGGAAAAGAACGATCAAATGAATTTCTTGAAACTGCCCTGGAAAATCTACACCCGGGACCACAACTGGGTGCCGCCGATGATTACGGATGTGGAGACGATTTTTGATCGTGAAGAAAATATTTTCTATGCCCACGGCGAGGCGAGAGCTTTTTTGGCATATCGAGGCAGCGAGATCGCAGGCCGGATCGTGGCCGCCGTTGATCATCGTGCCAACCGGTATCATAACGAGCGAGCAGGCTTCTTTGGTTTTTTCGAGGTGGAGCAGGACTACAGGGCCGCTGCAGCTCTCTTGGATGCCGCCAGGAAGTGGTTGTCAGAGCGGGAGACGAAAGTCATGCGTGGGCCAATGGCTTTTTCCCAGCTGGACGGGATGGGTTGCCTTGTGGAAGGATTTGATTATCCGCCTGCCATCATGATGCCGTACAATCCTGGTTATTATCCGGAGTTTCTGGAGAAATATGGTTTCCAGAAAGAGAAAGATTTCTATGCCTATTGGATGGACGCCCGTGGCCCTCTCCCTGAGGGTTTGGAGAAACTGTCCGAACATGCCCAGAAAAAGGAAGGGATTGCCATCCGGCACCTGAACATGAGCCGGTTCCGGCAGGAGATGAATACCCTGATGGGGATATTGAACGATGCCAACAGTCAGGAATTCGGGTTCACGCCTCTCAGTGCCAGTGACCTTCAGTATTTTATCGCGAAGCTTCGGCCTGTGATTGAAAAAGAGCTGGTGAATTTTGTAGAGGTCAAGGGCAAGCCAGTGGCCTTCTCCATGATTTTGCCCGACTACAATGAAGTGCTCAAACGTTTTGATGGCCGCGTGGGTCTTGCCGACATGTTGAAATTTTACTTCTATTCCAAGCAAATCAAAACCTTGCGGTTTGCCTTATTGGCTGTGCGCAGAGCTTTCCAACGCCGGGGATTGGAGACCCTCCTGTATCTCGAATCCTTCCGGGTTGCAAAGGCACGCGGTTACACGGGCGGTGAGCTTTCATGGGTACGGGAAGACAATAACCTGCTCAACAAGAGGATTGAGACGATGGGGGGCAAACGCATCAAGACGTACCGTGTTTATCAATTGAAGCTCTGACCCAAACTCCTTTTTATAACGAGCGGCATTAATCTCTTCGATCTCGGCCAAAGCAAAAGCCCGGGCACTCGCCGCTCCGGTAAGCCTCAAGACGACCAACGACTTGCGCAGAGGCCGGATGATTCGATATCTGGACCTCGCAGCACACCACTATCTTAACCATCCGGACAGCGTCAAAGAGTTCTATTTTGTTCTTACCACAGACGCTGAGAAACCACCCTGGGTCCTGAGCCGCCCCACTTTGCAAAGAATGATCGAGGTGATTATGTTTAAGACATGAGATGAAAAATGAAGCAAAAGCGAAAGGAGGGAGGAAGACATGGCGGCTTCAACAGGGAATCAGTTGGCTCAAGGCATCCGCCGCAAGATCGAAGAACTAAAGAAAGTATGCGAAGGGCTTGATGAGAGCACAGCTTCCCGTGCGCCAGCCGGGCGATGGTCTCCCAAAGAAATCCTTTCCCACCTTTGGGGATCCGAAGGATCTGGCCATCTACCGATCCTTAAAGCCTTTCTCGACCGGGAGACCCCCAGGGTCGACATTGAACCTGAGAATCCTTTTTTCTCTGAGACGCGTGCCCGGATGACCTTTACTCAACTCCTCTCAGAGGTCGAAAGGGAGTATGACGGTATCTCCAAGTTTGTGGCGGGCTTATCTGGAGGTCAACTCGACCGGAAGGCGCATATTCCCATGCTCAAAGACTCCCCGTTAGGGGAATATCCGACGCTGGAAGGGATGATCGAAGGTTTGGGGAAGTTTCACGTTCAATTTCACATTGACCACATGCGTGAGATTTTGCAGGGTCTGGGGGTACCCGTAAAGTGAAAAAGAAGCCGAAAGCGCATCATGGTATCTACGGGATCTCTCTGTCGTTTGCGGCGAGAACTATCAATCGCGCCGGGTAAAAGCAACCCATTCATCTGACCGCAGCCCGGCGGCGGCTCCGGGTGACCAGATCGACAAGGAGGTGCCAATGATCTATATGCACTGCCGCATTCGCGTCGCTGATTACGCGAAGTGGAAAGAGAGAATGGATGCGGATGCCCAGGCTCAACGTGATGCCGGAATGTATCTAAGGTATTTGTGGCGCGGGATTGACGACCCGAATAGCGCATTCTTCATTCTTGAGGTTCACGACAAGGAGAAGGCAGGGGCCTTTCTCAACCCGGCGGATGTCGCTGAAGCATCTAAGAAAGCAGGTGTTCTAGATTTTGAGTGGCACTTTGTCACAAGTGTCGAACTTCAGAATGCCTGACATTGATGAACTCGCAAAAGGTCCGGCGTGAGGGAAAGGTTCGACGCTGCGAAAATAATCAAGAATACCAGCTCGGACTTCTCGAAAGAAACCGTAACTGAAGAATTGCTCCCTGATTCAGCCTGTGATCGTTGTTTGGTGCTTCATTTAATGAATTTTTGACAGGATCTATCAGAAGGTGTAGATTTAGACCGATAACCGATACATGCAGATGTGACGAGACAAGCAAAACTATGTTTGCAATTAATCATGCTGCAACTGCACTCATTATTAAGAAAGAGTTCATAAACGTTCCAATCATTTGGCTACTGATCTCGGTCCAATTCATGGAGATGGTATGGATTATTTTGAACTTTCTGGGGATTGAGAAAACAACTACTGAAAAACAGGTGAGATACGTGGGTGACGTTCACCTCTCATACATGCCATTTTCACATTCCATGGTAACCATGGTTGGTGTAGCGTTACTGTCATGGCTCATTATAAGTAAGGGGCTGCGCCAGCCAGATATAGGGATGGCCTTAGGCATAGGTGTGATTTCCCATCTTATTCTTGATCTGATAACTCATAGCAATGATATTGCGATTGTGCCTTTTACCAAGGGCTCGAAGTTTGGACTTGGGCTTTACGCTAAATATCCTATCGTTGCTTTTGTTTTGGAGATTGGGTATGGCATCTTTTGCTGGTGGATTTACAAAGGTGGTTGGGCTCTGTTCGTCACAATAGTTGTATTTAATTTAGCGAATATTTCGATGTTTTCTTCTGCTGTCACGGGTATCGAAAAGCATATGGCAAACCGACCTTTATTGATTACCGCTGTCATTCTTGTCCAAATCTTGGTAACGCTAATCTTTGTGGGGATTTTTAGCTAAGAATGCGCGAAATCTTATTCGGTCCGAATGCTTTCCTCTATCAAGGAAGTTCTTATCGATTTCAGCGGGCTGTCCTTGATTCCCTAAGTTTGGTTGAAGCGAGTTTGATAGGTGGAGTTCCCAACGGATCTCATTCACGGCATCGTCCGATCTGGTTCTTGTGAACGCAGGGTAGGAACTCAGATTGAGATACCCATCAGGTGCTATGGAGGATTCAAACATGTTGAGCGGTGGAATTGACATTAATTCGGTGGAAGTTGGACGCGAGAATCAGCAAGAGGCCAAGTACGCCCACGACTCAACGGTCACTCGCAGGCAATTTTTGGAAATCGCTGCTGGCGCCTCGGTTCTAGCAAGCTTGGCTTCGTACACGCCCGCAGCGGAACCTAAGGGAGAAGTTCCTCACCGGACGCTCGGACGCACGGGCGAAAAAGTTTCCGCGATCGGGCTGGGCGGATTTCACATTGGCAAGCCGGAACTCACGGAGCCGGAGAGTGTTCGCATCATCCGCACCGCGATCGACAAGGGAATCAATTTTCTCGATAACTGCTGGGACTATAATAGCGGTGCCAGTGAAATCCGCATGGGCAAGGCTTTGCGCGGCGGCTACCGCCAAAAGGTCTTCCTCATGACTAAGATCGACGGTCGCACCAAAGAGTCCGCGGCCAGACAGATTGAGGAATGCCTCCTGCGGTTGCAGACGGATCACGTTGACCTGATGCAGTTTCACGAGATCATCCGAATGGAAGACCCGGACCGCATCTTCGCGCCCGGCGGCGCAATCGAAGCGACGCTGGGAGCGAGGCAGGCAGGAAAGATTCGTTATATCGGTTTTACCGGGCACAAGGATCCACTGATTCATCTCCGGATGCTGGATATCGCGGCGGCCCACAGATTTCGTTTCGACGCCGTGCAGATGCCGTTGAACGTCATGGACGCGCATTTTCGCAGCTTCGAACATCATGTTCTCCCTCGGTTGGTCAAGGACGAGGTTGGGGTGCTGGGAATGAAATCGATGGGTGATCCCTTCATTCTGCAAAGTAAGACAATTACGCCCATAGAGTGTCTGCACTATGTGTTGAACTTATCGACGGCTACTGTGATCACGGGCATTGACAGCATGAAAGTGCTCGACCAAGCGCTTGAAGCCGCGCATACATTCAAGCCGATGAGCAAGGAAGCCATCAGGAGTTTGCTCGCCCGTACGGCGGAAGCGGCAGCAACGGGCAGGTATGAACTGTTTAAGACAAGCGATCATTATGACGGGACGGCGCACAATCCTCAATGGCTGGGATGAGACGGAAGACGTCATTCAGCCAACATGAGGAGGCTGGAAGTTGGAGAGCTTTTCCGAGAGCGACAGATCGGTGAGCGAGAAGGGAACGAGATTGAGGGATCGGCTGAGTGATGATCGAAATGCTCGGAATTCACTTTATTTTTATAGTGATAACATAATAGTGCCCGCCTGGCGGATTATTTTGTGCCTCTTTATCAC
>JBAVGF010000011.1:0-3785 GCA_049684675.1 Thermodesulfobacteriota bacterium | reverse complement strand
GGTTGCCCCACTCTATCAGAAAGAGAAAGGGATGACAACCCCATGTTAAGTTATTGAGTTATTGGGTTATTGGGTTATTGAGTAATTAAAAGCTCAAAGCTGAAAGCAAGATAAGTCATTGGTTATTGCGTAATTGGGTCACTCATTGTTCATTAAGTCATTAGGTCATTGAGTAATTAGGTTACCCATAAGCTATGCACCTCATGATAAGCTTTAATGAACTATGGGATTGAGTCCTGACCTAATCGGGTGTATTCTTGAATGAGGATGTCAACAGAGAGACGCTTCTTCAAGGTATTCGGATGAGTCTTCTTCCGGAGCAAACCAGTCATGCTGAAGATCGGGCACTGCACGATGATGTGCGGTGGCTCGGCTCCATCCTGGGAAGGGTAATCCTTAACCTGGAAGGGAAGGAATGCTTTGAGGCAGTCGAACGTCTCCGAGGGGCCTGTCGGGCGAGACGCCAGAATGAGCCTCAGGCCCCCGGGATGGATGCCCTCCTCTCCTTTGTCGAGAGCCTGCCTCTCGAAACGAGCGTAAAAGTTGCCCGTGCCTTCACCCTATTCTTTGTTCTTATTAACACCGCTGAGCAGGTGCACCGGGTTCGGTGTTGCCAGCCTCAGGCCCTCACCAGCACAGCACTGAAGGGGGTGCCGAGCCTTCAAGAGGCCCTGGAACACCTCAAACAGAGAAGGCATCCGGCGGAAGAAGTCTTCCAGGTTCTCTCCGAAATGGCAGTGAAGCCGGTGCTGACCGCACATCCTACAGAACCCACACGGCATACTATTCTCGATTTGCAGACCAGGATTGCACGAAGATTGTTAAGTATGGCCGGAATGATTCCTGCGGAACGAAAAGAGCTGGAAGAGATCCTGGAGGCGGAAATCGAGATTCTTTGGCTCACGGCCGAAGTCCGCCGGGATCGTTCTACCGTGATGGATGAGATCAGTAATGTGCTCTGGTACCTCGAACACCACTTTCTTGAAACCGAGGCCCTTGTAATAAAAACGCTTCAGCGGGCCATGAGAGAGGTGTATGAGTGGGACCGTCCTCCGCATCTGCCATTGCGTCTCGGAAGCTGGGTCGGAGGAGACCGGGATGGTAATCCGAATGTGACCCCCGATCTCACCCTCTATGCCGCTCGATCTGCTTCCGCTGTCATTCTGGGCATGTACCGGAAAAAGGTGCAAGAGCTGATCGAATTTCTTTCCCTTTCCACCCGCATTAAGCCCGTGCCGAAGAAACTTCTCAACTCTTTGAAAAAGGACCGCAAAGACCTTCCTGATCTCTGGAGAAGGATCCGTGAGCGCAATTCCGACGAGCCCATCCGGCAGAAGCTCAGTTTCATCGCTGGCCGCCTCGAGGCGACTGAAGAGGTGATGAATGAAAGGCGATTCGGGAGGGCGAAGGCCCGCCCGAGAGCTTATTGCCATTCCGGCGATTTTGAAGAAGACCTTCTGCTGATCATGGATTCACTTGAGAAAGCGAAAGCCAGGCATGCCCGCGAGGTCTTCCTGGACCCTCTTCTCGCTTCACTGAGAACTCACGGATTCTTCGGATATCTCCTCGACATTCGCGAGAATGCCAAGGTCCACTTCGAGGCGTCGGAGGAGCTCTTCCATCTCCTTGCCCCACCCTCTTTCGACAGTAAAAGCATCGAAGAGCAACTCCTGGCCCGGCGTCCGGACTCCGGCAATCACCTTTCTTTTAGTGATCGAACCCAAAATGTCCTGAACGTCTTTCGAGCCATCTTCCAATTGCAAGAGGAGATCGGACCCGAGGCGGCGTCCAGCTACATCGTATCCATGACGAAATGCGCCGAAGATCTGCTGCGGGTATTGCTTCTGGCACGAGAGGCGGGGCTTGTCGATCTTTCGTCAGAACCGGCTTTTTCAAGACTCGACGTGGTACCCCTCTTTGAAACCCATCAGGATTTGATAAATGCTCCCCAGATCATGATCTCACTCTTCTCCAGTCCCGCCTATCGCAGGCAGCTGGAAGCAAGAGGAATGCAGCAGGAGGTCATGATCGGCTACTCCGACTCCACAAAGGATGTAGGACTCATTCCGGCCTCCTGGGCCCTCTACCAGGCCCAGGAGAATCTGACGAGGGTCTGCGAAAAAGCCAAGGTGAACCTTATCTTTTTTCACGGCCGCGGAGGCACTGTCGGAAGAGGCGGAGGGTCTTCAGTCTTTCGGGCCCTTCTCGCCCTTCCGCCGTCAACAGTCAAAGGTCGAATCAAGATCACCGAACAGGGCGAGGTCATTTCTCAAAAATACGGACTGATCCACGTTGGAGTGGAGAGCATTGAAACGCTGGTCGCGGGCACCTTGCTTGCTTCTATGAATGAGGGGTGTGAAGATCTTCGCCCCGGAGACAAAAAGCTTTTCGCGGAGATGATGGACCATCTGTCCGAGCTGGCCTTGCAGGTCTATCGCGAGCACGTCTATGGAGCCGGTCGTCTATTTCGCCTCTTTCTCGAGGCAACGCCCGCCCCCGAGCTGGCCCATATGCACTTTGGATCACGGCCTGCCTATCGCGAGGGAGGAGCGGACACCATGGAAGCCCTGCGCGCGATACCCTGGGTCTTTGGATGGACACAAATCCGCCTAAACCTGCCCGCCTGGCTGGGGAGCGGAACGGCCCTTTCGAAAGTCGCGGAAGAACCCGAAGCACTTCAAATTCTTCAGCGCATGGCTCGCACCTGGTGCTTTTTTGACGACCTGATGGGAAAACTGGAAATGATCTGCGCAAAGACCGATCTAACCATCGCCCGTGCTTATGTACAGAACTTAGCCCCTGACTCTAACCAACTTCTCGAAAAACTTGAGGCTGAATTCCTGAAAACGGTGGACATACTGCTCCGTATACGGGAAAGCCCGTATCTTTTGATGGACCAGCCCATGTTACAGACAGCGATTGCCCATCGGGACCAATATATCGATCCCCTCTCACTTTTGCAGATAAGCTTTCTGAGACGAAAGCGGAGGACGAACCAGGACGACCCTGAGCGTGAACTTCTCCAGCGCGGCCTGAATACCACCCTGAATGGCATTGCCCAGGGGCTGAAGAACACAGCCTGACGTAGAGGGGGAAGATTCGTCGTTGAGTCCCAGCTAGATTTGAGGGACGTTGATCACAATCATCACTTTTGTGAGGCGTCAGGAGTAACACCTAACTTTTCCTCTTCATTCTTGTTCGATTCTCGGTGAGTCGTATCTCAGAAGTTTTTCCGTCATAGGCACATCTCAGCATAGAAGTCACGTTTGAGATCATCATCGAGTGGAATGATGGTGACGAAATGGCTCCAACCCAATTGTCGTGACAGTGTCACGACAATTTGCTCATCTGGGAATGCTTGGGCAAATTGAACCATCCGCCGCAGATTTTTCTCAGAAAAGCCTGTTCCGAATTCCTCGACCAATTGTGCCGACAGTGTCGGCACAATTTCCACACCATATTCTGCCCTTTTTTCCTTCAGGATGTCTTTGCGGATGCGTTTACCCACGCGCCAGTAGAGCAGGACCAGCGCAGAATTCACCTGCCGGGCCACATCCTGTCGCGCCTCGACGATCAGGGATCTTAAATCCTGGAACAGGCTGTCTGATGTAAGAGCGTGATTCGTGAATCGTGAATCGTGTTTCGTGGTCTGTAAATCAATGAAGCAAAAAAGCCCATTCTTTTTGAGAACAGGCTTTGATTTAAATAAATTATCTCTTCAATAATCATTTAGTCAATTCTCCTCGCCTATGGATACGATATCCAGCTTCTGAAAGAACAATAAC
>JBAVGF010000010.1:0-1538 GCA_049684675.1 Thermodesulfobacteriota bacterium | reverse complement strand
GGATTACTCGGATGAAGACATGCACGCCGCTCTCGACATCAATATCCCGAACTACGCCAGTGCCATTCTGACCACAAAACAGGTTGTCGACTCGATCGCCTCTCTCTAATGCATCAGCATTCAAAGGCGATGGATGGGGACACATCGCGGATACATGGGAACCATTTTTTCGCAACTGCTTTGAATCCAATAGGAGAGAGACAAGTGTCCAAAGAAATTAACCATGATCGCCGCCGCTTTTTGGGCGTTGCGGTCATGACCATTGCTGCCGCCGAGCCCTGATCTGTAGAACTCAGATGATTTGGGAGAAGTAACCGCACCGGAAAGGACCATTATGACCGATACAACTAGTGGACTTCCGCTGACCAGCTCTCGTGCTGAGGAGATATTTCCCATATTAACTCCGGCGCAGATTCGTCGCATTGCAGCACACGGGCACATGCGAGCGATCCAGCGTGGCGAGGTGCTTGTCGAGCAGGGAGACAGCGCCGTACCGTTCTTTGTGGTGGTCTCGGGCGAGATCGAGATCGTGCGTCCCCTAGGCGCCACTGAGACCCTTATCACCGTCCATCGGCCGAGTCAGTTCACGGGCGAGGTCAACATGCTCTCGGGCCGCCGGGCTCTCTTCCGAATGCGTGTCACCAAGCCGGGTGAGGTGATCGAACTTGATCGTCAACAGATGCTGGCTTTGGTGCAGACCGATGCCGAGCTCGGCGAGATCGTCATGCGTGCTTTCCTACTCCGCAGGGTTGAGTTGGTGGCGGCCGGGATGGGAGATGCTGTGCTCGTCGGCTCGACCCATTCCGCCGGTACGCTTCAAATCAAAGAGTTCCTGATGCGCAATGGCTATCCTTACTCCTACATAGACCTCGAGCGGGATCCTGACGTCCAGAACCTGCTGGATGTTTTCCACATCGCCGCCAGTGAAATACCCGTGGTGATCTGCCGCGGCCAGCTGGTGCTACGGAACCCTACCAACCAGCAAGTCGCCGACGGTCTTGGTTTTAACGAGGCTGTTGACCAAACACACCTGCGCGATCTCCTCATCGTTGGTGCGGGTCCCTCGGGATTGGCGGCAGCCGTTTACGGCGCTTCAGAAGGGCTTGACGTTTTGGTGCTGGAGGCGAGTTCACCGGGTGGTCAGGCAGGTTCAAGTTCAAAAATTGAAAATTACTTGGGGTTCCCAACCGGTATCTCGGGCCAGGAACTCGCAGCTCGGGCATACAGCCAGGCGCAGAAGTTCGGCGCGGAGATCCTTATCGCCAAGGGCACGCGACTCGCTTCCGACCGCAAGCCATATGTCGTCGAAGTGGAGAACGGGGCTCGAATTCCCGCACGCACGGTCGTGATTGCGACCGGGGCGGAGTATCGAAAGCCGCCATTAAAAGAGCTTTCGCGCTTTGAAGGCGCAGGGGTCTATTACGGCGCGACCTTTGTGGAAGCGCAGTTGTGCGGCGGAGAAGAAGTGATTGTGGTTGGCGGAGGAAACTCGGCCGGTCAGGCTGCCGTGTTTCTGGCGGAGACGACAAAGCGCGTGC
>JBAVGF010000009.1:0-2728 GCA_049684675.1 Thermodesulfobacteriota bacterium | reverse complement strand
GATAAAGATAGAAGCAAAATGTTGAAAAAATTTTTGAGGTGAAGCTATGGCAACAGTCAACGAAAGTCTGAAGGGAAATTTCTATCCCGCCGAAGTGATCAAGAAAATCTGCCTCGATGCCGGTGCCCATGATGTGGGTCTGGAGTTGGTCCTTAGACTTACTCTGGAAAAAGGAAGATATTCTGTCTTTAAAGGAGAAAAATCATGTCAAAGTTATTTGAAGTAACAGAAATCAATGGAATGCAGCTATCTAATCGGTTCGTTCGTTCAGCGACCTGGGAAGGTATGGCCGAAGATGACGGCTCTGTAACCCGTGCACTGGTGGATTGCATGAGTCAATTGGCCGAAGGCCAGGTCGGGCTGATCATATCCAGCCATGCCTACATCAAGCCGGAAGGACAGGCTGCACCTAAACAGATAGGTGTCTATAAGGATGCCTTGATTAATGGGCTTAGGCAAATAACGCAGGCCGTTCGAGGTCAGGGTGGTAAAATTGTACTCCAAATGTCCCATTCCGGTTGCTTGGCCAATCCTAAGCTAACCGGTCAGATGCCTCTGGCCCCCTCGAACGTAGAGGGAATCTCCAAGTCTCCCTGCAAGGAGATGACGGCGGGCGACATTCAGGAACTTATTGAGGCCTTCGGTCTGGCCGCTCAGAGGGCCCAAAAAGCGGGGTTTGATGGGGTTCAAATTCATGCGGCCCATGGCTACTTGATGAATCAATTCCTCTCTCCCCTTTTCAATAAACGCACTGATGCCTATGGAGGTTCGGTGGAGAATCGATACCAGGTCCTTAGAGAAGTCCTGAAAAAAGTACGGTCGACGGTAGGTAACGGGTTCCCTGTCCTGATCAAACTCAATTCGCAGGATTTCATGGAAGGAGGGCTTACTTTGGGAGATTCCTTAAAAATCGGAAGGCTGCTGCAAGAGGATGGCATCGATGCCATTGAACTCAGCGGTGGGACTTTACGATCAGGCCAATTAACCCCTTCCAGAATGGGAGTTACCAACGAAGAAAAAGAAGCCTATTTTCTTGAAGCGGCAAAGGTGTTTAAGGAAACAATAAAGGTTCCATTGATATTGGTGGGGGGTATCCGCTCTCTGCCTGTGGCAGAACGGATCATAGAGCAGGGGTGGGCCGACTACATCTCTATGAGCCGACCCTTCATTAGAGAATCCGGACTCATCAAACGCTGGAAGTCCGGAGACCTGCGGAAGGCTTCTTGTCTTTCCGATAACCAGTGTTTCGGACCGGCTATGGCTGGCGAAGGGATCTATTGTGTGGTGGAGAAAAAGGAAAAACAAAAGGGGACAGAAAGGAGTTGAGGTAAAAACATGCCTGCACTTAGTGAGGAGTAAGGGATAAGCAAGGCCGAATCAAGGGCCGAGCGAAATCCCAACAAAGAAGTCAGGGTAGTGGCTGGCATAATGCGGAAGCAACCGAAGTAAAGCAAACCGGATGACTGTAAGCAGCTAAATACCGTTGATGGTTTCATCAATGAACCCATGTCAAAACAAACTATATACAGGAGGTAAGGAAAATGGCCGAAAAGGTGTATCATGACCTATACGAGATATTGGCTAAACGAGGTGGAAGATACCCGGGTAAGGATATCCCCGAGTTTTATGCCCTGGTAGAAGAACTATTTACCCCGGAAGAGGCGGCGGTTTATAACGCGATACCCAAAGGATTTCATCCGGCCGAGGCCGTCGCCAGGGAGATGGGAAAAGAGGTAAATGAGGTCAGGCCCATTCTGGAAGGCATGGCCTACAAAGGGCTTTGCACCGCCGGTTCCATGGGCGGAGCAACCCTTTACAGTGCGCCGGTTTTTGTAGTTGGAATCTTTGAATTCCAGTTCATGAGGGGGACCAAAACCGAAAGGGATAAAAAGCTGGCCCGTCTGATCCACGCATACAAAGCGGCGCTGGATGCCGGGCAGGGTGCGCTGAAAATAACCTATCCGATCAATCGGGTCATCCCGGTGAACCAAAAGATCCAGGTCGGAAACACCATCCATACCTATCAGCAGGTGGCCTCCTACATAGAAAAATATCAACCCCTCGCAGTTTCCACCTGTTTCTGCCGCCATGAGGCCAAGCTGATCGATGAAAAGGACGATTGCGGAAAACCCGACGAAGTCTGCATGCAATTCGGAATGGGGGCCCAGTTCGTCATCGACCGGAAGATGGGTCGGCAGATCTCCAAAGAAGAAGCGATGGAGGTCCTTAATAAAGCCGAGGAAGCCGGCCTGGTCCATGCGACCATCAACCGCCAGGAAATCGACTTTCTATGTAACTGTTGCGGCTGCCATTGCATCATCCTAAAGACCGCCCTGGCCCAGCCCAAACCCGGGCTGATCTTGAACTCCGGATTTAAACCACGGCATGACCGTGATCTGTGCACCTCTTGCGGGACCTGTATCGACCGCTGCCCCACCCAAGCCCTTGCCATGGACAATGAAGACAAGCCGGAATTGAATTTAGACCGTTGCATCGGATGCGGCGTCTGTGCCAGCGGATGTGCTTTTGATGCTATTACCTTGGTTGAAAGGGCCGGCGTTTTGACGCCCCCGTTGGACCAGACCGCCTTGCGGGAAGCCATTAAGGCCAGCCAGGTTTAAGTGCGGGAAGACCTGATAAGGCGCGGACCTGCGCGAGAAGTGAATTCGGTTAACGTAATTAATTTTTAGTCGTAAATTTAGTCGGGACTCTAACCCTGTTAAATGGG
>JBAVGF010000008.1:0-34455 GCA_049684675.1 Thermodesulfobacteriota bacterium | reverse complement strand
GTAATGGGTTTTTCCTTCCACTCGAAGGGTATCGTGGCATCCATGATGATCCTGGAGGTGATATCCCTTTGATCGATGGGAAGAGAAGGATCTAAGGGGGTAGATCTTCCGCGATTGATGATCTGAGCCCTACTCGGTTGGAACCTGAAACTGAGAGCCCATAGCACACGAGGTAAATCCCAGGGATCGATATCCTCATCCACGACAATCACGGTCTTTAAACCATAAGCACCCATCTCAGTTGAGATGGCTGCGGTACCTACTTGGTTGGCGTGACCGGGATACATTTGCTTCACAGAGATGATTGCAATGAATCTTCCTGCACCTTCGGGTGGGCAGTACACGGCCTTTATTCCCGGGATCCTCATCGCTTCAAGTTCTTGCCAAAGCGTCGCACCGTAGGTCAGGGCCATGGTCATATGTGTATCTGTCACAGCCCTTCCCACGGTCGTAAACCAGAATATGGGGTTATTCCGATGGGTGATGCAATGAATCTTGATAAAATTTCTTGGCGTCGACCCTACTCCTGAATAGTAGCCCGTGTATTCACCGAATGGGCCCTCAGGCCTTGTCGTCTCAGGATCTACCTCTCCCTCAACTACGATTTCAGCATTCGCTGGAACAGGGAGATCGACCGTTTCTCCTTTAACGACCTCTATCGGCTCCTTACGAATTGCGCCTGCAAAATCAAATTCTGATTCAAAAGCAGGAAGCCTTGCAGCACCCATCAAGAACATTAGAGGATCACCTCCGATGGCAACGATCACGGGCATAGGCTTTTTGAGCGATTTATATTTCTGGAGCATGATGTCTGAATGCTTTCCCTTGATGAACTGTGCGCCCAGTGTCTTTTCATCCAACACTTGAAGTCTATAGACACCAATATTAAGCCACCCGGACTCAGGGTCCTTTGAAATGGTATAGGCTGTGGTTCCGAAGAAACGACCACCATCCTTTGGGAAGACCTTAGGAACTGGAAACTTAAGAAGATTGATCTGATCTCCCTTGAGTACGTTCTCCTTACACGGTCCGCTTGCTACCCACTTTGGAGGAATCTTATTATGCGTCCTTTTTACCCACTCCCTCATGAGCTCAACCAGACTTGTATTCTTGGGCATGCCCATGATCAGGGCCAACCTGGACGTAGTCGTACAAACACTGGAGATCACTTGACTGGGGTAGCCCTTGACTTTTTCAAAAAGGAGAGCAGGTCCCGCATTTTCTTCATTCAGTTTTGCAATGTGAGACATCTCAAGGTTCCAATCCACCTCTGGCTTTATCCTTTTTAGTTCCCCTTCCTTCTCACAAAGTGATATAAAACCTCTTAAATCCATAAGCGGCCTCCTTTGGATTTTATTTTGGCTCTAAATTATAAGCATTGACTTGACATGTCAATTCATTTCTAATAATAGTTTATAAGAAAAACTGATATGTATTCCTATTCCTTAAACTCCCTCATTGTTTTTTATGAAGTGGTGCAACTGAAAAGTTTCTCCAAAGCTGCAGAGGTGCTCTGCCTGACCCAGCCCGGTGTTTCCAACCATATTTCACAGTTAGAGGTTCAAACAGGGCGCCACCTTCTGAAAAGAGAGAAGGGGACGATCGAATTGACTCCGGAGGGAAAGATAATTTTCAAATACGCAGAGAGGATCGTCAGGATAGCAGAGGAATTGGAGAAAAGAATCAAAAACATGCATGAAGAGGTGAAACCTCATCTCAA
Source organism: Thermodesulfobacteriota bacterium (assembly GCA_049684675.1). Taxonomy (GTDB): domain Bacteria; phylum Desulfobacterota; class BSN033; order BSN033; family UBA1163; genus UBA1163. Next base: position 32,735 of record JBAVGF010000008.1, on the reverse strand, counting down.
CATTGGGACGACCCCCACCTATTCAAGGACTATCATGCCAGAGCTTCTCGGGAGCTTTCAAAAGGCCTTCCCTCAAGTGATGATTAAGCTGGATACTGGAAGCTCAGAAGAGATGGAAAATACCTTGCTCTCCGGCCATAACGACATTGTTATTGTCGCAAACCCAATCCTATCAAAGAAATTATACTCCATTCCTTTTCTAAAGGAGGAGCTTGTCCTCATCACCCCCAAAGATCATGTCCTCTCAAAGAAGGAATCTATCTCACTTCGCGAGATTAGGAATTATCCTCTTATCTTACGGGAGGAGGGGTCTGCAACGAGAAAGGTTGTCCTTTCGGCCTTGAAATCCATGAGGATAACCACTTCTGTCCTCATCGAGGTTAAAAGCACAGAGTTTATTAAAGAATGGGTTTCTAAAGGGAAAGGCATTTCAGTGCTTATCAAAGGGTCTATCCTTGAAGATGAGAAACGAAATCTCAAGATTATTCCCTTGGTCCCCCCCCTCCTCCTTGAGATTTCTATTCTGTTTCTGAAATCGATGAAATACAATATATGGATTCAAAAATTTATTGACCACATGAGAAACCCTGCTTGTAACCCCTTTCTCCAACGCTGAATCAATCGTTGACCCTCTCAGGTGAATCGTAAAAGGTTTTCGCGGATTGCGGATAATAAATTTGTTTGGGATATGTGATTTTGAGAATTATTTGGGGTTGATCCTATTCGATCTTATCATCTCATCCAGGACCTCTACCGCTCTCTGGGCAAAGGCAGGCTCACTGATATGAACATCCATCTCCTCAAGAGGGATGTTAGGCTGGAGGATTTTTTTTAGTTCTTCAACAAACACATGGTCTATCTTCGGATCAAAGAGCGTCATTCCCTCCTTATCCGCTTCAGACCAACCCCTCTTAGGAATGAGGATGTGAATGGGGCCCTTTGACCGGTTTAACTTTTCACCCATGATTTGGGCAAAGGCCTTCATTTCTTCAGGACCCATGCGGACACAGAATCGGATATCATGTGAATATATCTTTCTTCCTTGCAGTTGATGGGGCATAGGATAAGTGGGACTAAAGACGGCATTGTCCAGTCCGCCGGGTGCCACAACGAGAGGAATTCCAAGACGGCCTGCGGTTTCTAATCGCATCGGACCGATGCCTTTGCAATATCCCCCGAACATCTCATCGGCTATCTCGTGAGTCGTGAAATCGAGTACACCCGCAACCAATCCTTCTGCAATAAACTCCTCCATGGCCATCCCACCGACTCCATTGGCGTGGAAAGCGATCATTTCGTATCCTTTTTCCTGGAGCAGGGGTTCTGCATGCGTTGCACAATTTGAATTAATGCCGTAGGCAGTCACTGCGACCATGGGTTTTTCTTTGTTCATTTTTCTGTCTTTTTCGATCATTCCGCAAATGGCAGAGGAGACCTGTCCAAGGATTAAACGCATAAATTCATTGGACCCCAAGATATCTGCCACGGAATGGAACATGACAATATCTTTTGTTCCCACATATTCTCTCATATCTCTGGAGGCCACAGTAGAGAGCATGACCTTGGGTAGGCCTAATGGAAGGGATCGCATGATATGGGTGACAATCGCTGTTCCTGTACCCCCCCCAATCCCTAAGACCCCATCCAGTTTTTCGTCCTCCAGTAAGCGCCTTGTTAAGATCGTTCCTCCCTCCTGAATGGCTTTGATGGCCATTGAACGATCTTTCTCTTTGATTAAATGCTCCAAATGATAACCCGCGGCCTCAAGTACCTCCTTCCGATTGATATCAGGAGGGGTCAAAGGTTCTCCTAGGATTCCAACATCCATCAATATAGGCTGGATACCGAGTCTTTGGACGTCGCCCTTAATATAGGCCGCTTCTCTTCCTTTGGTATCTAACGTGGCGACGATGAGAAGATGTTTTTTCATTATACCTTCCGCTTTTGCTGGGGTCTCTTTCTATGAAGATAGTATTGATGATCCTCCTCGGGGAGGGGATGGAAGAAACGATTTAAAAAACAGAGCATATGATATAAGAAGCCCCACTCATAGGGCGGGGCTTCGTTTAAATCTTCACCTTTGTAGGGGTAAAAGCCTTTTCAAACAATAATTCTAAACCAGTCTTTTTTCCAAGCACCGATTCCTTCTTCTTTTTACCCCAAACGCTCTCAGGACGAGCCTGAACGAGAAAGATGTTTTCAGGGAACGGAAGGCTTCCCGAGATACTATATTCTATGTCTTGTGGGCACCCAAAGTGGGTCTCCACTTTTTTTGAAATCTTTGTGAGTTCTAGGATCTCCCTGTCTTCAAGGCAAGGAAGTTTCCTCTGATCGGGTCGTAATTCCTTATACTCCATTTCCTTGGTCTTAGGGTTATAGGCATATTCACTCCCCTTATCAGAGATCACCCTTTCCTCTATTTCGAGTGTCACCTTATCAACCAAATATCGATCGGGGGTCACGTTCCCCGAAACAACCGCTTCGCCAAGACCGAAACTCCCCTCAATGACCACTTTTGACTCATCCCCATTCACTGGATTCACTGTAAACATCACGCCGGCAGCCTTTGCATCCACCATGGTTAATACCGCCACACCAATCGGGTCATAATGCAAAGGGAGACCCAATTTTGCCCTTGCAATCATAGAGCGGGTATTGAAAGTACTTGACCATACTTTTGTTACATTTTTGACGACTTCCTCTGATCCGCTCACATTAAGATATGTCTCATATTGACCGGGATGGCTTACAGGGCCAGCCGAACGTGTAGCCACATAGATGTTTTCACGTCCCGCCATCCTGCACAGCTCCAAGTAATACTCCTTTACCGTCTTCTCCATATCGGAGGGCATCTTTATCGATTCAACCATTTCCCTTATGTCTTGAGACGCCTTGTCATACTTTAACGTATCAGAGACCTTATTTGGATCTGCCTTGAAGCTCTCTAAATACTTTAACAAGCGCCCGGTGGCTTCTGTTTCATTCATGAATCTTTTGTAGGCTTCCACACTCAGAGCATAGCCAGACGGGACATTAAACCCTCCCTTCATCATCTCTCCGAGGTTTGCGCATTTCTTCCCAACGATGTTGTTGTTCTCTTGTCCGAGCTCTTTCAGCCAGTATATCCATTTCTCCGGCATATTCGTCCCTTTCGTCATTCATCACCTTTTGGGGGTACAGGAATCGTACCCCCAAAAGGTGATCAGACTTATTTACCCTTTGCCCTCTTGACGATCATCACGATACCCGTCGTTCCATCCACTTTAATGATATCGCCTGTCTTTATCACAGAGGTCGCAACTCCAGTACCGGTTACAGAAGGCAAGCCATATTCCCTCGAAACAATGGCCGCATGGGATGTCAGTCCTCCTATATCCGTTACGGCTGCCTTTATCTTTGTAAAGACCGGTGCCCAGGATGGGTTTGTCGTGGGGGCAACCATAATCTCGCCCTCCTTTAGTGTAACAATATCTTCAAGGAGTTTGAGGACCCTTGCAGGACCTTCAGCCACTCCTGCTGATGAAGCAAAACCTTTAATTTCTGTCACATCTTTTTCAGCTCCCGTACCTTTTATCCATTCATTAATTTGAGCACTGGTGACACCCCAGAGCATGATGGTAAATGGTTCCACGATCTCTTCCGGAGGTATCCCGAGCGCTGGCGGAGCATTCCATTTTCTGGCTGCGTCCAGTATCTTTTCTCTCTTCTCCGCTTTCTTCATCCAGAATTTGCTTCTTGACGGCACCCCTTCTCCCAATGCCCATGTGGTCACTAAATCTTCAAGCAGCATAGGGACTTCAAATCTATTGAAAAGAAAGATATCGTCTACCTTTTTCAATATTTTGTTATCGGTGAGCAGCTTTCCAAACTCTCTTACCTTTTTAAACCATATCGTATGCAGCCAGTGCTCAACCCAGAAAATGTGGTCTTCCGCATATCGGTATATTGTCCTTACAATACCAAACGCATCGTTAAAGGATTTTCTATCGTCTTCCGACTTTATAAGCTTCCGATACTCATCCACAATCCTTTCTCTCTCTTCAGAAATTGCTGTAAGGGACCTCTCTATCGTTTCCCCCTTTTCAAGTCTTTGAACGTAACTCTGCATATAGGTGAAAGGCACATTCATCTTGTTTACCCAACTTCCTTCATAATGGAACCATCCACTTCCGCAGGATACATAAAACCATGGTTCTTTTACTCTCTCTAACTCCTCAAGCCATTTCCTGCCTCCTTCTGTGTTCTTCAACTCCTCGATCTTCTTCTCAGCAGACACATCCTTTTTAAGGATACTCGCCACAGGCCGTTCTGCTAAAGCCAATCTACTTAACCTGCAAAGCTCTTCTTCAGGACGGAACATGGCTACGTCTGCGCCTGCAACCATCTTACCAATGGTACTCTCTTTTATCCCTGGAAACAGCTTTCTCGCAGCATCCGCAAACATAAGATAGGCCGCGTAAGCCAAATTCAAATACTCAAAGTGCCATTGCCATGATTTGAATATCATGTTGATTAAAATATTAAACGATGCTAACACATCGTATGATTGAGTATATCCCTTCACCACAGGAATCACTTCATCATCAGGTACATACTTCACTAATTCTTTCACAACCTCAAGCGATTCCATCTCCTTCCCAAGTGCCTGGAACTTTTGTAACCATTTCTCCCACAGCATATTATAATTTTGAAAAACATAGGGTACCCTTTTCCCAAACAGTGCCGCCTTCTCTCCAATCGTCGCCTGTGATGGCGGCTCAACGGGCGTGATATACATATAGCAGCCCAATATTCTCTGTGCGATCCCCTGTGCCGGAGGTATACAGAATACCCTCGTATTATTCTGTGAAAGCGCTATCTGCCAGGCCTCCTGGAAGATATCATCTAACGGATACAGAGGCTCAGGAGCATGGATCTTATCCGCAAACCAAATGTGATTGTTGTCCCATTCCTCTCTATCCTTGCTAAATAGACGCTGGGGTGCATACATCTCTTCCCAACCCTCTAATCCCGGCGGCAATTTCACCTCAGACGCAAACGGAAATCTCTTTACCTTTGCCATATTAGCCTCCTTTCTTTTTAAGTCTTTTTTCCAACTGGGTGATCAAATGTTCCTGTTTCTTGCCTTAAAGAGTCATCCCCTTTTTTCAAACCATTTATTGGCCGGCACGTGCCCCGCAAGCCCCGCCTTTCAGACGGACTCAAGGGGCACAATTAGAACATCATTTCTTTTGCTCGCTTTCCGCTCGCCACTACGTGCTCCGGGAAGCCCCGGCCTGTGGCCGGGGAGCTTCACAAATCAATCCATCGAAAAACCTCACACAATCTTAGCTTCCGTACCATTTTCCGATACCTAAGAGGGGTAAACAAATCTCCTCTGAAACGTAAAAAGGCTGAGTAAAACATCCATAGAAAGTGCAATTTTCATTTCTCACCCTTTACGGTTTTTCCTCATTTACCCTGCTTTGCAAAAACCCACACTTGTGCATCGAAGCGTTTCCAAACACTTCTCAACATATAGCCACAGGCTTTGAGACAAAGGTTACGTGCCTCTCGAAGCTCATAAGAGGCACAGGGGAGTATACTCCGAAAGTTTCCCCACTCCGCCGTTGAAGCTCTGGAGCGAAGACAACTCTCCCTAGGATAGGGAAGAGCCATGGGCTTTAGCCCATCGGGTTCCACAAATCATTTTTCAGGGTTTCGAAAACCTTAACTATGGAGCTTTACTCAGCCCCTGAAGATTTTGTCTTTTAGAATCCGTAAGGTGTAATTTAAATTAATGGCCAAACAAGTCAATTCATTTCTTTTTATGGAGTATCATAAAAAGTTATGAGATTCAATATCTTCGCAGGCACCGTTGTCGTTATAAGGAATTGATAGAATAGGATAGAGGTTTAATACCTCTTTGGAATCGTTTGCATCAGTTAATGGAGATCAAAATATTGGGAGAAAAAGATAAAATATTTTCAAAAGGCACCTCCTGTTAGAGAGGTGAGAAGTTCGTTAAAATGGTGGATCAGCTGATCAGGGCCTGCGGAGAGAATCTCTGCCTTTGAATTCTCTTTACCCATGATGATGATCACTTTTAAACCTTCCTCTTTGGCAGCCTGAATGTCATCCAAGCTATCCCCCACGTAAAGGGCCTTCTCTTTAATCACCTGAAGTCGGCTCAAGGCCAGACTTAGGCCTTCTCCACTTGGCTTGATGAATTGGACATCATTTCGACTGACCACGACATTAAAAAACGGACGGAGATCCAGTTTCAGAAGGGCCTTCTCCAATGCCTTTCTTCCAACATTGCTGACCAGCCCGATTTTAATTCCCTTTGTTTTTAAGGCGGATAAAAAATCTTTGGATCCATCTCGCAGGTTCCAGCGCATTAAGGCATCCTCATCGAACCGATCATAGATGGCCCCAATCTTTTCTCTCACTCTGTCAGTGGATTGTCCGATTTCTTGAGCCATCCTTAGGGCTTCCAACATTAAAGTTGAATACTTCATCCCTTGAAGCCGTTGAATTGGAAAGCGAAGGGTTCTCAGCATCTCCAAGGTCTCTTTCACCGCCCCTTGGAGATTCCATTGAAGATCGACCAGTGTTCCTTCAAAATCGAAGAGGATGACCTCTCTATCCTTGAAACAGTCTTTTTGCATGGACAGAAATTTACCAAGTCTTGCATACTTTTTCAAATTTTTCTATTGATATTTTTTCGGAGGGAAGATATCCTTTTAAAAGGAGGGCTGAACATGTCACAGATCATCGTCGCGCAGAATGCTCACGGGATCGTTTTGGCGGGTGAGAATAGGGCGATCCAACTGGATGAAAAGGGGAATGAGATTTCACTCCAAATAAACCGTCTCCTTCCGCTGACCCCGCATTGTGCCCTCCTGATTTCCGGATCGGCAGAGGGAAGGGATATGGGGAGTGCCTTAAAAAATTTTCTCGCAGAAGAGAAGTTGAACGATGTGCAGGATATTTATGGTGCGGCCCTCGCTTTTCTCTCGACGGAATTTGAGCGGTTTATGAGGAAAAAGTGTGAACTGCTTCCTGTTGATCCGATCCATCAGGTATCCTTCGTGCTGGCGGGAAGGTCAGAACGGGATCAGGTGATGCCTTTTCGACTTTACTTCCTATGGACTAAAAAGAAACTCCCTCAGATCGACGGGGACGAGATTTCCAACGCCTTCTCTTTGCCGAGAAGGATGGGTCTGGAGTTCCGGCTGAACAAGATGTGCAAAGAGAATGCTCCGTTGAAAGAAATCTTAAAGAAAATGACAGAGGGACTGGAGCAGTTGAAAAGCAAGGGAGAGGTGAGCGGCCCGTTCTCCTTCGCCATGATCACCCGGGAAGGATATCAATCTCTCAACCCCTGAAGAAAACTCCTCACATTTCTGCCGAGAACGGAGTGGTTATAACCTCCTTCGAGGACGCCGAATCGCCTTCCCTGGCATCTATCCAGAGAGACCTCTTTGGCCCATTTTCCGATAGTGAAATAATCCTCGGTTCTCAGAAGCCCTCCCCAATCCTCTTCGTGGCGGTCAAATCCTGCTGAGATGGCGATGATGTCATAGGGCCTTTCTGTTTGAAGGCTTCGTTTAACCTCTTCTAAGAACCCTTCCCGACGGATTCCTTCAGGATGGAAATAACTCACTGAGGTTGAGCCGCTGAAGGTATTGGATGTGCCGTCTCCAAAATGAAGGTCAAAATCGAGGATGAGGGCACCCTTGATCTTTCCCTCACTGAGGAGTTTTTTGACGGCGATGGCGATATTATTGAAGTAACAGAATCCCCAACAGGAATGGGGACTGGCATGGTGCCCGGGAGGCCGGATCAAACCGAAAGCGGGTTGGCCTTCGAAAGCCATTTCTGCTGCCAGAATAGCTCCCCCAGCAGCCAATACTCCAACTTCATAAACCTGCGGCTCCCCTTTAACGAATTGAATGTGATTCTTTCCATGCACTCTCCCCAGATCCCTCTCTGAAGCAGCCTCCGGTTCAACGAATTCAAATTCCTTCTCTAAAGCTTCTACCATCGGTTCCATCCTTCCCGGAGCCGCCGCAGGGTCGGAGGTATAGACTTCATAGAATCTTGGATGAAAGATCACTTTCATCGCGAGTTCCTTTCTTGAAAAAAATGGCAACTGTTATATGTTAGCACATCCACGAATATCGGTATATTTGAATATTTATTGTAGAGTGATCGATGACTTGCACGGGGTAGAACCAACGCAGTCGTCCGTACCCCAACGGGAAATCGGAAAGAGAAATGGGCTGGGTGAAGTCAGGGTTTCGTCGATCCTTTCTGGGGTTGGAGAGAGTACCAGTAGAAAGCCGAAATTACGATGGCATGATCGACCTTCCCTTTTCGGATCAATTCTGGAATATCAATAAGAGGGACGAGTACCACCTCGATATCTTCCGTTTGGTCGGGCATGGGATCTCTGCCTTTCGTGACGTTTTGAGCTACAAAGGTATAACAACGGTTGTTGAAGATCGCCGGGTTGGGATTGGCCACACCGATCTTCTCCACTTTTTCTGCCTGGTAACCCGTTTCCTCCAATAATTCGCGAACCGCCGCTTCTTCTGGGGTCTCTCCCGGGTCTACCAGACCTCCGGGTATTTCCAGGGTCACTTCTCTGGAACCGTGGCGGTACTGCCTGATCATCACCACTCGATGATCGGCGGTGAGGGGAATGATGTTGACCCAGTCCTGCGTTTCGATCACGTAGAAATCATGTTCGATTCCCGTTCGAGGAGAAACGGTGGTATCCGTCCGTATCGAGAAGACTCGGAAGGATTGTACGGATTGAGAACGGATACGCGGCCACGGTTTGATCATTGCTCCACTCCTTTTTCAACGGCGGTCTTATGAAGAAAGGTTTCTATTCTATTTGGGTTGATGGGGTTTGTCAAATTCGTGTGGCTATGAGTGCGGGAAACATGTTTAAATTGAAAAGGGGATTACGGTGGAAATCATGGATCTCCGCAATTTCAAAGAGCCCATCCCCTTTTTACTTACCTTAACCAACCATCTTCTTAAATTCTTCTTCGGTCAGGGTTTTGACGGCTAATTCTTTGGCTTTGTCGAATTTGGAGCCGGGATCTTCACCCACCACTACAAAGTCCACTTTCTTCGAAACGGTGGAGGCGGTCATTCCGCCTAATGATTCCACAAGGGTTCGGGCTTCATCTCTTTCAAAAGTCTTGAGGGCTCCAGTGAAAACAAACGTCTTGCCCGCCAGTTTCCCTTTTCCCTTGGCTTCGGGCTCGATCACCTTCAATCCGGCCTTTTTCAGCAGGGCGATGGATTCCCTGTTCTTCTTGTCCCGGAAGAACTGATACACACTCGCTGCCACTTCTGGACCTATTCCTTCCACCTCCATGAGGTCCTCTTCTAAGAGGTCGAAGAAATCGTCAAGCCGTGGGAAATGACGAGCCAGATCTTCTGCCGTAGTCTCGCCTACGTGACGGATTCCTAAGGCGTAGAGAAATTTCGATAACGGCTTGGTTTTGCTTTTTTCAATAGCATCGATGATATTTTGAGCTGATTTATCCGCCATCCGCTCCAATTCGATGAGCTGCTCCTTTTTGATATAATAAATATCTGCCACGTCCTTGACCAAACCTGTGTCCACCAATTGATCAATTAGTTTCACGCCCAGACCTTCAATATCCATTGCCCGTTTGGAGGCAAAATGTCTTATCCGTCCTTTCAATTGAGCAGGACAGTCCAGACCGATGCACCTGTGACTGGCCTCCTCTTTAACCACCTCTGCCCCGCACACCGGGCATTTCGATGGCATCTTGAATTTCTTTTCCGTGCCCGTCCGTTTTGAAGGTATAACCTCGACGACTTCAGGAATCACATCTCCTGCTCTCTGAATAACCACTGTGTCGCCCACTCTCACGTCTTTCTTATTAATTTCATCCTGATTGTGAAGCGTAGCCCGACTGACCTCGACGCCTCCCACTTTCACCGGCTCCATCACGGCTACGGGTGTGAGGACCCCGGTCCTTCCAACCTGAACCCTGATGTCCAATATCTTCGTGGTCTCCTGTTTCGGTTGAAATTTGAAGGCCAACGCCCATCGAGGGCTACGGGCGATTTCTCCAAGTCTGACCTGAAGATCGAAACGATTGACCTTGATCACGGTTCCATCAATCTCGTAGGGAAGGGTCTCCCGCTTCTCATTCATCTCACGGTAATAGTCGAGGACTTCTTCGATGCCTTTACATTTCCGAACATGAGGGTTCGTCCTGAGGCCCCATTTCGGAAGGGTCTTGAGAACTTCCCACTGGGTTTTAAATGTCCAACCTCTCACTTCGCCCAGGCCATAGAGATAGGTTTCGAGGGGCCGTTCTGCCGTGATTTTTGGGTCGAGCTGTCGAACTGAACCAGCGGCTGCATTTCGCGGGTTGGCGAAGGGAGGTTCCCCTATTTCTTCGCGCTTACGGTTAAGCTCCTTGAATTTCTTGAGTTGCATGATGGCTTCCCCCCGAACCTCCAACCGGTCCGGGACTGGAATTTCCTTTCGAATAAGTTGGAGTGGGATGGTCTTGATAGTGCGGAGATTCTGGGTGATGTTTTCGCCGTTGACCCCATCGCCCCGGGTGGAACCCACGACGAACTGGCCCCGTTCGTAAACCAGCTCGATGGCTAGACCGTCGAACTTGGGTTCTGCCACATACTCGACCTCTTCGGAAGTTCCCAAAAATTTCTTAACCCGTTTATCAAAATCCCTTGCCTCTGTTTCGTCGAAGGCATTGGCAAGGCTGAGCATGGGGACGGTGTGCCTGACGATCTCGAATTCTTCTAAAGGAGACGCGCCAACTCTCTGAGTGGGCGAATTGGGAGAGCGAAGCTCGGGGTAGTCCTTTTCAAGCTTCTCTAACTCCCTCATCAGCCGGTCATATTGAGCATCGGAAATTTCCGGCTGATCAAGGATGTAGTAGCGGTAATTATGATATTCGATCTCCTCCCGGAGTTTTTCCACACGTTTTTTTATCGCCTCTGATGTCATCAAAGCCATTTTAGACGGGACGGGTAGTCTTGTCAAATTGGACAAGAAATAACCGTGTCTGTGTTCGTCATCCGTGTCCGTAACCCATTAATACGAATGTTCGAGATCTCCCACTGTGCCCGCCTGTCGGAAGGCAGAACGGAGTATCCATCAAAAGAGAATCAATCGGAAACATCGGGGCTAAATATGGGGTAAAAGAGACCTGGGTGGAATAGATATTGGGGTCACGTGGGCGAAAGGAAAAAATTGCATTAAGTATAAAATTTTACTTGACAAATTTAAATTTTCAGGATATTTCTAAGCCCGAGTGGTAAAAAGTGGGAAAAGGTGGTATGGTTTCTTAAAATGAGGGGGATGAAGCAATGTTTAGGGGTAGGTATGAGCACACCATAGACTCAAAAGGTCGAATCAGCATTCCTTCAAAGTTTCGAGAGATTCTCAGCAAGAAATATGACGATCGATTAGTCATCACCAATTTTGACCACTGCCTGGTCGCATTCCCTTATGAAGAATGGTTCAATTTAGTAGAGCAGAAGGTGAGCTCATTCTCGCTCGTCAGAAAAGAAACGAGCGCTTTTTTGAGGTTCTTTTATTCGAGTGCTATCGATTGCATCATCGACAAGCACGGAAGGCTTCTCATCCCCCAGACCTTAAGAGATTATGCGACCCTTCAAAAAGATATCATACTGGTGGGCGAAGGACGATTCGTAGAGATATTTGCCAAGGAGCGTTGGCAGGAAGTCGCTCAACAGGCAGAAGAGGGTTTTGATCAAATCAGGGATACTTTAGCCAATCTGGGAATCTAATCGTTTCTCGTGAATCGTGATGGGTGAGTTATGAAGGTATCGGATCACGAACCCCGAGTCACGGATCACGTATCATGGGATTGAAACACACGCCAGTCATGGTTGAAGAGGTGATGACATTTCTAAAGTGTGAACCTGGTCATACCTATGTGGATGCGACCCTGGGAGGGGGCGGGCACGCTTCAGAAATTTTGAAGAGGTCCGTGCCGGATGGGGTGGTCATCGGGATGGAATGGGATGAAGACGCCCTTTCTGAAGCAAGAAACACATTGATGCCCTTCGGTGATCGGGTCAAAATATTTCGAGAAAATTTCGTCCATCTTCCCGACCTGATGAAGGCCGAGTCCGCCGACGGGATCCTGCTCGATTTAGGACTTTCTTCCATCCAAGTCGAAAAAGAGGAGAGGGGATTCAGTTTTAGAGGAGAGGGTCCATTGGATATGAGGATGGATCAACGGATGAATGAAACGGCAGCCGGTCTGGTCAATAACCTTTCACCGGAAGAACTGGAATCTACCCTCTCCCAATATGGAGAGGAGAGATGGGCCAGGAGAATTGCCAGAGCCATCGTTCAGGAAAGAGAAAGAGAACCCATCAGGACGACCCAGGCTTTAAGAAAGATTGTCCACCGTGCGATTCCAAGACGATTTCATTCTCGGAGAATTGACCCTGCCACCAGAACCTTTCAAGCCCTGCGCATCAGGGTGAATGAGGAATTGGAGAATTTGAAAAAAATGCTGGAAACAGGATGGAAGATCTTAAAAAGGGGAGGACGGATGTGCGTCATCTCTTTTCACTCCCTCGAAGATCGAATGGTCAAGGAGACGTTTCGAACACTGGAGAAGGAGGGAGAGATGCGTGTCCTGACCAAAAAACCTGTCACGCCGTGTGAGGAAGAGCAGAAGAGAAATCCGCGATCCCGCAGTGGCAAACTGAGGTGTGCGGAGAGAATTTAGCATGGGAAGAGCCATCCATAAGAATGGAGACCGAATCCTCTGGACAGGGGAAGATTCAAAGGCTAGACCGAAAAGAATAAAATTGAATCTCGTCATCCCTTTCACCCTCCTGATGCTTTTTTTGATTGGGGGTTCCTTGTTCTATGTTTGGTCGAGAATTCAGGTGATCCAGCTCGGATACGAAATTTCGAATACCCTGAAGGAGGAGAGGGGGCTAGCCGAAGCCAATAAAAAGTTGCGGTTGGAGATCGCGACGCTCAAATCCTGTGCGCGGATTGAAAAATTGGCGGCGGAGGAGTTGAAAATGGCCAAGCCCAAACCTGAGCAGGTGATCGTGATCCGATGAAACGGAAATCTATCAATTGGTTTAAGGTGCGGATCATCTTTCTCTGGTGCCTCCTCTTTTTCTGTTTTGTGCTCATTGTGGGCAGGATGTTTCAGCTTCAGGTGTTGAAAAAGGAGCAGCTCTATAAGCTGGCGGCACGACAGCAACATGTTCAGATTCCCCTCGTTCCCAAGCGTGGGACGGTTTACGACAGCAAGGGAAATGAGCTGGCAGTCAGCATTGAGGTCGATTCGGTTTATGCCGACGCCCGGAAAGTCGCTGATGCAGAAAAGACAGCCAACGAGCTTGCCTCGATTCTTCAGATCGATCGGAAGGATTTGAAGCAGAGATTCAAGAGCCATCGACCTTTTGAATGGGTTCAAAGAAAAATCTCTTCGAAAGAGGCCGAACAGATCAAAACCCTTAAGCTCCCCGGCATCTTTTTCTTAAAAGAGAACCGACGGTTCTATCCCAATTCCCAGCTGGCGGCTCATCTTGTCGGTTTTGTAGGCCTCGATTCGAAGGGTCTGGAAGGGATCGAATTCCAGTACGATGCTTTGCTTAACGGAGAGAACCAGGTATGGGCCGCCGCCAGGGATGCCTTAGGCCGGGAGATTGCCATGGGCAAGGTCCCCTTTGAAAAAGAGGATCATTACCGGAATATCGTCCTGACCATCGACAAACCCATCCAACATATCACCGAGACAGAGTTGGATCGAGGGGTTGAAAAGTGGGGGGCGAAGGGAGGCATGGCCATTGCCATGGATCCCTCGACCGGAAAGGTCCTGGCCATGGCCTCCTACCCGACTTTCAACCCAAACCAATTCATCCAGTACCGCTCCAAAAGTTGGAGGAATGGAGCTGTTTCCGATGTCTTTGAACCCGGTTCTCTCTTTAAAGTCTTTCTTGCCGCGGCAGCCTTGGAGGAGCAGGTGGTTCGTCCCTCTGATTCCTTCTTTTGCGAAAATGGCTCCTACACGGTCTATGATCGAACGATCCATGATACCTCCAGACATGGGTGGCTTACCTTCCAACAGATCCTTAAGGTCTCCAGTAACATCGGAGCATCAAAGGTGGGCGAGAAGATGGGGAGGGAGCGTTTCTACCGATATATATCCGCCTTCGGATTTGGTGAGAAGACTCGGATCAATCTTCCGGGAGAAGGAAAAGGAATCGTTCACCACCCGAGGTATTGGCCTCCCGTTGCCTTGGACACGATCTCCTTCGGTCAGGGGATTTCAGTAACAGGGATTCAGTTGGTGACGGCCCTATCAGCCATTGCCAACGGCGGATTCCTGATGAGGCCTTATGTCGTAGAGAAGATCATGAATGAAAAAGGGGAGGCAGTCCAATCCTTTCAGCCGGAGACCGTCAGGAGGGTCGTCTCAGAGGAAACGGCTAAAAGGATGACGTGGCTACTCAAGGCGGCTACGGAGAAGGGAGGTACAGGGGAAGGGGCAGTGCCCGCAGGATATGGGGTGGCCGGAAAGACTGGAACGGCCCAGAAGGTCGATTCTTTATTGGGCGGGTACTCTGAAGATCGCTATATCAGCGGCTTTATGGGATTTGCCCCTGCCGAGGCACCTAAGCTCGTGCTCTTAGTCGTCGTCGATGAACCCCAGGGAGGCAACTACGGAGGGGTGGTTGCTGCTCCGATATTCAAGGCGATTGTGGAAAAGGTTCTTCCCTACCTTCAGGTGGTCCCGAAGGGGGCGGTGGTTGTGAGGAGCGAACTCGATTCCGCTCCCAGAAAAGAGGCCTCCGGAACCCAACCCTTGATCGATGGGATCAAGGTAGGTAAGGGAGCAGGGGCGGTTGTGATGCCGGACCTTACCGGGTTGTCCATGAGGAATGCCCTGACCCGCGTGGAAGGAAGGGGACTGATCATCAAGGTCTCAGGGAATGGGAAGGTCATCGAACAGACTCCCAGGCCGGGGACAGTGATCGAGAAAGGAGATATCTGTTTCTTAAAGTTTCGATCCCCATCATAACATAGCCAATCAGGCAGTCATTGCGAGCAAAGAGAAGCAATCTCAGCGGATTGCTTCGTCGTCCCAAAACTTCAGGACTCCTCGCAATGACCATTTTCTTCTATGGCGCAAGTGTTCATATGGAACTGAGGAAATTATTGGAAGGCGTCGAGATCAAAAAAATCACCGGAGAGACCCGGAAAGAGATCAAGGGGATTGCTTACCATTCGAAGCAGACAGGAAAGGATTTCCTTTTTGCGGCCATTCGGGGGGTGGAGGTGGACGGGCACCAATTTGTTAAAGAGGCGATCGAAAGGGGAGCGGAGGCTGTTGTGTTGGAGGAAGAACAAGAAGTCTCCAGCCAGACCATGATTTTAGTTCCCAATAGCCGCCGGGCTCTGGCAAAGATTTCCATAAACTATTATGGTGATCCATCGTCCCGGGTCAGGCTCATCGGTATCACCGGAACCAATGGGAAGACCACCACCACCTATCTCTTAGAGTCCATTTTTAAAAGGGCTGCATGGACCGTAGGCGTGATTGGAACGATCAATTATCGGTTCGGGCAAAAGACAACGCCTGCTCCCAACACCACGCCGGAGTCGTTGGATCTGCAAAGAATTCTTTGGGAGATGCTCAAGGAGGGAACCTCTCATGTCATTATGGAAGTTTCGTCCCATGGGCTTGACCTGGACCGTGTTTTTGGGTGCCAGTTTGATGGCGTGGTCTTTACCAATTTAACCTCCGAACATCTCGATTACCATAAGACCCTGGAACAATATTTTGAGAGCAAGAAGAAACTCTTCTCGGATCATTTGATGAAGAGCGGTAAGGAAAGACGGTTTGCTGTGACGAACCATGACGACCCCAGAGGGGAGGAGATGGTTAAGGGGATTGACCTCCCTGTCATCCGTTATGGGTTGACCCCTTCCTGCGATGTCACGGCGGATCGGGTGACCTCTTCTTTTGAAGGTCTTTCCTGTCGGGTCAAAACTCCAAAGGGTGATATTTCGATTCATTCGAAATTAACGGGAGACTTCAATCTCTATAATATCCTGGCCGCTGTCGCTGTAGGGATGGTCATGGAGGTTCCTTTACAAACCTTAAAAGAAGGGGTGGAGGGATTAGAAGGCGTTTCAGGAAGATTTGAGAAGGTCGAGAATAAGAGAGGCATTCACGTTATTGTTGACTATGCGCACACTCACGATGCTTTGGAACGGGCTCTGTTGGGATTAAAGAATATCTTAGAAGGAGAAACCCAGAACAACGGAAAGATGATCACCGTGTTTGGATGCGGCGGGGATCGCGATCGGATAAAGCGACCCTTGATGGGCGAAGTGGCGGGGAAGTACAGCGATCTGGCGATCCTTACTTCGGACAACCCGAGGACAGAAGATCCTTTAGCCATCCTCGATGAGGTAGAAAAAGGGTTAAGATCTCTTCGTTTAAAAGAGTGGGACCAGGATGAAATCAGATTATGGAGATCGAGAAAGGGATATATAAAAATTTCAGATCGAAGGGAGGCGATTCGGACAGCGATCCGATTGGCCCACCCTTCGGACACTGTACTCATCGCCGGAAAAGGGCATGAGGATTATCAAATCATCGGGAGGAAGAAATTTCCTTTTGATGATCGCATCGAGGCCAAAAAGGCCTTGGAGGAAGGGTGATCCTTACCGTTGAAGAGGTTTTGAGGGCCACAGGAGGGAAACTCCTCCAGGGGAAGGGAGACTCCTCCTTTCAGGGGATTTCCACGGATTCGAGGACGGTAGCCGAAGGAGAGCTTTTTATCGCCCTGAAAGGACTCCGTTTTGACGGCCATCATCATGCGTTAGAGGCACTCAGAAAAAAAGCGGGAGGAGTGTTGATTGAGAAGGATAAGGTCGGAGACATTCGGTGGAACGGTTATCGGTCCAGGGCGGTGATCGCCGTGGACGATACCCTCGCTGCATTAGGAGACATGGCTCGGGACTGGAGACGCAAATACAATACTCCGCTGGTAGCTTTGACCGGAAGCAACGGTAAGACAACAACGAAAGAAATGACGGCGGCGTGCCTTGAGACTACTTTTCCCGTTCTCAAGACGAAGGAAAATTTAAACAACCTTATTGGGGTTCCGCTTACCCTCCTCACGCTCACCGAGAAGGAAAGGGTCGTTGTCCTCGAGATGGGGATGAATGTGCCGGGTGAAATCAGGAGGCTGACCGAGATTGCGGAACCCGACGTGGGATTGATTACTAACATCCAGACGGTTCATCTCGAAGGCATGGGAAGTTTGGAGAGATTAAAAGAGGAGAAAGGAGAACTCTTCCGGAGGATGAGAAGGGATGGAACCATATTGGTGAATGGGGATGATCCCCGAGTGGTGGATCTGGCAGGGGATTACCCTGGCCAAAAGATTACGTTTGGGATCGAACATCCTGCGGACATCATGGCTAAAGAGATCCGACTTAATGGGGCGGAAGGAACCTCTTTCACCTTGATTTTAGAGGGAGAGGCGACGGAGGTTCATCTCCGGTTGTTGGGAAGACATTTCGTCCCGAATGCTCTCTCTGCCATGGCGGTAGCCTGTCTCTTTGGGGTGGAGGTGAGCCGGGCCAGGGAGGCCCTGGAGAATTTTCAATCCTTCCCCATGAGGATGGAGGTCATTCCCCTCAGAGGAGGGGAGACTCTGATCAACGATGCCTACAATGCCAATCCCTATTCGACGAAGGTCGCCCTGGAAACCCTTGTAGAGGCGAAAGGAATGGGAAGAGCTATCGCTGTGCTGGGGGATATGTTAGAGCTTGGAAGTCTTACGAAGGAAGCTCACGAACAAATAGGAAAAAGGGTGAGTGAACTCTCGGTCGACTTCCTCCTCGCCATGGGAGAGGAAGCTTCCGTTGTCGTCGAGTCAGCGATTCGTCATGGGCTTCCGGCGGAAAAGGCAAGGATTGTGGAAAGTCATTCAGAGGCCATCTCCCTGCTAAGGCAGATGATTCAAAACGGTGATTGGATATTGGTCAAGGGTTCGAGGAAGATGGTCATGGAAGAGATCGTAAGGGGTTTAGCAGGGGGGAGGGCCTAAAGAATGCTGTATCATCTCCTTTATCCTCTTCATGAATTGTTTTCCTTCTTCAATGTCTTCCGGTATATCACCTTCAGGACCATCTATTCAATTCTAACCGCCCTTCTCATCAGTTTTATCATCGGGCCCTGGCTGATCAAAACATTGAGGGACTTTCAGATTCAACAGGTGGTGAGGGAGGATGTTCCTTCTCGGCACTTGGCTAAGAATGGAACTCCTACCATGGGAGGAAGCCTCATCCTGGCTGCCATTCTTATTCCAACCCTCTTCTGGTCTGACCTCACGAATTCCTACGTTTGGATCGTTTTGTTGACCACCCTGGCGTTCGGCCTTCTTGGGTTTTGGGATGACTATAAGAAGCTCAGGGATAAGAAAGGTATCGGCATACGGGCTCGATACAAGTTTCCTATTCAGGTGGCCATAGGACTTGTCGTCAGCTTCGTCCTGTTCAACACGATTGACCACGATTCCAGGTTGATCTTTCCTTTCTTTAAAAAGGTGATGCCGGACCTTGGGGAGTGGTACATTCTCTTTGGTATGCTCGTCATCGTGGGTTCGGCGAATGCGGTCAACTTGACCGATGGGTTGGACGGCTTGGCCATCGGCCCCGTGCTCATTGCTAGCGCTACCTTTATGCTCTTCTGCTATCTTGCGGGAAACTTCAAATTCGCCAGCTATCTCCAAATTCCTTTTGTTAAAGGGAGCGGAGAATTGACCATCTTTTGCGGGGCCCTGGTGGGTTCGGGCCTGGGGTTCCTCTGGTTCAACACCTATCCAGCTCAGGTTTTTATGGGTGATGTGGGTTCTTTATCTCTGGGGGCAGCCTTGGGAACGATTGCTTTGATCACAAAACAAGAGTTCCTCTTAGTCATTGTGGGCGGGATTTTTGTGATCGAGGCGCTTTCCGTCATCATCCAGGTCGTCTCTTATCAGGTTCGGAAGAAACGGGTCTTCAGAATGGCACCCATTCACCACCATTTTGAGCTGAAGGGTTGGGCTGAGCCGAAGATCATTGTCCGATTCTGGATCATTGCCATTATTCTCGGACTGATCGCGATCAGCACACTGAAGGTAAGATAACCCATCCGTTGCCCTCCCCCTTGACGGGGGAGGGTGTGGGTGGGGCATCCCCTCCCGCCAGGGGAGGGGAGATTCATAGGGGCATGGCAAAGTATATGGATCTGAATGGCAAGAAAGTATTGGTGGTGGGCCTGGCCCGAACGGGAATAGCGACAGCAAAATTCCTTAAGGCAAAAGGTTCTCTTGTGACCACGACAGAGGTGAAGCGGGAAGAGGAGATGAGGGAGGCTGTTCGGGAATTGAAGGGGATGGACATCTCCACAGAATGGGGGGGGCATCGGGCAGAGACTTTTCTCAAACAGGATATGATCGTGGTGAGCCCCGGCGTGGACCTGAGCATCGAGCCCATTCAGAGGGCCCTCAAGAAAAAAGTTCGGGTGATCAGCGAAATTGAACTTGCTTACCATTTCATCCAGGTACCTATCATCTCGGTAACAGGGACCAATGGAAAGACAACGACCACATTGTTGATTGGCGAAATGCTGAAAGAGGATGGGAAGAAAGTCGGGGTGGGAGGTAATGTCGGAGAGCCACTGGTCCTTTTTGCAGATGGAAGAGATCGATGGGAAGTGTTGGTGGTGGAGATCTCCAGTTTTCAGTTAGAGGCCATTGAGGATTTTCGCCCCCGAATCTCTGTCCTTCTAAATATTACGGAGGATCATCTGGACCGTTACCTCAGTTATGCGGACTACATCAAGGCAAAGGTGAGGATTTTTGCGAATCAGAATTTACGGGACCTGGCTGTTCTGAATAGAGATGATCCCATCGTGGTGCAGTTTGGAGAGAGGGCGAGAGGGAGAAAAGTTTTTTTCAGCTTGAGCGAGAAGCTTGACGAAGGCGCTTTCTCCGACGGCCAGACCATCTTCCTCAGGCTGGGAGGGAAGAGAGAAGAATATTCCTTAGCCAGGGCTCCCCTGAAGGGAATCCATAACGTGGAGAATATGATGGCAGCCCTGACTACGGCCAGGAGCTTCGGTTGCTCGAAGAAGGCAGTCCAGGCCGTGCTCAATCGGTTTGAAGGCCTTGAACATCGCCTCGAATTTGTCCGGGAGGTCGGGGGGGTTCGTTTCTACGATGACTCCAAGGGAACGAATGTAGGTTCAGTGGTTAAATCTCTTCAAAGTTTTTCAGAACCCGTGATCTTGATTGCGGGAGGGAAGGACAAAAACGGCGATTTAAGTCCTCTTGAAGAGTTGATTCAGAAACGGGTCAAACATTTGATCCTGATCGGAGAGGCGAGCGAGAGAATGAACCGCGAGCTCGGAGGGCTGACCGATACGGCCATGGCGAAGACCCTGGAAGAGGCCGTGCTCCTCGCCCATCAAAAAGCGAAATCAGGAGAGGTGGTTCTTCTCTCACCGGCCTGTTCGAGCTTTGACATGTTCAAGGATTATAAGGAGAGGGGAAAAGTATTTAAGGAAGCCGTCAGCCGCCTTTAAAAGGCGGAGTGACTAGTTCGGAGTAATTAGTTCGGAGCGTTGTTATCGATCGAAACTCCGAACTCTGGACCTAAAATATGAAGGGTAAAAGAAGGCTTGACATTATTCTGTTGTTTGCAGTCCTTGCCCTTGTGGGGATCGGGATTGTGATGGTTTACAGCACCAGTGCGATCATTGCAGGGGATCGTTTCGGAGACCCTTACTACTTTCTAAAGAGACAGGCCCTTTATGCGGCGGTGGGTTTCGTTCTGATGATTGTCATGATGTTCTTACCTTACGAAATTCTGAAGCGGTTTGCCTATCCCATTTTTGTTTCTTCCGTCCTTCTCTTGATTGCGGTGCTGATTCCGGGTATCGGGCACCGAACCGGCGGAGCGATGCGCTGGCTGAAGATCCAGTCTTTCTCGTTTCAACCTTCGGAGTTCGCCAAGCTGGGTTTGGTGATCTTTCTTGCGTACCTTTTAGCGAAGAAGGAGGAGAAGATTCGGAGCTTCTCTTTCGGGTTTCTTCCCCCGGTTCTGCTGTCCGGCCTCGTCATCGCTCTGGTGATGAAGGAACCCGATTTTGGGGCAGCTTTTTTCCTCACCGTGATGGTCTTTCTCCTTCTCTTCGTCGGCGGTGCCAGGGTGATCTACATTGCGGGCGCCTTTCTGATTGCCATTCCGGTCGCTTACGCTCTTTTGATGAATGTGGGGTATCGTTATAAGAGGTTGATGAGTTTCATCCGGCCCTGGGAAGACCCCAGCGGCACGAGTTTCCAAATTATTCAATCCTTCCTCTCCTTTGGCTCCGGGGGTCTGTTCGGATTAGGGCTGGGAGAAGGGAGACAGAAACTCTTCTTCCTTCCCGCTCCCCACACGGACTTCATCTTTTCAGTCATCGGAGAGGAGTTGGGCTTGGTAGGTGCGACGGTGGTCGTGCTCCTCTTCTTCATTCTAACCCTCAGGGGGATTCAGATCGGGCTTTCCCTCGAAGATCGGTTCGGTGTCTATTTGGCATTGGGGATTACCTTGATGATCTCCCTTCAAGCGGTGATCAATATGGGAGTGGTCTTGGGACTCCTGCCCACAAAAGGGCTGACTCTCCCCTTCATCAGTTATGGGGGGACATCGTTGATCGCCAATCTGGCAGCGGTGGGAATACTCTTTCAACTTTCGACCCATGTGGAACGACGATGAGGTGTGTGATCGCTGGAGGAGGTACAGGAGGTCATCTTTTCCCGGGTATGGCGATTGCCGAGGCATTCGTTGAAAGAGAGAAAGAGAATGAAGTTCTATTCATTGGAACGGAAAGAGGGATCGAAGCTCAAGTTCTACCAGGAGGCAAATTTCCTCTGAGGACGATTCAAGCGAAACCCATCCAGGGGAGATCTCTTCTGGAGAAGGGCAAAGCCATTTGGAGCTTACCGATGGCCATCTACGAGGCTTGTTCAATCTTGAAGGAATTTCGACCCCACCTCGTATTGGGGGTGGGAGGGTATGCCTCCGGGCCCGCTCTTTTGGCCGCATTCCTTCTCGGGACGAAGAGGGTCATCCAGGAACAGAATGTGATGCCTGGAATGACGAATCGCATTCTAAAGTGGTTTAGCCAGCGAATCTTCGTCTCCTTCGAGGAGGCGAAGAAATACTTCCCTGAGAAGAAGACCGTTGTGACGGGAAATCCGATCAGGAAAGAGTTCTTTGCCACTTTTAGGGAAGACAAGGGACTGATGAAGAAAGAGGATCGATTTACCGTTCTTATTTTTGGGGGAAGCGCAGGAGCACACCGGATCAATCAGGCGATGATAGAAGCTCTGGACCATCTTCAAGGAATCAGGTCCTCCCTGAAAATTATTCATCAAACAGGAAATGAAGATCTCGATTTTGTATCAAAAGCGTATCGAGAAAAGGGGTTTAAGGCATTGGTCAGGTCTTTCTTCGAGGACCTCGCCACCTACTACCAGACCTCCGATCTGGTCATCTGCAGATCAGGAGCGAGTACCGTAGCTGAGCTGGCGGTCTGCGGAAAAGCTGCCCTCCTCATCCCTTATCCCTATGCGGCCCATGATCATCAATTGATCAACGCCAAGAAATTAGTCGATCTGGGAGCAGCCAGAATGATTTTAGATCAAGAGCTAAGCGGAGGAATCATGGCCCAAATCATCCTCCGCCTTTACGACCACCCGGAGGAGCGTGCCAGGATGGAAGAGGCGATTCAACGGCTGGGGAGGCCAAGGGCAGCAGAGGAAATAGTAGATCACTGCTATGCTTTAGTTGGAAAAGAAAAAAATGGTTCTTTGAGTTCATTGGGTTTATTGAGTTTATTGGGTTAACTCAACGAACTCAATGAGCTGAGAACACAAGAAACTGAAGATGTACCGAAGAGGAAAGATTCAGCATATTCATTTTGTAGGCATCGGTGGAATCGGCATGAGCGGGATTGCCGAGGTGTTGCTCAACCTCGGTTACCATATCAGCGGTTCCGACATCAAGGAGACAGAGGTGACCCGAAGACTGCGGTCTCTGGGGTGCGAAATTTCCTACGGTCACCGGAGGGAGAATCTGAAAGAGGCAGACGTGGTGGTCATCTCCTCAGCCATCAGGCAGCAAAACCCCGAGGTCGAGGCCGCCGAAGAGAGGCTCATCCCCGTCATTCCAAGGGCAGAGATGCTGGCAGAGTTGATGCGAATGAAGATAGGGATTGCTATCGCAGGGACCCATGGGAAGACCACGACCACCTCCCTCATTTCGACCGTCTTGGCGGCGGGTGGTCTTGATCCCACCGTTGTGATTGGAGGGAGGCTCAACAGTATCGGAAGCAATGCGAGACTCGGGCAGGGTGAATTCTTGGTGGCCGAAGCCGATGAGAGCGACGGCTCCTTTCTCAAGCTGATGCCCACCATCGCCGTGGTGACCAACATCGACCCCGAACATCTTGATTATTATCATGGCATCGACGAGATCAAAGAGACCTTCCTCTGTTTTTTGAACAAGATTCCATTTTTCGGGTTGGCCGTGCTCTGTCTCGATCATCCGAACATCCAGAGCCTTCTTCCGAGGTTGAAGAAGCGATTTACCACTTACGGGTTGACCACGCAGGCTGATTTTCAGGCGAAAGAGATTGTATTTGAAGGGCTCTCTACCTCCTTTGATGTGATCCGACAGCATCAGGAAATAGGCAGGCTGAGCCTCCGGATGCCGGGGCTCCACAATGTCTACAATGCCCTCGCCACCTTAGCCACAGCTTTTGAGCTGGACATTCCCTTCCGAATTGTCCAGGAAACGCTGCGCGATTTTGGCGGGATTCAGAGGCGGTTTCAGATCAAAGGAGAGAAGAGGGGAGTTCTCGTTGTGGATGATTATGGTCATCATCCTGTAGAGATTATGGCCACCCTGAAGGCGGCGCGGACCGGTTGGGGGAAAAGGATCATCGCTATATTTCAGCCTCATCGTTATACGAGAACGCAGGCCTTGTTCAAAGATTTTCTCACTGCTTTTTATGACGCCGATGTCCTCATTCTTACCGAGATCTATCCCGCAGGAGAAGATCGGATAGAGGGCGTGGAATCGAAAGCCCTCTTTGAGGGACTCCGGGAGTACGGCCATAAAGACGTGACTTATTTAGCCGATAAGAAGGAGATCGTTGAGCATCTCCTCCATATTATTTCTCCGGGGGATCTGGTGATTACTCTGGGAGCAGGGGATATCTGGCAGGTTTCAGAGGAGTTAGTGAATCGACTTTGAATGCGGATTTCGGAACGTGAAAAACTTTTGATCTGTGGTGTTGGATTTTAGATTTTGATTCCGCACTCCGCAATCTGCAATCTGCAATGGGATGATGGAGAGGGACTACAGAAAATGGGCGTCGGGGCTGATCAAGGGAAAAGTTCTCTTCGATGCACCGATGAGACAGTTCACGTCGATACAGGTGGGAGGTCCTGCGGACAGCCTTTTGTTTCCCAAGGATGTGGAGGAGCTGAAAAAGGTAGTCCGGTACGCGAGGAGAAAAAAAATTCCCTTCTTGATTTTAGGAAGGGGGACAAATTTAGTGGTGAGGGACAAAGGAGTTCGTGGATGGGTAATCAGTTTGACACAAGGAATGAAGAAGATACAGATGGACGGAGGGGTCGTAGAGGCAGAAGCGGGTCTTTCCCTGCAACGGTTGGTCCAATTCTCGAACCAGAAGGGACTCACAGGGCTCGAACCCTTCTTCGGTATTCCCGGGACAGTCGGAGGGGGCTTGGCGATGAATGCCGGAGCCTGGGGTGCCGAATTGAAGGATGTCCTTCTTTCGGTGACGTTGATGAAGGAAGACGGAGAAATTGCGGAGAGGCCCCGTTCGAGGCTTCGATTCTCTTATCGAGGGCTGGCCATTTCCCCTTCTTGGATTATCCTCAAAGGCCGATTTGAGCTGAAGAAAGGAAAGAAGGAAGAAATTCTTGAAAGGGTCAGATCTTATTCGGAGATGAGGAAGAAAAGGCAACCTTTAGATTATCCCAGTGCGGGGTCTATTTTCAAAAATCCGAAAGAAGGCCCGGCAGGGAAATGGATCGAAGAAGCCGGGCTGAAAGGGTTTCGGTTAGGCCGGGCGATGGTTTCAGAGCGTCATGCCAATTTCATCATCAATCTGGGAAAGGCCACGGCCGAAGAGGTGATCCGTTTGATGGAGTTCATTGAAAAGAAGATCTATGAAGAAAAAGGCATCTCCCTCGAAAGGGAGGTGAAGGTGGTGGGCGAACGGTAATCCGGATTTCGCCCCGCAAACCGGGGCAGGGATTGCGGAATAAATGCTGTGAGGTTTTGGCGATAAGGTAATGAAAGAGCCATCGCTCAAGAAGAAGAAAACCGGGGTGATGATGGGCGGCTTTTCCCACGAGAGGGAGATCTCCTTGAAGACGGGGAAGGCTATACTGAAGGCTCTCACTGAGAAGGGGTATACGGCGATCCCTATCGATGTGGGGGACGATATTGCGGAAAAATTGGTCAAAGAAAAAATTGAATGTGCCTTTTTGGCTCTTCACGGAAGATTTGGAGAAGATGGAACCCTTCAGGGGATGTTGGAGTTGATGAGAATTCCTTATACCGGGTCGGGAGTTCTGGCCAGCGCTTTGGCCATGCATAAAATCATGTCCAAGAAGTTCTTCCTTTGTGAAAAGATTCCGACGCCTCGCTTTGAGGTTGTTCAGCGAGAGGAGATAAAGAAAGATCCGCCCGGAAAAATTTCCCTCCCCCTGCCAGTCGTGGTCAAGCCGGCGAGAGAGGGATCTACGATCGGTATTTCAATAGTTCGGAAGGATGAAGAGCTGGGCCCTGCCCTAACGAAGGCGGGGGAATACGACGAGGAGATATTGGTAGAGGAATTTATGAAAGGGAGAGAGATTACCGTCGGCATTCTTGAAAACATTCCTCTACCCGTCATCGAGATCGTCCCCAAGAGCGGTTTTTACGATTACCATTCTAAATATACGAAGGGCGAGACTCAATACATCCTCCCTGCTCGAATTCCGAGAGAGAAGTATCTCTATGCACAGGAGATTAGCCTCAAGGCCTTTCAAAAGCTGGGTTGTTCAGGTGTGGCGCGAGTCGATCTGATGACGGATGAAAATGAAAATCCTTCTGTGATTGACGTCAACACCATGCCCGGGATGACCGAGACGAGTCTTTTGCCGATGGCAGCCCGTTATGCGGGCATTCCGTTTGAAGACTTAGTGGAACGCATTTTGCTGGGGGCATCATTAAAAATAGAAAGTGGAAAGTAGTTTCCAGTTATTTGAGTTGCTTGAGTTCCTTGGGTTAACTCAAAAAACCCAATAAACGCGACGAACTCAAGAAAACCGGGTTTGAGAGAAATGGGAGAAACGCTGACCGTACGAGATGGAAAGTTTCTTCGACCGAAAGCAAGAAGGGAAGAGAAGGGAGCGGAAAAATTTCTGAGGATCTTGAAGAAAACGATCCGGGTGGCTCTTCAGCTCCTTGTCCTCTCTTTCTTCCTTCTTGCCGGCCGTTGGGTTTACGTCCATCTCTTGGGGGATCCCTATTTTCGGGTGAGGGAAGTCGAGGTGGAGGGAGCTCGAAAGATCCCAAAAGAAACCCTTCTCTCCCTCGCGGTGATAGATGGGATGCCTAATCTCTTCTCGGTCAAGTTGAAGGAAGTCATCAAACGATTGGAGTCCCATCCATGGATTGAGCAGGTTCGGGTAAGGAAGGTCTTCCCCAACAAGATATTGATTCAGATAGACGAGAGAAAGCCGATGGCCATCATTCAATTGGAAGAGCTTTACTATATCGATACCCAGGGGGAAATCTTTTCTGCCGTAGGAGAGGGGGATGAATACAACTATCCTTATCTCACGGGCTTGACCCGTCGGGTTTTAGAGAAAGATCCGGTGGAGGCGAAGTGCCTGATTACGAAGGCCCTGGAGATTCTCAGGATCGCGGGACAACAAAAGTTACCTCCCCTGGAGGAGATATCTGAAATCCATATGGAGAAGGCGTTTGGAATCCATTGTTTTACCAAGACAGGAGGAGTGGAGGTCAAAATGGGATGGGAGGACTTTGGAGAGAAGCTGGGAAAATTGTCTCTCATCTGGGCAGACCTCCGAAAGAGAGGTTTTTCAGCGGTCTCGATCGATTGCAGTGACTCGAAAAGGATGGTGGTCAACCCCTCGGCTCCCCAGCCTAAGAGCTTGGGCAAGCCCTGTACGAGAACGGCACAGAGCTTGTCTTCGACCCGAGACTTCGGCAAGCTTAATCGAACCGCTCAGGCCGAAGGACTCAGGGCTACCCCTGAGCGGGGCCGAGCGCCGTCGAACGGGTCAAAAAGGTTCCCTCGCGGGGTTGAAAGGAGGTGATGAAAAGATGGCAAAGAGAGATTCGTTAGTCATCGGGTTGGATATCGGGACAACAAAAATCTGTACCGTGGTCGGAGAAATTTCCGAGGGTCAGGTGAACATTATTGGCCTCGGAACTTTTCCATCGAAGGGGTTGCGAAAAGGGGTGGTCATCAATATCGAGAGCACGGTTCATTCCATCAAGAAGGCGGTTGAGGAAGCGGAGTTGATGGCGGGCTACCATCTCACCTCTGTCTATGCAGGGATAGCAGGCGGGCATATTAAAGGGATTAACAGTCACGGGGTAATCGCCGTAAAAAACAGAGAGATCGGTCCGAACGATGTGAAGCGAGTGATCGATGCCGCCAGTGCCGTGGCCATGCCCATGGATCGAGAGGTGATTCACATCATCCCCCAGGAATTCATCGTAGACGATCAGGACGGAATCAAAGATCCTGTCGGGATGTCAGGGGTGAGGCTGGAGGGAAGGGTTCATATTGTCACCGGTGCCATTACCTCTGCCCAGAACATCATCAAATGCGCCAACAAGGCCGGGCTGGATGTGGACGACATTGTTTTGGAACAGTTGGCGTCGAGCGAAGCGGTCCTCACCCCCGAGGAGAAGGATCTGGGAGTGGCCATCATCGATATCGGAGGGGGAACGACGGATCTGGTGATCTTTTCGAATGGTGCGATCAAACATACCTCCGTTTTTTCCTTGGCAGGAAGCCATATCACAAACGATATCTCGATGGGACTTCGGACACCGGTGGAGGAGGCAGAAAAGATCAAGATCAAATATGGATGCGCCCTGACTTCCTTGGTTCGGAAGGATGAAACCATTGAAGTTCCCAGTGTGGGAGGCAGGAAACCTCGCGTCCTTTCCAGGCAGACCCTGGCAGAGATCGTCGAACCGAGGGTCGAGGAGATTCTGACCATAGTTCATAACGAAGTGGTCAAAACGGGATTTGCCGATCTGCTTGCCTCTGGAATTGTCCTCACCGGCGGGAGCGCCATCCTGGAAGGTATTCCTGAGTTGGCCGAGCAGATTTTTAACCTGCCCGTTCGGAGAGGGGGCCCTATTGGTATCGGAGGGTTGGTGGACCTGGTCGCGAGTCCGATGTATGCCACTGGAGTGGGCCTGGTTCTCTATGGAAGTCGAAACAAAGGGCAGAGTCGGTTTAAGGTAGGTGAAGGGAATATCTTCAGCAAGGTCACCCACCGGATGAGGGAATGGATTGAAGAATTCTTTTAATTACCAAAGGATTCATGGGATCAAGGATTCAAGGGGCCAAGTGAAACGCATCGGAATAAGAACAAATTATTACGAAACACTCGAACCCATGAACCCTCGAATCCTTGAACACCTTAACTAAAAAAGGAGGGAAAATATGATCGAATTCGACGAGAATAAAAATTTGGCTGCCAAGGTCAAGATCATCGGAATTGGAGGAGGAGGAAACAATGCCCTGAATACCATGATTTCTTATCAGCTCTCCGGGGTGGAGTTTATCGCAGCCAATACCGATGCCCAGGCACTAGCGGCAAATATGGCTCCCATCAAATTGCAATTGGGCGAAAATTTGACCAAGGGCTTGGGAGCCGGAGCCAATCCAGAGATTGGAAGGAAGGCCGCTCTCGAGGACGTGGAGAAGATTCGCGAGGCTCTGAAAGGGGCGGACATGGTCTTCATTACAGCCGGGTTAGGCGGCGGAACCGGAACGGGCGGCGGGCCGGTGATTGCGGAAGTGGCCCGTGAAATGGGTGCCCTCACCGTGGCGATCGTGACCAAACCCTTCTACTTCGAGGGAAAGAAGAGGATGAAACAGGCAGAGGAGGGGCTTGCCAATCTGAAGATGACAGCGGATGCCCTCATCACTATCCCGAACCAGCGCCTCCTTGGAATCAGCGGGAAGAGCATGACGCTGCTGGAGGCTTTCAAAAGGGCGGATGAGGTTCTCTTTCATGCTGCAAAAGGGATTTCAGATATCATCGTTGGCCACGGAATTATCAATCTGGACTTTGCCGATGTCCGGACCGTTATGGCTGAAACAGGAATGGCATTGATGGGAACCGGAATTGCTTCGGGTGAGAATCGATCCGTGGAGGCCGGGCAGAAAGCGATTTCGAGTCCTCTCCTGGAAGATATTACGATCGAAGGGGCCCGGGGACTTCTCATCAACATCACCGGAGGGGAGAATATGACCCTCAGCGAAATCAATGAGGCAACGACTCTCATTCAGAAGGAAGCCCATGAAGACGCCACGGTGATCTGGGGGATGGTGGTCGACAAAGCCATGAAGGATGAGATTCGAGTGACCGTGATCGCTACGGGTTTCGGAAAGAAAGAGGAGAAGAGAGCGTCTCAGTTTAAGAAAGTGGCTCCCATCTCATTCGGCCTACGGGAGCAAAATAAGGACATTCCACACTTCTCTTTCAGCAACAAGGAGAACAACAGGGACATCCCAGCCTTTATGAGGAGGGGGAAGGCCATCGAGCGTTTCGATGAGCTCAAACTGGATCCGCCGTCGGACTTCTCTGTCGAGGATGAGGATCGTTTTGACATCCCCACTTTTTTAAGAAAACAGGCCGACTGAAGCTCGTGACGCGTGACCGGTGAATCGTGATTCGTGATGAAAGACCAATCATTGGTTAAGTTTTTTCCTTTGTGGTAAAATGTCTTTTAACGAATCACCAACACGGAACACGAATCACGAATAATGATTTCCTGGAAACTCATTCAGAAGGCCAAAGGGATTCTTGAGAAAGAGAGAGGAGTTGTCCAAAAACCATGGGGCGGGAAAATTACGATTTGCCTCCTCTATCCCAACGCTTACCATGTGGGGATGTCCAACCTTGGATTTCAGACCCTTTATCGGATTTTGAACGCCGATGACGATGTGGTCTGCGAAAGAGCCTTCCTTCCTGAATCGGAAGATCTCCAAGAATATCGCAATACCCAAACTCCTCTTTTCTCATTAGAATCCCAAAAGTTTCTCTCCAGCTTCGATATCTTAGCCTTCTCCATCTCCTTCGAAAACGATTTTCTCAATATCCTCACGCTTTTGGAATTAGCCCATATTCCGCCAGAGAGCCGTCTCCGGGATGATAGATATCCATGGGTCATTGCAGGAGGGGTTGCCGTTTTCTTAAATCCAGAACCGGTTAGTGAATTTTTTGACTTTTTCATCCTGGGTGAGGCGGAAGAGGTGATTGGAGAATTTTTGACGGTCTGTCGTCAAACCCTTTCAGATAAAAAGAAAAAGAGGAAGGACGATTTTTTGAAGAATTTAGGAGGAGTGGAAGGAGTCTATGTCCCAAAGTTTTATCGAGTGACCTATGCCGAAAACGGAAAGATAGAGGCGATGGATCCTGAACCGGGATTCCCCAAAAAGGTCAAACGCAGATGGGTCTCCAAACTCGATCAATTTCCAACCCAATCCACGCTTTTTACTCCGGATACGGAGTTCAAAGAGATGGCTTTAGTGGAGGTGAACCGGGGCTGCCCCAGAGGGTGCCGATTCTGTGCAGCTTGTTTTGTTTACCATCCTTTTCGAAACCGAAGCCTTTCCTCTCTGGAATCGATTGCAAAGGAAGCCCTTTCAAAAGAGCACCGGATCGGATTGACCGGGACCGCGGTTTCCGACCATCCCAAGCTCCTCCCATTGTGTCAGAGCATCCTCTCCCAGCGGGGAGGAATTTCGTTATCTTCCTTGAGAGTGGATGCTGTTACCGCATCTCTGGTTCAATGTCTGAGAGAAGGGGAGGACCGCACCGTAGCCATTGCCCCTGAGGCGGGTTCAGAAAGGCTCAGGAAGATGTTGAAGAAGGGTTACCCTGAAGAGGAGATTTTAAAATCCATCGATATTTTAGTCGGGAATGGTCTCTCCCAAATCAAATGCTATTTTTTGATCGGCCTCCCTTCTGAGACCGATGAAGATGTTAAAGAGATTCTTCTCCTTGCTAAACGGATTCGGCATCAGATTCTCTCGAATCAAGAGCACCGGGAGAAAAGATGGAGGTTAATTTTAAGCGTCAACCCCTTTATCCCAAAACCGGGTACGCCCTTTCAATGGGTGCCTTTGGAAGAAGTCGGGGAATTGAAGAAGAAGTTAAAGATGATTCAGAAGGGGGTTCGAGGTGAAAAAGGGATGGGGATGATCCATGACCTTCCCAAGTGGGCCTATATTCAGGCATTACTTTCGAGGGGGGATCGGAGGGTGGGGAAGATATTGATGGCCACACACCGGCATGGGGGAAATTGGAGCCAGGCTCTTCGCGAGACGGATATCAACGCTGACTTCTATGTCTATCGAAAAAGGGATTTGGATGAAGTCTTTCCTTGGGATTTCATCGACCATGGCATCTCGAAAGAGCAACTGAAGGAAGAGTATTTGGCAGCAATGAGGGAAGCAGGAGATTCAATATAGAAAGAAGGCAGTAGGCGGAAAGCACAGGGCGGAAAGCTCAAAGATAGGATAATGTTTTTGATCAGGAGATTTCTAACGGACATGTGGCACGCCTGCGTGCCGTAACGCCTGCACTCCGGCGTGCAGGCACGGACACGAAATGAAGGAGCGGCTCGATGAAAATGGAGAAAGTCACTTTTATAAGCGAGGCACAAAAAATTTCAGGAATTCTCCATCTGCCTGAGAAAGGGACCCCTTCCTGCATCATTGCCTCTCATGGCCTTCTGTCGAGTAAGGATAGTGAAAAGTATATCGCTCTCGGCGAGCGGATTTCGAGAGAGGGGATGGGCATGCTCCGCTTCGATTTCAGGGGAATGGGCGAGAGCGAGGGAGGCGAGGAGGACAATACCATCAGTAAGAAGATCGCCGATCTGAGCGCGGCGGTTGATTTCATAAAAAGTTACCCTGGGCTGGGAGAGGGTATCGGGTTAATCGGTTCGAGTCTCGGAGGTTTTGTTTCCCTCATCAAGGCGTCCATGGATAAACGGGTCAAGGCTACTACGGTCTGGGCCACCCCTCACCACCTCGATGATCTTAAGACGAAAAAAAGGGATGAGGGCACCCCGTTGCCTCCGGAGGCTTTTTTTGAAGATCTTCCAAGACATCGATTGCTGCCTCTTCTGAGCAAGGTTTCTCATTGCATGGTCATTCATGGAGAAAAGGATGAACTTGTCCCTGTGGAACAGGCATGGGAGATCTTTTATCATCTGGCGGGACCCAAGAGGATCCATGTGATTGAGGAGGCTAACCACCGTTTGACCGATCCAGCCCATCGCCAGAGGGCCATAGAGCTTAGTG
>JBAVGF010000007.1:0-4515 GCA_049684675.1 Thermodesulfobacteriota bacterium | reverse complement strand
CATGAAATGCCTCCTTAACAGAAATTCTTTCCCATGGCTCGGACAGACCGATCTCACGGCCCCGGAAAATAATTTTTTGTCCCACCCCAATAGACCTGGCCACGGATCGGATCAATTCCTCACATTCTTCCATCAATGAACGATAGTCGCCCCCTGTTTGATACCACTCCAGAAGGGTAAACTCAGGAAGGTGCAGGCTCCCCCGTTCTCTTTCTCGCCAGCACCGGCAGATTTGAAAGATCTTGTCATAGCCCGCTGCCACCAACCGTTTCATGCATAGTTCAGGAGAAGTATGAAGAAACCATGTATCGGAGGGGATGGCCTCAATATGAGATTCCGGTGCGGGGGTGGGTATTCGGTGGGGAGTCTCTACTTCCAGATAACCTTCTTCGATAAAAAACCGCCTGATCCCCTGTAGGATGTGCGACCTTTGTTGAAGAGCCTTTTTACGTCTTGCAAGTGGCCAGTTTTTCGCCACGAACCTACTCTTTGACCCTTTTCGAAAATTCACCGGTCCGGGTATCAATGGTGATCAGCTCACCCCCTTCAATGAACGGAGGGACGCGAAGCATATAGCCGGTTTCTAATGTAGCGGGCTTGAAATCCGCCTTCGAGGTATCTCCTCTCATCCAAGGCTCTGTCTTAATCACCCTGAGATTGACGAAGTTCGGCAACTCGACGCCAATCGCCCTGTCTCCGAACAGCAGGACCTCCACATTAAAATTTTCAATCAGAAAGTTCTTGGCATCCCCCAGAGATTCCTCGTCGATAATGATCTGCTCGTAGGTTTCGTTATCCATGAAGTGATAGTGATCACCTTCCTTATAAAGAAATTGCATGGCTCGTTCTTCCAATGAAGCGGGCTCGAAGGTTTCTCCCTCGCGATACGTTCTATCAATACTTAAGCCCGTGATCATATTCCTCAGTTTTGTCCGATAAAGGGCTTGGCCCTTGCCGGGTTTAGAAAATTCGAAAGCCGTCACGATGTAAGGTTCTCCATCAATGATAACTTTCAAGCCCTTTCTCAAATCGGAAGCGGTGTACATGACTATTTCTTTTCCCCCCACCCTCACCCTCGAGGGGAGAGGAAAGGGGTGGGGGTGTAAGTTTAAAAATTATAGAAGAAACGGTTTCGGATTCGCTCCGCCATAACCCCTGCTGTCTTTTGAATGGCAATTTGCTTCGCCGCTTCGTTGGTAACACCACTGGACGAAGCCCGAAACCATTGGGTTTCGCTCACACCTTCATGCCAAAGGACCTTCCCTGCCCGGTCTTTCAGAGATAAATCAACCGTGATAGCAGTCACATATTGCAAAACAAAACCAGACCTATCATAAGCACCTGCAGCGGCGATAAAATCCGTGACAACACCTTCCAAAATGGAATCTGCTTCTGCCCGGCTTACGACCTTCACCCTTCTATCTTGGATAAACTCGTTCAAAAAAGCTTGAGTGAATGGAATTTCAATTCCAGGCTCAAAGGTCTTGTTTTTGAACGTTGGGATGGCAATGGAACTGAGACCAGCTGGAACATGTGTCTCCTTTCCCGCCATCTTGTAACCGCAGGCCATGAGCAGAACCAGGCAGATAATCGATAACCACCTGCAATTTCGGATCGTCCCGCCCGGGCGGGACAGATTGCGGAATTTCTCTGTCGTTGAGTTAACAGGCAAAGACATTAAACTGACATTCTCGATTCTATCTTCTGTATCCATCTTTTCCATTCTTAGCAGACAATATTGACCAGTTTTCTAGGCACCAAAATCACCCGTTTGATCTCCTTACCTTCAACCAATTTCCGGATCCTCTCGCTCTTCAGTGCCCAGGCTTTTACTTCCTCCTCTCCGTACGAGGCAGGGATCGTCATCCGATCCCTCAATCTTCCGTTTACCTGAATGACAATCAATATTTCCTCTTCCAGGACGGCTTCTGGGTCGTAATCGGGCCACCGGGTTTTGATGACAGATTCCCGATACCCCAAACCTTCCCAGAGCTCTTCTGCAAAATGAGGAACAAAGGGTGAGAGCAAAACGACAACCGTTTCGACCGCCTCGCGCATCACCCTTCTGGAAACATCGTCCCCGTTGTCCTTGATCTCAGAAAGATAGACCTCGTTCACCAACTCCATGACGGCACTGATCGCGGTGTTGAAATGGAATCGTTCAATGTCTTCGCTTACCTTTTTGATCGTTTTGTGGGTTTTCTGCCGCAGAGACTTTTGATCTCCTTCAAGGATCGTTCCGAAAGGAAGCGGCTTTACATTTTGAAGATGACGATGCCGCTCATAGAAGAGCCTCCAGACCCGATTGAGGAAGCGGGCAGACCCATCCACCCCCAGGTCGCTCCAATCCAGATCTTTCTCAGGCGGAGAGGCGAAAAGACAGAACATCCTGGCTGTATCCGCACCATATCTCTCAATCAGGTATTCAGGGTCCACCACGTTCTTTTTGGATTTGGACATTTTCTCAAGCCTTCCAACGGAGATCTGCTCCCCACACTTCCGGCAACAAATCGTCTCCCCCTGTCCCTCCGCTTCATCCGGAAAAAGATAACCATCTTTGGGGCACTCGTACACCTCTTTGCAAACCATCCCCTGAGTCAGAAGGTTCGTGAACGGTTCTTCCACACTAACCCATCCCATCTCTTTTAAAACACGGGTGAAAAATCGGGAATAGAGAAGGTGGAGGATCGCATGCTCAATTCCTCCAATATATTGATCTACAGGCATCCAGTAATCCACCCGCTTTTTGTCTAACGGCCCCTGATGATAGTCAGGACATGCAAACCGGTCGAAATACCAAGAGGATTCCACGAAGGTATCCATCGTGTCCGTCTCTCTTCGACCGGGTCCATCGCACTTGGGGCATCGAGTCTCCACAAACTCCTTCAACCCTGCCAGAGGCGACTCGCCCGCACCGGTGATCTGCACATTGAAGGGAAGGACGACAGGAAGGTCTTTTTCAGGAACGGGTACCGTCCCACACCGGTCACAGTAAATGATGGGGATAGGTGCTCCCCAATAGCGCTGTCTGGAAATACCCCAGTCCCTCAACCGGTAGCTAATTCTACTTCCACCGAGTCCCTTCTCGTCAAGATATTGCGCGATTTTCTCCCTGGCTTTAACGCTCTCCATTCGGCTAAATTGACCGGAGTTGACCAGAAAGCCCTCTCCTTCATAAGCCTCCGTCATGGCGTGAGCATCTAACGCTCCATCTTCCGGTTGAACCACCACAATCAAAGGAAGTCCGAATTTCTTGGCAAATTCAAAGTCCCTCTGGTCATGGGTGGGCACAGCCATCACGGCCCCTGTTCCATACTCCATCAAAACAAAATTGGCCACGAAAATGGGCATTCTGGCCCCGGTCATCGGATTC
The DNA here is from genome assembly GCA_049684675.1 of Thermodesulfobacteriota bacterium. Lineage (GTDB taxonomy): Bacteria > Desulfobacterota > BSN033 > BSN033 > UBA1163 > UBA1163. The sequence goes on along the minus strand of JBAVGF010000007.1, from coordinate 1,142 downwards.
AGGCAATAACCTCCCGTGAAAACACCCTCCTTTTCTGTCGTCTCGGCGGTCCTTTTCAATTTGTCCAGCCGTCTCATCCTCTCGACAAATTCTCGTACGGCCTGCTCCTGGGCAGTTCCTCTTGACAGGCTCAGGGCAAGGGGGTGTTCGGGTGCCAAACTCATGAATGTCGCACCGAAAACAGTGTCCTGTCGCGTGGTGAAGACTTTAATGACTTCCTTCGAATTCTCCAGAGGGAAATGGATTTCGCCGCCGATCGACTTTCCAATCCAGTTGCGTTGCATGGTGAGAACGCGTTCAGGCCATCCGGGAAGTTTATCACACCATTCAAGAAGTTCTTCTGCGTATGCCGTGATCTTAAAGAACCATTGATCCAACTCTTTCTGTATGACGCCCGGATCATCGGCATGGCCCCGCCAGCATGTCCCGTCGCTCATCACCTGCTCATTCGCCAAAACGGTCCTGCAGAGATCGCACCAATTGACAAAGGACTTTTTCTTATAGGCTAGTCCCCTCTCGTACATCCTCACAAAAAAGAGCTGTTCCCATTTGTAATACGAGACGTCGCAGGTGGCGAACTCCCGATCCCAGTCATAACTGAAGCCCATCCGCTTCAATTGGTTCCTCATGGTATCAATGTTTTCGTAAGTCCATTTGCCAGGGTGAACTCCATGCTCAATGGCAGCATTTTCGGCAGGCATTCCAAAGGCATCCCAACCCATGGGGTGGAGGACATTAAAGCCTTTCATCTTTTTGTACCGGGCAACCACATCCCCAATGGAGTAATTCCGCACATGGCCCATATGGATCTTGCCCGAGGGATAGGGAAACATCTCAAGAAGATAATATTTCACTTTCTTGGGATCTTCCGTCACCTTAAAGAGATTCTCATCTTCCCAGACCTTCTGCCACTTCTTTTCAATCTCTTTTGGGTGATAACGCTCGTCCATGCTTGGCAAAAACCTCCTAAAAAGCCGTGTCCGACATCCGTGTCGCGTGCCCGCAAATTTTCATATGGAATTCCGAGATATTTTTCTGAAATATACTTCTTATATTTTAACGGTCACGGCCACAAGATACGGACACGGTTCTTATCCACGCATCATTCTCCGAATTCGGAGTCTTAAGGCATTGAGTCGGAT
>JBAVGF010000006.1:0-3252 GCA_049684675.1 Thermodesulfobacteriota bacterium | reverse complement strand
GGGATCCGCTTCATCTTTCTCAAGAATTCTCCGACACCCCACCCCAGTAAAGAGCCTTCCTTCTCTTTCACCTTTATTGGCTCGAGCCTTCGATCAAAATGGCCGACGAGAAAACCTTTTCTCCCTAACTGCGCAATGGTCTCTCTTGAATATCGGATATTCATTGCCGAACAATACTCAGGGTCGAATTTCATGGCCGTAAGAATGATATTGGCAACATGATCAGAAGCACCGAATTCCGGGTCACTATGAGTGGCCACTGAATCTTTGAACCGCATGATCCTCCCGGGAAAGGCAGCCACATCTTCAATTCCCTCCGCCTGGGGAAGGGCATAGCCTAAGTTGGAAGAAACTTCCGGGATGAGATGGCCGATCTTCCCCGCCCTTAATACCTCCACTGCCCCCTTCAACTCCTGGACCACGCGGTACCGCTCCATCTCTCTCAGGACGTAAGCAGAAGGATTGGTAGGACCTGCCCCTTTTCCAAGGCTGAGACCGGATTGGATGGCCAGGGTGATAAAAGTCTTTGCCTTTCTCACCGCTTCATAAACAGATTCCTCTCGCGTCAAAAGCGTTGCAATCGCTGAGGCGAAGGTGCAACCTGTACCATGGGTATTTTTGGACTTAACTCTCGCTCCCTCCATCTCATTATAATTTCTGCCGTCATAAAGGAGATCAACCGCCTTCCCTTTTAGGTGGCCTCCCTTCACGACCACATGTTTTGCCCCCAATTTGTGAATGAGACGGGCGGCTTCCTTCATTATCTCAAGGGAGTTTACCTTTAATCCGGTAAGAACCGATGCCTCTCTAAGATTCGGCGTAATCACCCATGCGAGAGGGACCAATTTTTGGACGAGAGCATCTTGAGCATCCTTGCGAAGAAGATGGTCCCCGCTCTTTGAGACCATCACCGGATCCACCACGACCTTCTTGACCTTATACTGCTTAATCTTCTTGGACACGACCTCAATGATTTCTCGATTGACCAGCATCCCTGTCTTGATCGCATCAGCGCCGATATCGGAGAGAACGGAATCGATCTGCCTTTCGACAAACCGGGCAGGAATCTCATGGATGCCTTGAACTCCGACCGTGTTTTGTGCTGTGAGGGCAGTAAGCACGCTCATCCCGTAACCGCCCAGCAAGGTAATGGCTTTCAGATCTGCCTGAATTCCTGCTCCGCCCCCGGAATCTGATCCGGCAATCGTCAGTATTCGTTTCATTCCGATCTCCCTGGTTGATTTCCCTTATCCTTGCCTGCCGGCAGGCTATCCCTCTCCCCTGGCATAACCAAAACAAAAGCCGTAATTCCGATGGAGGTATTACGGCTTCCTTTTGATTTTCCGCTTCCCTTCGCTGGAATTACCCAAACAGGTTCGGAGGGTCTCCCTGCCCCCGCCAGAGCGGGACAAGGACTCTCAGCCCAATGAGCTCCCCTAGCTAACTTTTTAAAATTATTATTACGAAGAAATTGTAATATGTCAATCATTCTCTGTGAAAAAACCGTCAGTTCTAAGTTCGGGGGTATAGAGGGGGTACCTATTTCTCGAACCGACCGTGTCTATGGATGCCAAGTTAAGTCTAGCTCAGCTCAAAATTTTTTTATAATTTTCTGAAATCATTGGTGTATTCTCCTCAACATCGGAAGCACATTAACTCCGTGAAAACTTTGTGAAAAATTTCTTGACTTCTTAAAATCTTTGCTTTATATTCTACCCGAACTTTTTGGAAAATCTTCCCCACAAAAGTTATCATACCTAATAAATTTTGCGGAGATCATAAAGAGGAGAGGATATTATGAGACTGAAAAATGTATGGCCGAAGTTAATGTTGTTGATGGTGGTTGCATATCTGTTCATCCCGCTCGTAGTATTTGCGAGTGAGGCAGATCTTGCTATACCCGACTTGCATAAGGGCGCCCCTTATACCCTGCTGGGTGGGATCAGACCATGGTATCTTCTCTTCTATGGTGCTTGCATCATCGCCGGTACGCTGGGTATCAGCTTGTTTCTGCGCCACCAGGTCAAAAAACTGAGAGCCCATGACTCGATGCTCAAGGTGGCTGAAACCATCTTTCAGACCTGCCGCACCTATCTGATCCAGCAGGGCAAATTCCTTATCTTGTTGTTCTGCTTCATCGCCGCCGCCATGACTTTCTATTTCTTGGCCCTGAAGGGGGAGGGGATCCCCACGCTGCTGCTGGTCCTGCTCTTCTCGGTAGTGGGTATGGGCGGCTCTTACGCCGTGGCCTGGTACGGCATCCGGATCAACACCTATGCCAACGCCCGTACCGCATTCGCCTCGCTGGCGGGGAAGCCCTGGGACATAGTGAATATTCCCCTTCGCTCCGGTATGAGCGTGGGGCTCTTCCTTATTTCTCTTGAGCTTGTCATGATGGTGATCATTCTGCTCTTCGTCCCCCGCAATATCGTCGGGTACTGCTTTCTGGGATTCGCCATCGGTGAATCACTGGGTGCCTCAGCACTCCGGATCGCCGGCGGGATCTTCACCAAGATCGCTGATATTGGTTCCGACCTCATGAAGATTGTCTTCAAGGTGAAGGAAGATGACCCGCGTAACCCGGGTGTTATTGCTGACTGTACTGGTGACAATGCTGGCGACAGCGTTGGCCCCACGGCAGATGGTTTCGAAACTTATGGCGTCACCGGCGTTGCACTGATAGCTTTTATCACGCTTGCCGTTGTGAGTCCCAACTTGGAGGTCAAAGAAGCCATCCAGGGGAAACTGATCGTCTGGATTTTCACAATGCGTTTCCTTATGGACTTCTGCTCCGGGCTTTCCTATTTCATCAATCAAGGCATTTCTTCAGTAAAATATAAAGGGAAGAAAGAGATCGATTTCGAAGAGCCCCTCATGAGACTGATCTGGATCGCCGCCACCTTGTGCATAAGCACCTCGTTTGTAATGAGCTACCTGCTGATCAGCGACCTTCAGGTTCTGAAGGGCGGCGTCCTTACCCCCATGCCCCATGTCTGGTGGCAACTTGCCATGATCATCGGCTGCGGTACGCTGGCGGCAGTTCTCATCCCCGAATTCACGAAGATATTTACCAGCTCCAAATCGAAGCACGTGCAAGAGATTGTGACTGCGTCGCGCGAGGGCGGTGCATCCCTTACCATACTGTCCGGTATCGTTTCCGGTAATTACAGCGCCTACTACATGGGCTTACTGATTGCCTTCCTCCTGGGCATCGCGTACTTCGTCAGCCTTTTCATACCGGCTGAGGTCATC
>JBAVGF010000005.1:0-2281 GCA_049684675.1 Thermodesulfobacteriota bacterium | reverse complement strand
GACCTAAGATTTGATGATTATTGATAGAAATGTGGGATAAAAAAGCCAGGACCATTTCTGATCCTGCCTTTGTCCTTTAAAATTGGATATGGGTTTATCAGATTCCATCCCATTCAATCATATTTTTTTCAGGTGGTAATGGTATTATAAAAACTGATTTTCGAGTTCGATGCAATATCGCATTCGAGACATTCCTAAGAAACGTATGGGCCGAAAATCCCTTGCTATGTGTGCCAAGGACGATCCCATCACCACCTTTACCTCGACAGGATCTATTCACTGATGCATTCCAATGCCACCCTCTCGCTTGGTCAAATAGGGAGAGATGGATTGAAAGCGATCATCGATCTCAAGCGTGACTCCCATTTTTTTAAAGGTTCCAATAACAGCATCCTTGAGCCCCTCTAGGGCTTGGATGTTCCAGTCCATTGGCATATCTGCCCCAACCTGTTTGAAGAAAGAAAAAATTTCTTTATTGAAGTCGTCTGACTTAATGATGATTTTTCGATTCATCTTTCCCTCACTTTCGTTTTGAGCTCTTCATGGGTATCACCAAAATAAAAAAGCGCCTGATCATTGTGATTCTTGTTGCCCCGGGGAGGGCAAGAGAACTTGAGTTTCACTTGGGTCTCTGATCGGGCGCTCATCAGCTTACTTCGGTGTCACGGCAGCAAACATGTTGTTCTGTCCTCTCTGAATTAGAAGAAGGATATTATACTGTCCCTTGGCCTTCTCAACCTTCTGAACAAAATCCTCCACATTCTTCACTGGTTTCCGATTAACCTCCTGAACCAAATCCCCCGTTTGGATTCCCGCATCGGCTGCAGGACTCCCCGGTTCTACCCGAGTCACCACCACACCCGTGTCTTTCTTTAAACCAAGCCCCTTAGCAATTTCAGGGGTGAGATTCTGAACGGTAATCCCCAAGGATTTATGGGAGGGCGATTCAGCAACTTCGACTTTCTCCTCCATCTCACCTACCTTCACCTGTCGGTCAAGAGCTTTCCCATTCCTTAATAACTTAATGGTTACGGCTTTCCCTATGGGAGTCGAAGCAACAATCCGGGGTAGGTCTTTGGAGTCAGTCACTTCTTTACCATCAAACTCTACGATGACATCTCCCTGCTCGATTCCTGCTTTCTCTGCCGGGCTGCCTGAGACCACCTGGGCAACAAGAGCTCCCTTCTTCTCTTTCAGATCAAATGACTTTGCAAGCGCCGGGGTAACCTCTTGAATGCTAACCCCAAGCCATCCTCGGGTAACATGTCCCTTCTCCTGGAGTTGGGGAGCAATCTCTTTGGCCATGTTGATCGGAATCGCAAATCCTATCCCCTGGCCTGAAGCGATGATGGCCGTGTTAATGCCCACCACCTCCCCTTTCATGTTGATAAGCGGCCCACCGCTGTTTCCTGGGTTGATCGAGGCATCGGTTTGAATGAAGTTGTCATAGGGTCCAGAACCAATCACCCTTCCTTTGGCGCTGACAATTCCCGCAGTCACAGTCTGTTCCAATCCAAATGGACTCCCGACTGCTATTACCCAACTACCGACCTTCAGATCATCCGAATTGCCCAGGTTAAGAGGTTGCAGATCTGAAGAGGCTTTAATCTTGATGAGAGCTAAATCAGTCTTGGGATCCCGACCAATGATTTTACCATCATACTCTTTTCCATTCGTGAGTTTCACCTTGATCTGGTCTGCATCCTCGACCACATGGTTATTAGTGAGAATATATCCATCTCGATTCATTACAAACCCCGACCCAACACCCCGTTGTTCGAAACCTCTAGGCGGATTCTCTTCGGAAAAGGGTCCGAAGAAGTCTCCAAAAGGATTCTTCTCGCCAAACGGGGTTCCGGAGAAATGGCGGAATCCAAAATCAATGTTCTTTATTTTCTTAACAACCTGGATATTTACGACCCCGGGGCGAACTTTCTCCGCAAGTTCACTAAAGTTTGCCGGAATCATTGGTATATCCGAATTCGTTACGGCTGTTGAATTCGGTGCGGTGGAGCTCCTGACTGCGGTTGACACCCCATACCCAAATCCAACCAAAGCACCTACCATTAAGAGGGCGATAACGATTTTTTTTAAATCCTTTTTCTGTCCCATGGTTTAACCTCCCTTTTTAGTTTTAGGCTGCGTCCAGCCTTTCTTTTATATTCAATTCTAAGAAATGAAAATAACGAGAAGATGACCGGAAGATTACAAATTGGTAATGTTGGGAGGAAGGTTTTATTTCTATTTGAACAGGCAAAGGGGAGGAGCTTGAGACATCTTT
>JBAVGF010000004.1:0-5714 GCA_049684675.1 Thermodesulfobacteriota bacterium | reverse complement strand
GCCCAAAGAGGTGGTCTTTATTCATTGCGTCGGGTCGAGGGATAAATCGGCCGGCAACGAATACTGCTCAAGGGTCTGCTGCATGTACACGGCCAAGCAAGCCCATCTCCTCAGGGACAAGGTTCCCGATGCCAATATCACCGTCCTCTACATGGATGTGAGGGCCTTTGGAAAAGGGTTTGAAGAATTCTACGAGCGGGTCCAAAAAGAGAGGATCATCTACAGAAGGGGAAATCCCTCTGAGATCTATCGACGAAATGGAAAACTCGTGGTCAGGGGTGAGGATACCCTCTTGGGAGAACCTTTTGAATTAGAAGCAGACCTGGTCGTCCTGGCTTCAGGGCTCGTCCCCCGAAAGGAGGATAATCTTCTAAAAGATCTTCTCAAACTGGAGAAATCCTCTGACCAATTTTATGCAGAGGCTCCAGGCCTCGACCCTATTGTGACGGGAGTGGATGGGATATTCCTGGCAGGGTGCTGCCAGGGGCCCAAAGATATTCCGGACACAGTGGCACAGGCCAGTGGGGCCGCTTCAATGGCCTGCGCCTTTGTCGCCAAAGGAAGGAAAACAGAAGTCCCGAGTTCGTAGTTCGCAGGGAGCGCAGATCTGCGCTCCGTACAGAGGTCGTAGGGAATGCAAATTTGCGTTCCCCACGGAGTTCAGAGTGATGAGTTAGGAGTTTAGAGTTGTGAATGGTGAGTTGCGAGTTAAAAAATACAATTGAATTGACGCTTAGCGCTTAGCGCTATGCGGATAGGCGGTATTATGAAGATCGGCGTTTATATCTGTCATTGTGGAATCAATATTGCGGCGACAGTAGATATCGAAAAGGTGAGGGCATTTGCTCAGACCCTTCCCCATGTCGAAGTCGCCCGAAATTATCAGTATATGTGCTCGGATCCTGGCCAGGATTTGATTAAGAACGATATCAGAAACAATGGCATTGATCGGGTGGTGGTAGCGGCTTGCTCTCCTCGGATGCATGAACCTACTTACCGTAAGGCTGTCCAGTCGGCAGGACTCAATCCCTACTTTTTTGAAATGTCCAACATCCGTGAACAGTGCTCCTGGGTTCATACGAACAAGGAGGATGCTACGAAAAAGGCGATGGATCTGATTGCTGCCGCCGTTGCCAAAGTCTCCCTTCACGAAGCCTTAGATGAAAAGGAAGTGGGAGTCACTCCTTCTGTGTTAGTCATTGGTGGCGGCATTGCCGGAATTCAGGCCAGCCTCGATATCGCCCATTCAGGCTTTGAAGTCTATCTGGTAGAAAAATCACCGACCCTGGGAGGCCATCTAGCGCAATGGGATCGAACCTTCCCCAATCTGGAGGAGACCTCGACCATCCTCTCTCCGAAGCTGAAAGAAGTTGGAAACCATCGCCTCGTTCACGTTCTTACCCAGAGTGAAGCGGAAGAGGTGGAAGGATTTGTGGGCAATTTTAAGGTCAGGGTAAGGCAGAATCCCAGATATATCAACCCAGAAAAATGCACCCGATGCAAAAAATGTGAAGACGTTTGTCCGGTGAAGGTTCCGAGTGAATTCAATATGGGACTGGCTGAGAGAAAAGCGATCTATCTCCCCTCCCCTCTTGCTGTCCCTTTCACCTACACCATCGATTCACAAAACTGTCTCTTCCTTCAGAAAGGGGAATGTGGAAAGTGCCGGGAGATTTGCCCGGAGGGAGCGGTTGAGTTTGAACAGGTAGGGGTTGAACGCCAGTTCGATATCGGGACGATCATCGTGGCCACGGGTTATGATCCCTTCGATCCCAGACTAAAACCTGAGTTTGGATATGGGCTTTACAAAAATGTGTTGACCGGCCTTGAGTTTGAAAGGTTGCTCTCTGCAAGTGGGCCCACTCAAGGGAAAATTGAGATCAACGGCAAGGAGCCGAAAAATATCGTATTCATCCAATGCGTTGGGTCGAGAGATAAAACGGTGGGCAATGAATATTGCTCCAGAGTCTGTTGCATGTTTACGGCAAAACAGGCCTCTCTCATCAAGGATCGAATGCCTGACGCCCGGGTCACCATTTGCTATATCGATATAAGAGCTTTCGGAAAAGGATATGAACAGTTCTATGATCAAGTTCAGAAAAAAGGAGTTCTCTACAGAAAAGGAACTCCATCCGAGATTTATCAACGATCCGGGAAATTGATCGTCAAGGCAGATGACGAACTCCTGGGGGAACCCTATGAGGAAGAGGCGGATCTGGTTGTCTTGGCCACAGGCCTCACGCAGCGAAATGACGCAAATCGCGTCCGAAGCCTTCTTAAACTTTCCCAAAGTCCGGATCGTTTCTATTTAGAAGCCCATCCCAAGATGAGGCCTCTTGACACAGCCACGGATGGGATCTTTTTGGCCGGAACCTGCCAGGGACCAAAAGATATTTCCGATACCCTATCACAAGCCCATGGAACAGCTTCTCGGGCAACCATTCCCCTCTTTGCAGGAAGAGTCAAGATCGAGCCGATCACATCTGTAGTGGACGTCTCCTTCTGTGCTGGCTGCGGTCTCTGTGAACAGATCTGTGAATTCAGAGCCTTGAAGATGGATCCCTACCGAAAAGTAATGACCGTTAACGAGGCCCTCTGTAAGGGATGCGGGGCCTGCAATGCCACTTGCCCCTCAGGTGCCATCAGCCTGAGACACTACAAGACCGAACAGATTATCGCCGAAATCAAAGAAGTCTGTTAGCTGCCCCTCCCTGTGGTGAGGGTGGGAGTGGGTTCATAGTTCATAGTTCATCGTTCATCAATCATCGGTTCTATGGAGAAGGGTCTCATCCAGGTCTATACCGGGAACGGAAAGGGAAAAACCACTGCTGCCTTAGGACTTGCCCTTAGGGCTGTCGGTCACGGCCTTAAGGTCTTGATCATCCAGTTTATGAAAGGAAATATCCATTACGGTGAATTCGAATCCTGCAAAAAGCTCTCTCCATACCTGACGATCAAGCAGATGGGTCGGGAGACGTTTGTCTCGAAAACGAACCCGGATCCCGTTGACATAAAATTAGTTCAAGATGCATTTGCCTTAGCCAAAAAAGCAATCGCTGACGAAGAATATGACATCGTCATCCTCGACGAAATCAATGTCGCCATCGACTATGGATTGATCCCTCTCTCCGATTTTCTTCACGTTCTTGATACCAAGCCCAGCGGAGTTGAACTCATTCTGACGGGAAGAAACGCCCGACCTGAAATAATAGGTAGGGCTGATTTAGTTACGGAAATGGTGGACCGAAAACACTACTATAAGGAGGGAGTTTCGGCTCGCGAAGGCATCGAACTATAACCCTAACCCCTCTCTATTCCCCCCTTAAGTTAGGGGGGGAATAGAGAGGGGTTACAAACCACTGACACGAAACCAAGGGGGCTAACGGAGTGTCGAAAGAAGACAAACCTAAAAAGGTTGAACAGGGGAAGAAAAGGTGGATAGAGGATATGTCAAAAATCCTCTGTGAAACCCCTGAGCGCCTCCCACGTTTTACCACAGTCTCCGATCTGGAGATCAAAGGCCTCTACACGCCGGAAGATACAAAAGACATCGATTATTCCAGTGACATCGGTTTCCCGGGCGTCTATCCGTTCACCCGAGGAGTCCAACCTTCCATGTATCGAGGAAGGCTCTGGACCATGCGAATGTTCTCGGGCTTGGGAGGTCCGGAGGAGACGAACAAACGTTTCCAATATCTGTTGGCCCATGGTGAAACCGGTCTCTCCATCGCCTTTCACTATCCTACCCTCATGGGCTATGACAGTGATTCCCCAATGTCGAGAGGTGAAATCGGGAAATGCGGTGTGGCGATCGACACTCTCAAAGATATGGAAATTCTCTTCGAAGGTATTCCCCTGGATAAGGTCACCACCTCCATGACCATCAACCCACCTGCTTCCATCCTACTGGCCATGTATATTGTGCTGGCAGAGAAGCAAGGGATCAGCAAGAAGGAAATTGGAGGAACGATCCAGAATGACATGCTGAAGGAATTCATTGCCCAAAAGACCTTCATGCTTCCTCCCAAGCCTTCTCTCCGGATCATCGTAGACACCATCGAATATTGCACAAGAGAAGTCCCCCATTGGAACACGATCAGCATTAGCGGTTATCACATCCGTGAAGCCGGGGCGACAGCAGTTCAAGAACTTGCGTTCACCCTGGCCGATGGGATTGCCTATGTTGAAGCAGCGCTCGAAAGAGGACTCAGCGTCGACGAATTTGCTCCGAGGCTTTCCTTCTTCTTCGATGCCCATATCGATTTCTTTGAAGAAGTGGCCAAATTCAGGGGAGCTCGAAGGATGTGGGCCAAGATCATGAAGGAGCGTTTCATGGCAAAAAACCCACGGTCCTGGATGCTCCGCTTCCACACCCAAACGGCAGGCTGCTCCCTGACTGCACAGCAACCGTATAACAACGTCGTCCGAACCGCTTGCGAGGCATTGGCAGCGGTATTGGGAGGAACTCAATCGCTTCATACGAACTCCCTCGACGAGACCTATGCCATCCCCACAGAGGAAGCGGCGACAATCGCCCTGCAGACACAACAGGTCCTCGCAGAGGAAACCGGTGTGACGAATACTATTGACCCGCTGGCGGGCTCTTATTTTGTCGAGGCCCTTACCAATCAGATTGAAGTACGGGCCTGGGAATACATCCGAAAAATCGACGAAATGGGAGGGATGGTAACGGCCATCGAGAGAGGTTATCCTCAGTCAGAGATTGCTGAATCTGCTTATAAGTTCCAGAGGCAGGTTGACTCGGGAGACAAGGTAATTGTCGGAGTCAATAAGTACGCCACAGACCATCCCCCCATTCCCATCTGGAGGATGAAGCCGGAGATCGAAGAAAGGCAATTGACACGACTCCGCGAGGTGAAGCAGGCGCGAGACAATCGAAAAGTGAAAGAGCTCCTCCTCGAAATTCGGAAGGCTTCTCAAAATGGACAAAACCTCATGCCTCACATTATCAATGCGGTGAGGGAATATGCCACCATCCAGGAAATCTGCGACGTGTGGAGAGATGTTTTTGGCCGATATGTGGATCCTGGATATTTTTAGATTGGGGATCGCGAATTGAAGTTCAATCCGAAATTGGGAGCGGAAGAAAGAGATGAGTCCGGACCGCAAAATTCGAATTCTGATTGCAAAACCTGGCTTGGATGGACATGACCGGGGAGCCAAAGTGATTGCGAGGGGGTTCAGGGACGCCGGTTTTGAGGTCATCTATACAGGGCTCCATCAGACGCCCGAGCAGATTGTGGCGGCTGCCATCCAAGAGGATGTCGATGCAATCGGATTATCCAGCCTGGCCGGAGCCCATGATTATCTTTTCCCGAGGATAGTTGAACTTCTTAAAGAAAAAGGGGCAGACGATATCGTCGTCTTTGGAGGGGGGATTGTCCCTGAGGAGGACATCGCTGCCCTCACACGATGTGGGGTCAAAGCCATCTTTACTCCCGGCACATCTATCGAAGAGGCTGTAAAGTGGGTTCGTGAAAACGTAAGACCGAGAAAGTAACCCACTTCGTCCCCCCCTTAACATAAGGGAGGATGAACGGGGGTAAGAGGGAGGGTATGAAGGCTTTAGGTTCCTAGTTCATTGTTCATCGTTTATAGTCCATACTTTAACTGAGGAGGAACGAGAATGATAACATTTAAAGAAGGGAATTTAAGGGTTCCAAAATGGAATCGGAAAGTTTTTGTCGTGGCCG
>JBAVGF010000003.1:0-28750 GCA_049684675.1 Thermodesulfobacteriota bacterium | reverse complement strand
GCCCTCTCCCCCGACGGGGGAGAGGGCGGGGTGAGGGGGCGAATGCCAATTTATAAAATGCGTTTCTACTATTTTATTTAATAAGGAACCCTGAGAGTGTTTCGAAAGAATGATTTTATTCTCCTCCTCGTCGTCTTCTCTGCGATGGGGGTCGGTATTGGACTTCCGGAATTTGGAAGGATTTTTGCTCCCTATCCTCTCTACTTCATGATGTTTCAATTGTTCTTCAGTTTTTTGAAAATCGATTTTCTTCAAGTGTTTAATGAAGCAAGAAAAAAAGCTTTTATCCTTTTTATCTTATGCTTTTTTAAACTGTGTATCATTCCAATCAGTCTTTTCTTCTTGACTCAAACCCTTTGGCCGGAATATGCCGTGCCTGTTTTACTTCTCTCCGGAATTTCTACGGGTGTGGTCGCCCCTTTCATTTCGGGCCTTTTAGGGGCTTCCACATGGCTTGTGTTGATGATGGTGGTCGTCTCTTCTCTTTTGGCTCCCTTTTCCCTTCCGGCTCTGGTCTCCCTCTTAGTTGGGCAAACAATCCAAATCTCTTTCTTGAATATGGTGAAGATCTTAGCCATGGTGATATTTCTACCTGCTGTAGCAGTCATTCTACTGCGCTATCTTTATCCTTCCTCTTTGGAAAAACTGGAGAAGGGCCAATTCCCCGTATCATTATGTATGTTTGCTTGCATTAACCTCGGGGTCTTCGCAAAATACTCATTCTTTTTCATAAAGACACCTGTCAAAGTGGTAGAGACCATTCTTGTGGCTTTCGTTTTATCGATTATCTATCAAATGGTTGGGATTTTATTGACATGGGGGTTGAAAAGGGAGGACCGGTTGGCGGGGGCGATATCTTTTGCCAATATGAATAATGTATTGATCGTCGTTTTCTCGTCACAGTTCTTCGGTCCTCTTGCACCCGCTCTGGCTGCTTTGTATATGCTACCCTTTTTCACGATAATTGTTCCGGCAAGGATCGTTGGGCAGCTTTTGAAATAAGCTTCCCGTCCAGTGGGGCGAAACTAAATCGACATTGATGAGGATTAAAGAGGACCGTTACAAAGACTCGAGGAGCCCATCTCTTCTTCTGAAATCCCCAAGATATAGAGGATATTTTTGAGACGGGCGCGGCCCACACTCATATTGGCCGCTCGCTCGATTTTTTCCTTAGCATTATAAGCAATACCCAACCCGGCTTGACCTAACATCAGCACGTCATTGGCCCCGTCTCCGATGGCTACGGTCTGATCCAAAAGCACTCCCGCTTCGCTCGAAACCATATTGACGATCTTAGCCTTGTAAGTATTGTCCACAATCCTTCCCAGCACTTTACCGGTCAGGGCTCCATTCTTGATTTCCAGCTGGTTGGCAAAGGAAAAATCCAAACTCAATCTTTCCTTCAAAAAATCGGCAAAATAATCGAACCCTCCGCTCACCAAACCCAGTTTATAGCCCGACCCCTTGAGCGTCTCCACTAAATCTTCAGCTCCTTCGGAGAGCTTCATCTCGCTGCGAATCTTCTCCAATGCTTCAACCTTCAATCCTTTGAGAAGCGCCACACGCTGGATCAGGGCTTCTTCAAAATCGATATCCCCTCTCCTCGCCTTCTCCGTGATTCTCGAAACTTCCTTAAAGACCCCCGCCCTTTCAGCCATCTCATCAATGATCTCCATATCCACCAGAGTGCTGTCCATGTCGAAAAAGACGAGGCGTTTGTTTTTGCGATAGGCCTCCATCTTCTGAAGGGCCAGATCAATATTGAGCTCATGGCTTTTGGCGATCACTCTTTCCTTCAACTGGCCGAGGTTCTTCACTCCATTCACATCGATGGTCAACTCCACGCAGCTTGCACAGTGGCGGGTCAGATTGCTGATCATTTCGATATTGGCATTTTCCTCGGCCAGGATAGTTGAAATCTCCGCCAGGGCCCGGGTGTCCCCAAAATAAGTCAGGACAAAAAGGTTCTTGCTATCTCTCGCCTTCATCTCTTTCTCGGAGAAGAGCCGAAAATTGAGGACCAGATGAAGCCGGCTGGCTTCAAACAGAAGGTCCTTCAAAACACCATCCTGCGATTGCTTCGCTCCAGTCATGTCCAAGAGGAAAGAGAGGCCAAGAAAATCCTGAAGAGAGGCCTGTTCGATATCCACAATCTCCACCCGATTCTCCACCAGAATCCTGCTGAACGTAGCGGTGATTCCGGGCTGGTCCGGACCGGACACGGTCACCATCACAAAATCTCTTTTCTCATTCATCCGCTCATCCCTCTAACAAAGATAAAGAGCTGCTCTCGGCCCATTCTATCCAGTCCCCTAAGCTCTGTCAATGAGAGCAGCCATCCCGCTGAACCGGATCGGATCGCTCCTTCATTGCCGATATCCAAATCGTTCTTCGAAGATGGGGGCGATCAAATTGTCCACGGGGACATAATCGTCGGTGAGGATCACAGAGTAACGATCTTTTAAGAACTCCTGTAATTGGTCCTGAGGCATGACATGGGAGGTCATCTCTCCTCCGTCTCTCTTCACTTTCCTGACGAAATCATCCATGTCCAACTTCTGCGGACTCGCCACCACCACACAGGTACTGATCCCGATATGATCATAATCCGAGGTCAGAGTCAGGAGGTGGACATTCCCTTTTCCAAACACCTCTTCCAAGGTCCGGATATAGGAGGGGAGGAAGGCTCCCTTTTTAAAGCTATCGATGATATTGGCCATAAGTATCCCATCCGGTTTGAGAAGGCTTTTTAGTTGCATCGTAAACTCTTTGGTGGTGAGGTGATAGGGGATCGAAAGGTCATTGAAGGCATCTCCAAAGATAAAATCATAGGCTCCCCTGCCCCGACAATTCATCACAAACCAGCGGCCATCCTCATTGAAGGTGCGGATTTTACCATTCTCTGAAACACCCAGATATTTTTTCACCATCCGGGTGATCTCCGGATCGATCTCCACCACATCGACCTCCGCCTTGGGATACTTTGCGTCGATAAAACGGGGAAAGGTATACCCTCCTCCTCCCAGAAAGAGGGTTTTGAAAGATCTCCGTTTCTTCACCTGCCATCTCACCATCTCTTCATACATCCGGATGTATTCATATTCGAGATACAGGGGATCTTTCAGGTCGGTATAAGAATGAACCAGATGATCAAGGACCAGAGACTCTAAAGAATTTCCATTGCTTCCCTTAATACTCTTCTTCAGTTTAATCGTATAGTAATCGCTCTCCTTAAAAAAATAGGTCTCTTCTTCAAAGGGTGGCTTGAAGGCATAGTTGTAAAACGTCTTTAAGGATTCGCCGGGGGAGGTGGGAAAGGGGAATTCCTCCGGGTTGATCGCAGCATAGACTCGCAATCCTACAATCGGTAGGAAACCGGAAAGAAAGAGGAAAAGGAAAAAGAGGACAAAGGCTTTTTTGCTCCTGAAAAAACTCCCAAAGATTAAAGCAGAGAGGATGAGGATGATTCCCATTGTCAAAAGGATATAGCGTGTTCCCATCCAGGAGATGAGAAAGAATCCCGTGGCAAATGTCCCGAGGATGGAGCCGAGGGTAGAGAAGGCATAGATCTTTCCGACGACATTGCCCGTCTTCTCAAGGTTGTTGAGGGTCAACTTGACGACGACAGGCGAGATCATTCCGAGGAGACAGGCGGGGACAAAAAAGACGATGGTGGTGATCAGAAGAATTCGTGACATCAGCGTTGTGTGAAATTGAGCCCCGCCAATCAAATTGATCAGCGGTGAAATGGAAAATGCCCCCAGGCCGGAAAAAAAGAGGAGCCAGCCGAGTGTGGAGGAACGGGGATATCGGTCGGCGATCCGGCCCCCCAGATAGGCCCCGATGCTGATGCCGGCAAGGACCACTCCAATGATGCTTGTCCAGGTATAAAGGGAAACCCCGACGTAAGGGGCCATGATTCGCCCTGCCACCAATTCAATGACCAGCGTGCAGAAACTGGCGATAAAGACGATGGCATTCGCTTTGATCACTTCTCGTTGCATAGGCTATCCTCTCTCCCGGGAGGTTCACCCCGTTGGAAATTCCAGCGGGGGATCAAGCTCTGCCGGAATTATTCTGGGACCTGACCCCGCTGCAGAGCCCTGCACCGCATGGTATACAGGGCAGAACAGTGGCGCATCATTTCTAACGGGGTGATCACTTTATAAAAGATACAAAAAAGAAGTTCAAGACTTTTTTGTCCATTGAGCTTCCTGCGTTCATGGGGTTCTTCGGGTATTGGACAAATGTCCAATGTGAATTCTTAATGACCTACTCTTTCACCCTCCGGAGTTCCATCACCACGGGATTGAATGGGTCGGGGCAGGCAATGGTGGTCTTGTCTCGGTCCTTTTCCCAGGGGAATTCTCCGCCATGCCGAAGCACCCGCCACGAGGGAAAGATGGCATGAAATGCTGAGGGACATAGGGCCTGGGGATCTCCGGATACTCCCAAAAGAAAGTCCTTGCCCAAATCAAATTCCTGGCCCGCAAAATGGCCCGCCGCACAGGTCCCTTTAACGGAAACAATTCTTAAGATTACCTTCTCTGGATTTGCCATGAAAGAGCCTCCTTCCGGTCTATTATTTTTTTTGTTTTCAATGGATTATCAATAGAAATTGGGCCCATGTCAACCCGAATTGGGACGCATTCTGAAAAAACTTCAAATCCCTTTACAAAAGGGAGAAGATGAATTTAAAATAGTTCAAGACGAGAGATGGCGACGCAGAAGATACTGACCCGCGATTTTGTCCTTTGTTTCTTTGCCCAATTCACTTTCTCATCCGTTTTCTACATTCTCATTCCGACCCTTCCCATCTATCTTTCAAGATTGGGAGCCAAGGAAGCAGAGATTGGTGTTCTTATCGGGGTCTTCAGCGTCTCCTCTTTAGCCTTCAGGCCTATCGTGGGAAAAGCCCTTCTCAAGATTCCTGAAAGAAGATTCATGATTGTTGGAACCCTCTTCTTTGCCTCGTCATCCGTTGCCTATCTCTTTGCGCCTCCTTTCTGGCCCTTATTGGCCGTAAGGGTCTTTCAGGGTATCGGATTGGCCTTCTTCTCAACAGCCTCTTTCACCTTGCTCGCCAATATCATCCCTGAAGCCAATCGTGGGCAAATCATCAGTTACTTCTATGTATCTATCAATTTTGCCTTTGCTCTGGGCCCTTACTTCGGTATGCTCCTCATCAACCGGTTTGACTTCCCCTTTAACTTTGAGGTCCTTTTCCTGGTCTGTGCCGGTCTGTCTTTGTGCTGCCTATTCATCACCCTCAAATTGAAAAAGATTCAAGGTCTTCCAATAGCAGATCTATCTTTGCAGAAACAATCCTTCTTAAGTCTGGATGCACTTCCGCCAGCCATCATCGCTTCTATCATCACTATTACCTGGGGAGCCATGACTGCATTTTTCCCCCTATACGCCCTGAAAAAAGGGGTTGAGAACCCCGGCCTTTTCTTCGCTGCTTTTGCCATCACGCTCATCTTAGTCCGTGGTTTGGGTGGGAAGATATTGGATACCTATCCCAGAGAAAAAGTGATCTTGCCCTGTCTCTTCAATCTTATTGTTTCAATGCCCATCCTCGCCTTCTCCAGCACCTTACCGATGTTTATCCTTGTTGCAATCATATGGGGAATCGGGAGTGCCTTCCTTTTTCCTTCCCTGCTGGCTTATACGATTGACCTTGCGGGCTCCAATCGAGGACCGGCGATGGGTACCTTTACTGCGCTTATTGACTTAGGGGCGGGCATGGGAGCAGTGATAATGGGCGTTATTCTTCAGTTAACGAACTACACCGTGATGTTTTTATGTTTAGCTCTCACGGGTGTCATCAATTTCGTCTATTTCTATTTTGCCGTTACAAAAAAGTCTCAAAAAATCCTCTCCCCTGCGGAGAGAGGATAATCGGAAGGAAGTCATATGCCAATCTATGAGTATCGCTGCGATGATTGTGGGAGGATCTCTGAATTTCTCCTGGTCAAAGTCGATGAGACCTTTATCCCCCAATGCAAACGATGTAAGAGTAAAAAAATGTCCCGCGTCCTCTCCAGGGTGAGGGTGATCCGTTCGGAGGAAGGCAGAATGGAGAGCTTGGCTGATCCGTCGAAGTGGGGCGGCCTGGACGAGAAGGATCCGAAGAGCATGGCCAGATGGATGAAGCGGATGGGCAAGGAGATGGGAGAAGAGATGGGCGAAGATGTGGATCAGATGGTGGATGAGGCGATGGAAGAAGAGACGGCTCCTAAGCCGGGCGATAACTTAGAGGATTAGAGGCCGAAAAGTAAAATGGTCTCTATAGGGTACAGAACAAGGCCCTAAACCACACATGGCTCAGAGGTGGGTTGCTTTGGAAGCGTTACAGGATGGCTAATTCTTCATTGAGCAGGTCTGAGATAAACATGTAGCCCGGTGCATGCGTGATACAGAGATCGGGCTTGGCCTTCGTCACAACCGCCTGTGGTGTCACGCCGCAGGCCCAGAATACCGGAATTTCTCCCTTCTTAATCGTTACCGGATCCCCGAAGTCAGGTTTTCTGAGATCTCTAATTCCAATCGCTGAGGGATCACCAATATGGATAGGTGCTCCGTGCACCAACGCATAACGTGAAGTGATCTGTACCGCCCGAGTGACTTGATCTGGCAGAATCGGTCTCATCGTAACAACCATTGGCCCATGAAAGACTCCAGCGCGTTTGCAGGGGATATGGGTGATGAACATTGGGACATTTTTATTTTCTTCGATATGGCGGACAGGGATTTTCGAACGGATCATGGCTTCTTCAAAAGAAAAACTGCACCCCAAAAGAAAGGAGACGAAGTCAGGCTCCCAAAAGCTTTTGATCTCCTCGACAGTGTTCTGCAGTCTCCCTTTTCGATAAATGTTGTAACGAGGAATATCCGTTCTGATATCGGCATCCGAAGATAAATACTTGGTTCTGAATTCGCCAGGCTCCAAGACTTCAAGCAGAGGGCAGGGTTTCGGATTTCTCTGACAAAAAATGAGAAAGTCAAAAGCATATTTCTGCGGGAGGATGACCAGATTGGCCTGGGCATAGCCCATGGCCAACCCTGCTGTCGGTTTATCCCATTTCCCTTTTCGGATGAGATTTCGTATTTCCTTGGGAGTGAGTCTTTGGATGTCTTTCATGAGAGCAACCTTTCCTAGTACTGTGCGTCCAACGCTTCTTTACTTTTGGTTGGCATGTCATGCCGCACTTGATGCGGCATCCAGGCTCTGTTTTTCTGGATTCCTGCTTCCACAGGAATAACAATGATAGTAAAGGGATTTATGGCGCAGCACACTAGCCCTATTTTTTATAGAATCAATAGAGGATAAGCTCGAACCTTTGTTCGGTCATCGTTCTTCCCCACTGGTCACCTTTAAATTCTTCACAAAGCTTGAACCCAAACTTTTCATAAAGATGACGTGCCGGATCCAGGCCCGCGAAAGTCCACAGATAGACTCGGTCAAACTTCTTCTTTCGGCAAAATTCGACTGCCTCTTTGAGCAGCATTTTCCCGATGCCATTCCCTTGGCTTTCCGGCGCAACGATGAACCATCTCAAGTGGGCCCCTCGGTTATCGTGATTGACCCCATCGATGGCGATGGAGCCCACAATTTTTTCTTCAACGCTTGCTACCCAAAACCCATCGCGAGATTCATTAAGACGCCGCAAAAACTCCGAAAGCTCTATGGCCACCTTCGATTCGAAGAAAAGGTCAAAGCCCCAGTGCTTATGATAATACGTACCGTGGAGTTCGGCAATTCGACCGATGGCACCTGGAACATAGCCGGATAATCTCACACCGCTCATAGCAAGCTTCTTGTCTTCCCTCGTCCTTCTGATAACGGCCTTGAAGCTGGCCTTATTGATATCGCTTTTTGAGCGATTCTTTCATACATCGTTAGAAATTATTTTAAAAATACTCTATGTTAGTCAAGAAGAAAATAACGTCTACCAACAAGCAGGCGTGAGAGGAAACCGAGGGAGACCTTTTACTGAATGCTTACAATCCCAAAAAGGCTTTTTGGATGATTTCGGCGTTGAGGAGCTCTTTGCCGGTTCCCTGGTGGATGGTTCGTCCGGTTTGAAGGACATAGCCGCGGTCGGACAATTCGAGTGATTCCCGAACATTTTGTTCAACCAGGAGGATTGTTTTCCCTGACTCCTTCAATTTGGCCACGGCTTCCAACATTTCATCCACAAGTTTTGGCATCAGACCTAAGGAGGGCTCGTCGAGCATGAGAAGCTTGGGATTGGACATCAATCCCCTTCCAATGGCGAGCATCTGTTGTTCTCCGCCACTGAGGGTTCCTCCTTGCTGGAGACGTCTCTCAGCCAGTCGGGGGAAGAGGTGATAAACATACTCCAGATTCTTTTGGACCGCTCCTCCGTCCTCCAGGATATAGGCTCCCAATTCCAGATTTTCCTGAACCGTGAGGGGTCCGAAAATCAAACGCGCCTCCGGGACATAGGTGATTCCCATCCGAACAATATCGGCTGTGGAAAGGTGAGAGATCTCTTGATTCTCAAACTGGATTGAGCCCTTGGAGGAATGGAGGGCACCCGCGATGGCCTTGAGAAGAGTTGATTTCCCTGCACCGTTTGCACCGACCACAGAAACCAGTTCTCCCTGGTTCACTTCAAGGGAGACATTGTGAATGACGGGGACGCCGCTGTATCGGACTTCAATCTCAGAGACCTTTAGCATACTTTTCCCCCAGATAGGCTTTAATTACCCGTTCATTCTTCACAATATCCCTCGGCAATCCTTCCGCGATTTTTTCACCGCTATCGAGAACGATGACTCGCTGGGAGATGGGCATGACCACCTCCATGACATGTTCGATGAGAAAGAGGGTCATCTTCTTTTCTTGATGGATCTTTTTCAAAAGATCCACCATCTCTTCTGTCTCTTTGGGGTTGAGGCCAGAGGCCACTTCATCCAGCATCAAGAGTTCGGGTTGGGTCGCTATGGCTCTCGCCAGACCTATTTTTTTCTGGGCTGCGATGGGCAATTCATTTAGATGGTAGGTCTTCACACTATCCAACCCCATAAAACCCAGGATTGCTGCAGCCTCTATTTTTGCAACATTTCGATCATCAGTCCTGCAAAAGGCACCAACCATCACATTCTCAAGGACTGTCATTCCTGTGGTTACCTTTGTGAGCTGAAAGGTCCTCCCAATTCCCTCCCGATTGGTCATGAACGGCTTGAATCCTGTGATCTCCTTTCCTTTGAAGATCACCTTCCCGGAACCGGGCTTATGGTAACCAACGATACAGTTAAAAAGAGTCGTCTTGCCCGCCCCATTCGGACCGATCAAACCAATGATTTCACCCTCATTGATCTGGAAGGAAACATGGTTATTGGCCACCACACCGCCAAAGTCTTTGACCAGATCGGTCACTTCAAGAAATGCCATGCTATGCACCTTTTTTTCGAAACTGCTCAATGATGCCCCAGATTCCTCGGGGTTGATAGGCAGAGACAACCATGATCAGCGCAGCGTAAATCATAAAGTCAACTCCGATCAACCCTTTCTGAGCACCCAGCCAGCTTCCGAGAAAGCGGTCAAGAGGGACTAAAAACCCTGAGCCAATGATGGGTCCCCACATGGAACCCGCTCCTCCCAGCATCGACATCAAAGCAATCTTGATGGAAAGGTCTAAATCCATCACCGAATAGGGATCGATGTAGAGATTATAAACAGCCATGAATCCGCCTCCGACAGCCACAAAAGCGGAGGCAATGGAGTAGGCTTTGATCTTACACCACCGGGCATCAATACCCAGGCTTTCTGCAGCCTCTTCATCCTCCTTGATCATTCGGAGTTGATAACCCAATTTCGATTTTCGAAACCAGTTCATATAGAAAATGGCGGTATAAAACAGGGCCATGATGAAATAGAAATAATAATTATCCGACTTAAACTGCATATAAAGAAAATCAGGGTGCTCATGAATGGGAAGTTCTATCCCCTTGGCAG
The DNA here is from genome assembly GCA_049684675.1 of Thermodesulfobacteriota bacterium. Taxonomy (GTDB): domain Bacteria; phylum Desulfobacterota; class BSN033; order BSN033; family UBA1163; genus UBA1163. Next base: position 18,762 of record JBAVGF010000003.1, on the reverse strand, counting down.
CTCCGACCAGCTTCCAGTTGATAAAGATGTCTTGAAGCACCAATGAGGTGCAGATGGTGGCAATGGCAAAGTAATGGCCCTTCAACCTGAAAAGAGGATACCCAATCATGAACGAGTAACCAATGGCAATGAGGACGCCGATGGGCATGGAGACCCAGAAAGGAATCTTCCACCATACCATTGTCAGGGCTACGGTATAGGCTCCGATCCCAACATACTGAGCTTTGCCCAGCTCCACCTGACCCCCATAACCGCCGATGGTGTTCCATCCCATCCCGAAAAGGGAGAAAAGGAGGAACTGGATCGCCACGGCCTTGACAAAGGATCCAGCGCCGAGCCAGGGAAAGACCAGGAGGAAAAGTGTGAGAATGGCAAAGCCAACTTTTTCCGGTTTTGAGAAATCTCTGAAGTCGAAGGCGTCCCTTATTTTTTCCATCCAAACAATCCCTGAGGTCTCAAAATGACAATGATGAAGTAGGCAAGATACACGACGGTGAATTTAAAATGAGGGCCCAAAAAGTCTGAACCAACGACTTGGCCAAGCATCGGAAACAACATTTCAATCATCCCGATAAGGATTCCGGCGAAGAAAGCTCCCTTAATACTCCCGAATCCGCCCATGGCCACCGATGCAAAGGCGATCATGACGAAGAGGAGGCCTACGGTAGGATAGACATACCAGAAATTCACTATCAAACCACCAGCAATGCCAACAGTTCCACCGCCGATGACCCAGGCGAGCGCATTCATTCGCTCGGTTCTAATACCCATGTAGGCAGCAGCTTCCTTGTTCAACGACGTCGCTCGCAGGGCTTTTCCCAATTTGGTTCGGTGAAGGAGATAATAGACAACAAGGAAAGCCAGGAGGCTGAGGATGGCTGTAGAAAGTTTCGTCCAGTCAAGATTAAACGGACCTAAGGTTAGCGTTTTTCCTACCAATAATCCTTTCTGTATGATTCGGTAATCCGTGCCAAAAAGGAATTGGGCCAGATACCTTAAGAAGAGCATCAGGCCAAAGGTTCCGAAGAGTTGAGCAATCATTGGACCCCGGAGTAAGTATTTTACCAAACAGTAATAGGATGCCAATCCAAGAATCATTCCTACGATTGCAGAAGCAGGGAGGGTGATCAGGGGATCGAGGTGGAGGAGCAGGCTTGTCCAGTAAGTGGTGTACATCCCGATCATCAGGAACTCACCGTGGGCAAAGTTGACGATGTCCATCATGCCAAAGATGATGGTGAGACCGAGGGCAACCAGGGCAAAAAGAAGCCCCATCAGGATTCCTTGAATTAGAGCGTCGAGAACGATCATAACCGCAGACCTAAAATGTCAAATGACAAAGTTTAATCCCGCCAAGGCGGGATCACATCCAAAGCTCAAATCATAAAATTTTTTGTTTTGAACTTTGACATTCCCTTGACATTTGGATTTTGAATTTTGGACTTAGATCAAGGAGGAATTCAAAAAAATTCAACGTTTCGAACTCCTCCTTGATATCGATGATATCGATCATTTCCATCCCGGGAAGGGATAGATCATATTCGCTGTGGCAAGGTCGAAGGGGTAGATGATCTCGAGTTCCGCTTTCCCCTCTTTCCACTGATACTGTCCGATCAGGCCCCTGCCTTTGATGTTCTGGCCCGTCGCATCAAATTTGATCCCATCCCATGGCATGACCAGCTCGTAACCTGGAATGTCGATCTCATTACACGCCTTCTGAATGGCTTTGGGATCGGTTGAACCGGCTCGGTTCAACACATAGGCCCATGTTTGAACTCCCACAACCGATCGGGCAGTGGCTCCTGTCAACTCATCAAAAAATTCCTTCTTATAGAGCCCATTAATCTGGCCAGCCACCTTCTTCACTTTCGCTATTTTTGCAATGAAGACAGTCCGTGTCAGGACCCCATTGGTGTCGGCCCAAAGGGTCTTGTGGAAGTCAGCCATCTCAAACCCGGCATCCTGTCCCCAGAAGATACGGGGAGAAGCCTTCATTCCTTTCAGGGTTCGAATCATAAGGAGCGAATCCGAAAGATAGGAGGCAAAGAGCATGCCATCCGGTTTGGCTGCAACAAGGGCTTGTGCTTCAGAAGATAGATCAGGTGAGTTCCCGGCATAGAGGAGCCCCTTTACAATATTAAATCCGTACTCTTTTGCAAACTTCTCAAGGTCCTTGGCGACACTGGCTCCCCACTCCGTGTTCTCGCAGGCATAGACTAAGTTCTTGAGCTGGTCCTTTGGAACAGATTTAACCCCCTTGACTTTCCCCTCGGTTAATCCTTTGAGAAGTTCAAAGAGGTCTTTGTCAAAATATTCGTCGTGGGGCGTAGTGCGCCAGAACCATTTGAAACCCCTCTTGGTGAGGTCGGGAGAAGTGGAGGAATCGTTGATCATCGGGACCCCATATCGCTCAGCCACCGCACTGACTGTCTTGGTCACAGCACTTTGATAGGCGCCCATTAATCCGACGACTTTGTCATCAAGAATGAGACGTTTAGCCAGATCCGCTCCACGGTCCGGCTCTCCCCGGGAGTCAGCAAAGATCAGTTTGATCTTGGCATTTCCCAAGCTTGGAATTCCTCCCCATTTCGACATGAGAACATCGACATTAGGATTTTTATTGTTGACCAGGTTTTCTGCTGTGAATCCCGCAGCTCTTTGCAGGTCTCTTCCGATCGTTGCCAGGGCACCGGAAAGGGGATAAATCACACCAATCTTGATCTCCTTCTCAGCCGCCAATAGAGGGGAGCAAACCATCGAGATGGATAAGATAAAAACGGAAAAAATAATCAGAAATCTTTGGGTTGTCTTCATACAGGCCTCCTTATAACAAAGAATGGGAATTTCCAAAATTTTAATTAAAATCCTTGTTCTTCTTCACCTCCTTCTTTCTTAACTCCCTTCTCTTTCTCAATTGGCCGTAATTTTATCCATTCATATCCCGGATGTCAATAATTCAATTTGAGAGCTTAAAAAATACTTCACGCTCTCTTGATCACGCGGATTTCAAAAGAGGATTATACAGATTTCTTCCGATTTTTCAATGGATTTCGTGTCCTTAATCTCAATTCGGAGTTGCCTTTATTTTCCTTTCTTTGTAAGATGAGGGAGGACGAGGGGATGCCACGATGAACTTACTTCCTTTCATCAGAAAAAAGGAATTAATTGACTTAACCACCCGGTTAGTTCAGATCCCCACCGAAAACCCGCCCGGAAACGAAAAGGCCGCCGCTCAGTTTCTGAAACCTCTCCTCTCGAAGATGGGTTTCAAAACCAAAACCGTTCTCTCCCCGAAAGGAAGATGGAATATCGTTGCCGAAAGAAGATGGGGGAAGGGCGGGAGAACACTGATCTTCAATGGCCACCTGGATGTTGTCCCGGCTGGTAATCCCTCCCAATGGAAATACCCTCCTTTCAGGGGAACGCTTTCCAAAGGGAGGATTTATGGTCGGGGGGCATCGGACATGAAGAGCGGGATTGCCTCTTTCATTCATGCCCTTTCCACGATTGAACGTTCGAAAATGCGTCTCCATCAAGGCGCCGTCGTTCTCCATCTGGTCTCCGATGAAGAATCGCATGGCCGCCAAGGTATGGGTTTTTTAACCCAAAAGGAACGGATCCGAGGGGACGCCGCTCTTGTCGGAGAGCCTACGGACCTCCAACCTGTGATCACCCAAAAGGGGGCTCTTTGGCTCAGGATTTCCACCCTTGGAAAATCGGCTCACGGCTCAAGGCCCCATCTGGGTGTGAATGCCGTAGAAAAAATGATGAAGCTGATGGAACGATTGAATTCGATCCCCTTGGAAACGGAACATCCTATGCTCGGGAAACCCACGCTTAACGTCGGAACCATTCAAGGCGGAACAAAGATCAATATCGTCCCTGATCGATGTGAGATTGAAGTGGATCGAAGAATGCTGCCCGGTGAAAAAAAGGGGGAAGTCATAGAAAAGATGAAAGAAACCTTAGATTCCCTCCTGTCACGGGATCCCTTTTTTCAATATCGAATGGAGGAGATTGATTTCGCCGAACCCTCTGAAGTCAATCCTGAAGAGGAGATTGTCAAAATTGCTGTGGACGCCATCCAAGACGTGATGGGAAAGAAGCCATCGCTGAGGGCATTCTCCGGGTTCACGGATTCCCGTTTTTATATCAACCAGTGTCACATCCCGACCCTCATCTTTGGGCCAGGAGAGGTGGATCAATCCCATACGACAGATGAATCCGTGGAGGTGGAGGCCCTGGTGAAGGCTGCCCGCATCTACGGATTGATCCTCGCTAACCATTTATCCCTATAGAGATCGTTTTCAGAAAAGATGAAACTTGATCTTGAAAAAGTCTTGAAGGAATTGAAACCTTATCGGAAGAGGAAGGCACGGATCGATTCAAGGCATGCCGCCCTCCTTGTCATCGACATCCAGAACTTCTTTCATCGAATTGTCCGACCCATCCTGGGAAATATCCAGAATGTCATTCGATTCTGCAGACAAAACAATATTCCTATCCTCTTCACCCAGCACGGTCACACCGATCCTTCCTCGGATGCTGACGTCCTGGGAGAGTGGTGGGGTCAGATCGTCCTTCGTGGAACAGAGGACTGGAAATTTCTTCCGGAGATTAAAATCGAGCCCGAGGATACGGTTCTGGCTAAAACACGCTACAGTGCTTTCTATCAAACCGATCTTGAAAATCTTCTTCGGTCAAAGGGAATTCGAGACCTGATCATCTCAGGCGTGATGACAAATCTCTGCTGCGAGACCACAGCACGGGATGCCTTTATGAGGGACTACAGAGTTTTCTTCCTGATCGACGGGACAGCCACCGGAAAGGACGATCACCACCTTGCTACGCTAAAGAATTTAGGATTCGGCTTCGCCTACCTGATGACCTGCGACGAATTGACCCAAAATTTGAAATCAAACGAGAGGATAAGGAAATAACGCTTCATCGGTTTCTCTTCGAGGCGGTGACACGATTTCTTAATCCACTCGTCACCTTCTTCAAAACTTCCTCGAAGATGGTGAGGGCCGTATCAGCTTGTTTCCGGGTGATGATCAGGGGCGGGCTGAAGCGGATGACATTTTCTCCGGCTCCTAATATGAGCAGCCCTTTTTCAAAACAGGCCCGAATAATCTTGCTTCTCTCTTCGATTGCCTTTTCCTTCGTCTGCCGGTCTTTAACCAATTCTATCCCGATCATCAAGCCCTTTCCCCTCACGTCGCCAATCAGATGGAATCGCTTCTGGAGATCCCTCAGTTTCTCGAGGGTGTAGGCGCCCACGCGTGCAGCATTTTCAACGAGACCCTTCTCAAGGAGCTCAATGGTGGCCAGGGCGGCCCGGCAGCTGATGGGATTTCCGCCAAACGTGCTGGCATGAGAACCAGGGACCCAATCCATCACCTCGCTCTGTGAAACCGTAGCTCCCAGAGGCATCCCTGAAGCAATTCCCTTTGCCAAAGCGGTGATATCCGGGACGACCCCCCAGTGCTCGATCGCCATCATTTTTCCGGTCCTTCCCATTCCACTCTGAACCTCATCATCCACAAATAGGATTCCAAACTCCTTTGCCAGCTCGTAAAGTTTTTGGTGAAATTCCGGAGGGGGAACGATATAGCCGCCCTCTCCTTGAATGGGTTCAACAAAAATGGCCGCCACTTCCTCCGGCGGGATGCTCCGCTTGAACAGATCTTCTCGAATCCAATCAACACAGGCCGTACTACAACCGGGATATCGTTGATGATGATAGGGGCAGCGGTAACAATAGGCGTAAGGAACGTGGGTGACCCCGGGGACGAGCGGGTAGAATCCCTTTTCGTGAATCACTTTGCTCGCCGTTAAAGAGAGGGCGCCCATGGTCCTCCCATGAAAAGCGCCTAGGAAAGCCAAAATTCGAGGCCGTTTGGTATGATAATGTGACAGTTTGAGAGCGGCCTCAATGGCTTCGGCGCCTGAATTACCGAAGAAGACTCTCTTTTCTTTTGGCCCGGGGGTGATCTCAGAGAGCTTGGCGGCAAGGCTCGATTGGAGACCGTAGTAGAAATCGCTGCCGGACATATGGATGAGTTGTCCTGCCTGGCGATGGATGGCCTTCACCACTCTCGGATGACAATGCCCCGTATTGCAGACAGCAATCCCTGAGGTAAAATCGAGGAATCGATTCCCATCCACATCCTCTACCCAAACTCCTCTCGCCCTTTTGACAACAAACGGATAGACGCGCGTGTAGGATTGAGATACGAATTTTTCATCCTTTCTCAGGACCTTCTTCGCTTCAGGCCCGGGGAGTTTAGCAATAATAGAGGGGTACAAGAACTCTCTTTTTGCCATATTTTTTCCTCAAATCTTTTTAAAACATAAAATAGAAGAAAATCTATTTAAATATAGATAGTTTTTACCGTTGAGTCAATTAAAATCCATGTAGTAATGCCTCACTGAAGCGTGAGTGAAATCCGACAATCCGGCAAGGATGCGTTCCGAAAATCTTATCAGGCGGACGTTAAATGGGGTAACGTTCAGGAGCATCATCGGGTCTCGTTCCTGCTCTGGAATTTTTTTAGCTGGCCTGCAAGCTGAGGTTGCGGCCATAATATTTTCTCCGGCATCCTCGTCGGATGTCGTCAATTTGCACGGGAGAGTGAGGTATGACTACATGTAAGATTCGCGAATATTGTCTTTTCTATTTGGGGTCGCGGTGCCCGTTTGCCTGCCTAATGCAGGAAGGCGCAGGCGGAAGGGACGAGAGGGTCAATACATGAACGCATAAGAGTGTGGGGAAATAGAAAATTTTTATTTCTTGTCTGCGGGATCTCCTGTCTCAGTCGATAAAAGGTAAGCCAAATTGTCTAAGATCGTAGTGAAAAAGACATCCTTCACCACATAACCACCCGGGACAGCAACCTGTGCCGGCGCAAAGTTAAGAATTCCTCTCACCCCTGCCTCCGCCAACAGATTGGCTACGCCCTGAGCCTCTGAAGGAGGGGTCGTGATGATCCCGATCTCAATCTTCCTGTCCTTCACCACCTCTTTAAGCCGGTTGATGTGAAAGACTTCGGCTGGCTTCCCCAGCTTTTCCGAGACTCTTCCAATCACTTTTGGAGGGTCGATATCGAAGGCTGCAACAATCTTATAGTTCTGTTTTAGAAAATCTTTATAAGAAAGCAGGGCAGAGCCCAAATTCCCGATGCCGATCAGGGCCATCCTCCACTCCTTATTCGATCCCAATATCTTCTTAATATCATTGAGCAAATCTTCCACATGGTAACCCACGCCCCGAATCCCAAATTCGCCGAAGTAGGCCAAGTCTTTTCTTACCTGAGCAGCATTCACAACGCATTTTTTGGCCAGTTGGGCAGAAGAAACTACTTTTTCTCCTTTTTCCTCCATCTCTTCTAAACACCGGGAGTACCTTGATAATCTCCTGATGGTGGCCTCGGGAATTTTCTTATACTTCAATTTTGTGACCCCTTTCACAAGTTTTGAGAAAAAAATATTAAATTCTCACTTTTTTGTCAAGCAAATCTTGATGATGTCTTGCCGCTCTCATACTTATGGTTCTTGACTTCACATCTTCCCCTGTGAAGCCTCTTGCTTCCTCCTGGCGATCTCTCCGATTGCCTCATCCAGCCTGCGATTGGCGAATTCTAATAGCCCTTCTGCATACTCCAGATTGTGGGCCCCCTTTCCGTTCTTCGCCAGATTGTAATTGAACTCCGCTTCTCCATACAACTTTCGATAGACAAAGGTGTGGCCTCCTCGGCGGTCCATCCGATCAATTTCTTCTTTAACCCGAGCCAGCTTGGGGTCCAGCTCCTTCAGCATATTTTCAGAGGTCGCCTTCCATCGGATGACCATCTCCCCATAACTCTGGTCATGACATTCGATGCAACGTTTCTTGATCGCATCGAGGGTTCCTTTCTTTTTCACCAGGACACTCTGGTGGCAATCAACGCATTCCACCACATCCAGCTTATTGCTCGGCCTATCCTTGACGCCGATGCCTCCCTTTCCCTGGATGATTCTTTTTATGTTCACATGACAATCTTCACATTTGACTTTCTTAATCCCCCTCCCGTGATGGCATCCGGCACACGTTTTCATGAATGTTTTGCCGTGCTTTTCGCGCGGAGCGTGGCAATCCAAACACTTCAGCCCCTTACCTGCAATGTGCGTCTCATGGGAAAATTTGATATCGTTAAAAGGAACGGTCCGTCTCTCTATCCCAACATGACAGAGGCTAGTACAGCTCATCCGGGTTTGAAATTCCTGTGGTTTGTATTCTTTATCGATAATCGCTAAAGCCTGTTCCGTCTTATTGCTCGCTGCGTTGAGGAGTTTGAAAGTATATTCGATATTGTGAACCCCCTTGCCCAGAAGCACGAAGCTATAATTATGTCGAGCTTCGTTGAGAAGATTCTGAGCCTTTTTAAAAGGGACTGTGCTCCCGTTGGCCTTCTCAAACTCATACAGTGTTCTCTGAACATCAAAAATTCTTTGGTTGCTCTCATTCTCTGCTTTGGCAAGCAAGGCTTTCCATTGCTTCAGGGTTTCATCGAATCCCTCTCCGTGGCAGTCGACACAGGCCTCACCGATGGCCCTCTCGGTATATCTTGAGGTATGAAGTGCAGCCTGGCTTTCCTCGCCCCTTCGATGGCAGGCAATACAGTCCACATTTGTCGTAAACATGAGGCTGGGGGAATCCGGGACGCCAATCCCTCCGGTCCCGCGGTACAACTCTCTTGGCCCCAGATGCATCTCCTTGCTGTGGCATTTGTCACAATTGGAGGGGGTGTGAGCAAGGGTGGGAATCTGTCCGATCTCATGGCGAAGAAAAGTATGGCAGCTTGAGCACTCAATCTTATGGTCGGTGACATGCTTCTGATGCATGAATTGGGAGGTATACTTGGTAGTCAGTAAGACAGGCTCTTTGTGGCATTCGACACATTTTCCCTCCGGTACATGGCCGTCCCCCTGGACCACGCTGAGATGGCATTTCTCACAGGCCACCCCTCTCGCTATGTACTTTCTGTGATTGAAGTTCCAGCCCTTGACCTGAATATCCCCTTTTGGCTCGACATGGCAGGACGTGCAGCTTCCTATGGCACACGAAATACATTCCTCCTCCCCCTTGGGGCCCGCCTTATAATAGTGACAGATGAAGCAGTTGATTTCGTGAACAGTGAGATGCAACCCCTGAACAAGTTGACCGTGGCAGCTTGCGCAGCGGAGCTTCATCCCCCTTCTCAGCTCGCCTAAATGTTTTCCGTGTGAGAACGCCACATTCTTATAGATCATATCCCCCTGGAGGTCTTCGATCTTATGACATCCCTTTTGGAGGCAACTCGTATCGCTGATCTGCGCGTGAGGCGCGCTCGGCCTTTTCCCCGATAGGAAGTAAGCCAGTGACACCTGGCCGTCCACCCATTTGCCCCTGAGATGGTTAAGAAATCCGGGCTCATAATGGCATTTCGTACAAACCACATGTCGATGGCTGGAGGTCCTCCACGACTCCATATAGACATTCATCTGGTGACAGAGGCCGCAAAAGGTAGAGCTCTCTGTAAATTTGAGAAGGCCTACAAGGATGACAAGAAAAACAAGGATACAAAAAACAAGAAAGATCCTGATGGCCTTGAGGTGAGCGAGAGTGCCTCTCTTCGCCTCATTGAAGAAATCGATCCAAAAGATCTTGACCAAATCATAAAGATTTCTTATAGTTCCCATATAAAGGCTCCCGCCAAAACCCAATTTTACAATGTTTTAAAATTATTGCAAGTGAAACTTTCGCCTGCTGAAGTTGTCATCTCTGTAAAGAGGGGAGGGGGACCGAGGGAGATGGAAAAACCGCTTCATCCTTCTCTCTCAAAATCCGGAAGTGGTTTAGTGGAAAGATTCCTTGCATTGACCCGAAGATGGATCTTCTTCTCAATCTCCTCGCTGTGTTTGATTCTCTTGCTTGGAGAGCTCGATTCCCTTCTCGCTCAAGTGGAAGCAAACCCCCTGGAACAGAGAGCGGAGAAATTGAGAGGTTTTCGAGAAAAGAGGGATCGGTTCTTTAAGGAAGACCCTCAATCGCCCTTAAAGGAAAGGGACCGGAAAAAATTTAGTGGCCTTATTTACTACACGATCGACCTTAAGTATGCGATGACCGGATTCATCGAAAAATACCCTACCCAGCCTAAACCCCTTTATGTCACGCTCCCCACAAACAAAGAGGCGGGCAGAAAATACGTGAAGCATGGCCGATTCAAATTCAAATGGGAGGGAAAAGAATATGCGCTCCAAATCTACCGGCCCTTAGCGAGCGACGAGCTTTTTCTTCCGTTCAAAGATAGGACTTCAGGGGTAGAAACCTATGAGAGGGGACGTTATCTCTATATCGAGCCGATGCCTGAAGGAAGGGTGTTGATCGATTTCAATCGCGCCTACAATCCCTTCTGCCAGTACAGTGAAAAATATACCTGCCCCTTTGCCCCGGAGGAGAATCGGCTTGACATTGCCATTCGGGCCGGGGAAAAGCGGTTTCGATGACCGTTTTAACATGGAAAATGAATTCCATGAGAAAAGGAGCGAGCCTTTGAAATCCGCAAGAATCTTGATTTTGGGAGCGGCCAGTCTGTTTTTCTATTTATCTGTATCCTCTCTCTCTTTCTCATCTCCGAAGGCCCAATTCAGCATCGTCTATTCGAATGATGTGATGGGCGAGGTCGAGCCTTGCGGGTGATTCAGAAACCCTCTTGGCGGCGTTGCCAAGAAATCCACGCTTGTCTCCCAGATGAAGAAGGAGGGGAGAAAAATCCTCCTCCTCGACACCGGGAATCTCCTTTTTCGATTGCCTCCCCAGACGGAAACCAAACGCAGGGACGCCCTTCTCCGTGTTGACCTCCTGATCCGCTCTTACAACGAAATGGGATACGATGTTGTCAATGTGGGGGAGAAAGACCTGATGATGGGGCTTGAATTCCTGTCCGAAGTGAGCCCGAAGGCGAAATTCTCCTTCGTTTCAACCAACCTCGTGGACAAAAAAACCGGAAAGTGCGTCTTCAAACCCTATGTCGTCAAAGAGATCGCAGGTCTGAGGGTCGGAATATTGGGTCTTCTGGGTGATCAATTCAATTCGACCCTCCAACAGAAAAACCCGGGAGTAAATATCATCGAGCCTGTCGCGGCATTAAAAGCCGCGATGAAAGGTTTGAGAGACGATTGTGACTTCATCGTCGTCCTGTCTCAACTGGGCGAATCAAAAGATAAGAAGTTAGCCAGGGAAGACCACGACATCGATCTGATTTTAGGAGGAGGGGGCGAATCGAGAAGGGTGGTGATGGAGAGAGAGAACGAGACACCCATTTATCGATTGGAGCCCAGAGGGGGATATCTGGGCCGGGTGGACTATTCTTTAAGCGATACAAAGAGACCTATTAAGTTTATGGTTTCTGGAGAACAGGAAGAGTTGCAGAAGAAATTGGAAAGACTGATCTCCCATTCGACGCAAATCAAGAGAGAAATGGACAAGGCCGGAAAACAGGATGAAATCAAGGCGAAGGAATTGAGTTTCCTGGAGTCAAAACAGAAGGAATTGGAGAGGGCCCTTCTCGCTTTCGGAGATAAGAATGTTTACCGGCACGTCACCATTCCCGTGCAGATGACCGTATCCGATGATCCAAAAATCAGTAAAGAATTAGAAACCTATCGGGCCGAATCGGCAAAGCTCTATAAGCCCAAAGGGGTCGTGGAGGTTGGAAAGGATTTATCGGAGAAAGAGATGATCGCCCGAATTCCTAAAGGGAGTCGCTTTGCCGGAGCTGTCTCGTGCAAGAGATGTCATGAGGTCAATTATAGAAATTGGTTTAAGAGCAAACATGCCAGGGCCTCTGAGACCATTGCTGCCTCTCCAAAATATGCCCAGGAGGAGTGCCTGATGTGTCACTCTACCGGCTATGGGAAGATCGGAGAGTATGCCACCGTTGCAGAAATTCCCTTTTACCTTCGGGGTGTTCAGTGCGAGGCCTGTCATGGAGAAGGGAAGAGCCATCCGGAAAAGGGAACCGTAGAGAGAAAGGTAACCCTGGGTATCTGTCGAAATTGCCACACCAAAGATCGAAGCCCGGCCTTCAATTACGTGGCCTACCTCGAAAAGATCGGCTGCAAGGTTTCCCAATGAAACAGGTGGTCAACGGGTCCGGGGTTCTAGGGTTCAAGTGAAGACCACCGGAATCCTTGGCCCCTCGAATCCTTGAACCCTTTTTTTCTATACTAAGAACTCCCACGCAATCAGGAAGACGCAGAGAAGCCCGATGGCCAGCATAGCAAATCCCATCGTCGTTGAGAAGAGATCTGCCCCCACACTGGGATATTTATCCCGATAGGTCTCCAACCTTCCCTCAGCCAGCAGACGTTGATATTGTTCCTGTCTTTCCTCCACCAGTTCGTATTTTGGGAACCTTCCTGTGAAGATCACCGTGTCGATCGGGAACTTCGAAGGCCGAAAATGGGTGTTGAAGAAATGGACCGTGAAGATGAAGCCCGAAGCCAAGAGCGCCTCATCCGAGTGAATGATCGTGGCAATATTGAGGATCCATCCGGGCAAAAAGATGGTGAAGAATCCCGGAAGCCAGAGCATCAATCCTGAAAACCCGATGGCGAACATTCCCCAGAAGACAGCAAGAAAATCAAATTTCTCCCAATAGGTCCATCGGTCAAACTGGGGCTTCGGCCCTTTGTTAAAGAACCAGCGGATCATCCCGACGATGTCTTGAACATCTTTCCAACGAGGGCAGAGAGAATCCGGGCCGAAAAGTCTCTGCAAGGGCTTGGGATTCCCTTGAATCTTTTTAAAGAAGAGGAAATAGAGGATGTAGGCCATGGTTGTTCCGAAATAGGCAAACGTGATGGCAGCACAAGTGCGATGAATCAAACCCGCCATCCTGGCCCCTCCCAAAAAGTGCATCAGACCGCTGGCCCAAGGGGCATGAGAGAATTTTAACGGGAGCCCGGTCAGGACGAGGCAGAGAAAAGTCACCATCATCGTAAAATGGAGCACGATGTCAAACCAGCTAAATCGGCGATAGATTTGGCCGGCTTCGTCGGGTCTTACATGTTGTGGGAAGAAAATCCCCTTAGCCCTCAACTCCCTCTTCTCCCAAAAGTCCTTTCGCCACCAGAGGAACGTGTGGAGCCAAAATACTCCAAAGACAGAAACGAGGAGGGCGGTCATCAGGACGAAGGTTCCGTAGAGCACTGGCTCTCTTTCTGGATCACTATGGGTCGCATGGGGAATCCATTTCACGAAGTTGGTATTGGCGCGTGTGTGGCACTTGCCACAGGTCTCTACTAACCGCCCCTCGGAGATGAGGGACTTTGGATCATCCGGGGGCAGAATGTTGTGAAACCCATGGCAGTCGGCACACCCCGCCACCAATCTTGGGTAGCCCAGATGCTCTACCTTTCCATGATAACTTTCGTAATAGGTTTGAGTGGCAATGAGAAAAACCTTGTTTCTCTCCATCATCTCCTTATCTGCATGACATTTCTGGCAAACCTCCGTATGGAACTCCTTCCGGAATTCCACCGTCTTGGGTTCGTCCCCTTTGAGTAAGGGAATTTTATGGAGGCCATGGCAATCGCTGCAGGTGGCTGAATCTGGATTTCCGTCGAGGACGGCTTTGCCGTGGACGCTTTGAGAATAACCGTCATCCGAGTGGCAGGTCGTACATGTCTGGATCACCCGGACTTTATCCCCCTTCCACGGGGTCATCTGGTGGATGTCTTTATGGCAGTCTTTGCACTGGATGTCGTTAATGAAATGGGCGCTTGCATAATGCTCTGTCCCTTCTTTCTTATGACATCGATGGCAGGTCACCGGCTCTGGATGAATTCTCGCCCCTTTGGCTCTGGCATGGGCCTTGACATCTGTGATGTCATAGTGGCAACTGTTACAGGAGTTGGCTCCATGAACCGACTGGGCAAACTTCCTTTCGCTGATTTTAGGGTGGCAACCCAAACATTCAGAATTGTCAATACACTCATAGCAAAATTCCCGGCCCTTGACGATGAACTTCTCCCCCTTTTTCGCAGGTTCGGAAGGTTTGGTCACCCCGGCGGGCTTGGCACCCGCCTTTTCAGGACCGGGCGTTGCTGCCCTCAACATTCCTGAGCTTAAAAATGAGACAGAGACGATGAGACCAATGAGCGCCGTTTTTATAAACTTCGATTTCATAGTGCTCCCAAAATTTAAAGGTTTGTTCCGCCCACTTAAAATGAGACGGAAGTTTACTTCCTCAAATTTTAAACAAGTTTATATGTTTTGGATTTTGAATGCAGGTAGAGTGTGATTTTTTTAACACAATCGAAAATTGAAGTCAATATGGTTAATTTATTCCCTCTTGCAATCTTCATTTAAGCCAACCAACGTTGACCAGATCTTCTCTTGTAGTCTCTGCACAATCTGAACAGACCTCTGTTTCAATCTTCTCTCGATCTCTTCCGCATCTCTCTTGAAGATTCCTGAAAGGATGAACCATCTCTTCTTCAAGAAAGCCTTTTTCTTTAACAGGGACTCGATAACCTGAAGATGGATATTGGCGCAAACTAAATCCGCTTCCTCGTTCACAAAATCTTCCGCTTTTCCCATTCTCACTTCAATTCGTTGAGATTCCCCGTTGGACAAAACATTCCGTAATGCCGTCTCTACAGCCAGTTCATTACAGTCAACGGCAAGCACCTTCTCAGCTCCCCATTTTGCGGCTCCCAGGGCGAGGATCCCTGAGCCTGTTCCAAGGTCGAGAACTTTCTTTGGCTTCTCTTTTTGATAGATCTCCCAAATCGTTTGAAGACAGGTTCGAGTCGTTGGGTGATAACCTGTACCAAAAACGACGCAGGGATCTAAATGAATCAAGACCTGACCCTCTTCGACCCTCCCATCTTCCCAAGGGGGAGAGATGATAAGGTTACCCACCTGGAAAGGTTTCAATTCCTCACCCGCCTGCCAGGTCGTGTAGTCCAGGATATTCTTTGAGAGGAGAGGGCATCCCTTCTTTTCGATCAAAGACTCCACCTCCTCATCGTGGGGTTGAGAAAAGAAAAGGAAGGAGGCCTCCCCCTCATTCCAGCAGCCGATGAAGTCCTCCTTAAAAAAATTCCTCGAATCCGAAATCGCTCCGGAAATCTCGTAAATATAAAGGTTTTGGTAGGGAATCTTCATCACCGATAAAATGACAAAGTTCAAATTTCGCACGAAGTGATGAACCGAAGGTGAATCAATGTCAAACTAAATCCAAATTTCAAATATTGAATATTTTGTAACACTCGAAACAAACCGATCCAAGTGCCCATATTTTCAAAACTCTAAATTGATTCAAAATCCTTGAGTTTGAGCTTTGACATTTGACATTGTTCTTGTAACACAAAGCTTTCCCCCTTGACAATTTTGGAAGAAATATTAACCTATATTGTAAGTTTTTGGGACATTTGGTGGAAGTTTTGTTAATCTTTTAGGTCCGGACACGAGACACGGTTTTAACTATGCCGACCTACGCTTACAGGGCTATTGATTCAGAAAAGAGCTGCAATTATTGCAGACGAGGTTTTGAGGTCATCCAGAGGATGACCGAATCTGTCTTAACCCTCTGCCCCCGATGTAAAAACGCCATCTCCCGGGTTCTCTTCGCTCCTGCGGTGGTTATCAAAGGAAGCCCGGTGACGGAAACAGATCGCAAGATCAAGGAATACGAAAAAGAGGGGAAATGGAGCCATGCCGCTGAGTTAGCAGACAAGCAAGCGGAAAAAACAAAGCGAGAGGATTTGAAGACCCGCGCCTTGGAGGATTACAAGAAAGCGGGTTATAATTTTGACAAGTATGATACCTAATCCCCGCCCAAACTTAATGACAAAGTTCAAAGCCTGCACGAAGTGATGAACCGAAGGTGAATCAAGTTCAAATGACCAAAATTGGTGGAAAGTGGCAATGTTTTGACATTGAGCTATTTTGACATTCATTTGGCATTTGGATTTTGACATTTGGTATTGAAGGTCTAAGCCAAGAATGATCACCCTCAACCATCTCCAGAAGCAGTTTGGAAGCAAAGTCCTCTTTAAGGATTGCTCCCTTCAGATCGGAGTGAGGGACCGGGTGGGCCTCATCGGTCCCAACGGCTCCGGGAAGACGACCCTCTTTAGGATGATCTTAGGAGAGGAATCCCTTGACGAAGGAGAGCTCCTGATTGCCAAAGGGGTAAAGATCGGCTATTTGCCTCAGGAAGTAATTTCCTTCAAGGGCAATACGGTCCTGGATGAGGTTCTAAACAGTTTGACAAACATCACATCCCTCCAGGACAAGATGAAGATCCTCGAGGACGAGCTTTCCCTCATCGAGGACCCAAAAGAACAGGAGAGGCTGGCAAAGGAATACGGGAAACTTCAGGAGCGGTACACCCTCCTCGGAGGATATGGCCTGGAGGCCGAGGCGAAGCGCATCCTTCAGGGATTAGGGTTTAAAGAGAGAGATTTCGACCGGCTCACCGATGAGCTAAGCGGTGGCTGGCTGATGCGAATCGCCTTGGCGAAAATCCTTCTTCAATCTCCTGACCTTCTTCTTCTCGACGAGCCGACCAACCACTTGGACTTGGCGTCCCTGATATGGCTCGAAGAATTCTTAACCAATTATCCCGGTGCCATGGTCATCGTCTCGCACGATCGAGTCTTCCTCAACCACCTCATCGATTGGATTGCGGAGATTGAAGCTCAAAGGATCGACCTCTACTACGGCGACTACGACCACTACTTAGAGGAGAAAGAGGCCCGAGGGCAAATTCTCGAGGCGACTTATAAAACTCAGCAGAGGAAAATTGAGCAGACCGAAAGATTTATCGAACGGTTCCGCGCTAAGAACACCAAATCAAGCCAGGTTCAAAGCCGGATCAAGATGCTCGAAAAAATTGAGCGGATTGAACTTCCGGAGAAAAAGAAGGAGATTCGGCTCCACTTCCCTGTCCCCAAACGGAGCGGCCACAAGGTGGTGGAGGTCAAGCATCTTTACAAAAGCTACGGCGATACGGTGGTCTATCAAGGAATTGACCTCAGCTTCTACCGGGGGGACAAAGTGGCTCTGGTCGGTCCCAACGGAGCGGGAAAATCAACCTTGCTTAAGATCTTAGCCGGCGTTCTCGAATTTGAAAAAGGCGAGGTCATTTTGGGAAAAGATGCGACCCGCGCCTACTTTGCCCAGCACCAGTTCGATATCCTCCGTCCGGAAAATACGATCTTTGAAGAACTCCTTTCCATTGCCACGGATGAAAGCCAGACCGAACTTCGAACCCTCCTGGGTACTTTTCTTTTCAGCGGAGATGAGATTGAAAAGAGGGTCTCTGTTTTGAGCGGTGGAGAGAAGAGTCGGTTGGTCCTTGCAAAGATGCTGCTCAAACCCGCCAACTTCCTTCTGTTCGACGAGCCGACCAGCCATCTCGACATCTCTTCCAGAAATGTGTTGGAGATGGCCCTGAAGCAGTTTCAAGGGACGATCTGCCTGGTCACCCACGACCGGCATCTCATCAATCGAATCGCCAACAAGGTGATCGAAATCGATCGCGGAATCCCTAACATTTTTTTGGGAAATTATGACGATTACCTTTATAAGAAACAGCAGATTCAATCGGAGGAGGGTCAAAAATCAGAGGTACCAAAAAAGCAGGAAATTCCAAGAAAAAAACCTTCGTACAGAATGAAGGAGGAGAGACGAAAAAGAGCTCAGGAGATGGACAAATTCAAAAGGCAACTCTCCAGCCTTGAAAAGAGATTTCAGGAAGTCGAAAAATCTTTACATGAGGCCACCCAGAAACTGGATCATCTGAACCAAAGACTTTCCGACCCGAATCTCTACTTAAATCAGCAAGAGACTTACGAAACTGTCCGGACTCATAAACAGGTTAAAGACCAGGTGAGAGAACTTACCCAGCTTTGGGAATTCCTCGCCCTGGAGTTGGAAGACCTGAAAACGACGAGCCTCATGTCAAATGCCGAGGATTAATGCCCGGCGGATCAACCCCCTGGTGTTCAAATTCTGCATTTTCAATTCACCCATCAAAAGTTGCGAACCATTTCAATCCGGTAAGGAGGTTACGTGTGAAACCGACTGACTCAGTCTTCTTCCCCAATGAGACCCTGCGAATGATCAAGAACCGGCGCAGCATCAGATTGTTTACCAAACAGGAAGTATCCGACGATGATATAGCCGCTTTGCTTCAAGCTGGGAACGAGGCCCCTTCCGCTCATAATCAGCAATCCTGGCGATTTATCGTGATGAGAAACCAGAAAAGGCAGGAATTAGCCCAGCTCGTCACGTCCAGATCAGGAGATTTTCCACGGCCGGCATCGACCTTGCTCCGTATGGCGGCTCGAAGTATCGCCGGAGCGCCGGCCGTCATTGCGATAGCCAATACAGGCGATCTGATTCGGCATGGCACCCAGCTCTTCAAGGTCGAAAAAGAAATGGCACACGATTTTTTCCGCACGATGGAAATACAAAGCTCTGCGGCAGCCGTCGAAAATCTGCTCCTGGCGGCCACTTCTCTCGGACTTGCAACCGTCTGGCTGGGAATTCTTTACTTGATCAAGGATGACGTTCTGGAGTTTCTTGGAGAGCCCAAGGGAGAGTTCATGGCTGTGGTTCCGGTTGGGTATGCAGCCACATCCAGCCACAGACCCCAAAAACAACCCGTGGAAATGAAAGTGAGATATCTGGATCAATGAATCTGACCTTTGCCATTGACCCAT
>JBAVGF010000002.1:0-5216 GCA_049684675.1 Thermodesulfobacteriota bacterium | reverse complement strand
CAATTGAACAATCGTCAAAGGTTTTCTCAAGACGGTCTCGACATCATACCCGCCTTGAACAACTGCACTGAATATCATCAAGCATGCAGCGTGTACAGCGAAGGTTACGAAAAAGGATCTTGAGAGACATTTGGGTATCGAATTTAGAGTAATGATCTCCATGCCGGCCATGATTGTTCCCATTGAGAGATTATCACCAAAACACAAGAATAATACCACCTATCGGGGTCTTGAAGCAACAGATGAGCAACTCTATAAAATGCTTTCGGAGAATGGAATAGAAGCCTTATACGATGACCGGGAGGAAACTCATTGGGATTCCATTAAAATTGACGTTAAGTGAGAAGAATTTAAAAAAGGGTTGTCGGAGATTAAAAAGGGGAGAACAGGTGAGATTTTTCTGGTGAAGAGGGGGCAAGTGATATCTAAGATTCAGGAGATCATCACCGAGGAGATAATGGTTTAGAAAAGAAACCCGAATCTTTCTTGAATTAATGAGAAATCCTTCTCGCTGAACTCTGCGGCTCGGGCGAAGCCGGCGAGAGATAATGCTTTTTCTCTCGCACATCTGTCCTCTGTGATACTCCGATGAAATTTAACAATTTCCTGCTCCGCTCAATATCTATTACTTTTTCTTATCATCTTTTGCGAAACAGACAGCCTTGAACCTCTCTCCTTAATGTGATATCGATATACTGAATGGTCCGGGCATATACTGAAAAAGACAATTCATCATCCGCGGAGGGAATAAAGTGGCACGTGTGACAAAAAATAAGCACGTTCAGATCGATAGGCGTACATTGGGACCCTGCAATACTAGCAATACTAATACTAATTGCTACACTAATTGCTACATCATCACCTGTCCCCTGACCGGAGATAGTGTGTTGGTGGACGCTCCCGCAGAAGCAGCTGAAATTCTAAAACAGTTGAAAGGGACTCATCCCAGATACATGCTAATAACTCATAGCCATACGGATCATGTCGGCGCACTGTCCGAGCTGAAGTCCAAGCTAAGGATTCCCATTGGCACCCATCGTCTGGACGCCAATGGTCTGCCTCTACGACCAGATATTCTCCTGGATGACGGTGAAAAAGTATTCTTTGGAAACATCAGTTTGCAAGTCCTTCATACGCCTGGTCACACGCCCGGCAGTTTGTGCTTTTTAATAGGAAAACATCTCATTTCGGGGGATACTATCTTCCCTGGAGGCCCGGGTAAGACAGATTCGCCGGCTGATTTAAAGCAAATAATCGAATCCATAACCAGTAAGATCTTTGCCCTACCTGATGATACAGAGATATGCCCTGGTCACGGCGATTCCACCCTATTGAGAAAAGAAAAGACAGAATTTGCCATCTTTTCCTCCCGTTCCCATGACCCTAATCTGTTCGGAGACGTGCTTTGGCTTTCATCCTAACCATTTTTCGGATGGACTACCGTAATACCTCTACTCCGTAGAAGGCCTCTACTAGAAATGAGAGACGTTTCATGGTGTGAATACCCCCCTCTTTACTTCTTTCTGACAAATAAGGTTAATAGGGAGCCGGTCCCCTCGGACTCCTGACTACCTATTTCTCCCCCACCTTTTTTCGTAAAATCTCAAGCAACTGGTCGGGTGTATTTTTCGCCAGGATTGAGTTGAACTGGCTGCGATAGTTCTGGATAAGGCTCACATTCTCTACGAGAACGTCATATACTTTCCAGGTGCCGTCCTTCAGGATCACCCTGTAGAAAATAGGGATTTCCTTTGTGGAGGTGATGATTTTCGTTTGAACCTCGGCCTGGTTGTTCGAGAGCATGTTTTCTTTAGAGAAAACAATTTTCTCGTTGGTAAAAGAAAGGATCTCATCGATGTAAGCCCTTCCCAGTATCTGTCGATAGAGCTGGATGAACTCCTGCTGCTGAGCGGGACTCAGTTTTTTCCAATTCCCCCCCAGGCTCCGCATGGAAAGTTCGACTTCATCGAACATCTGTTTATACATAGCCTCGAGTTTCTCTTTTTTGATCTCTTTCGCCGACTCGGCTTTGAGCTTCGGATCGCGAAGCACATCGAGTACCTTGTTGACATTTGTCTGGACCGTGTCGAGCGGTGCACCTGCATCTACCGGAAGAGGTGACAGAAAGAACATCAAAATGCCCAAAGTTATGAAATGTCTTTTCATTTTTTTACCTCTGTGAGCTTTTTTAGACCCTTACTGCTTCCTAACCTCTCCGAAGGCATACTTCCCGATCAGGTCTACAATGTCCACAGCGGGCCGCGTTTCGGTAATGCTTTCACCAGGTCCAAGGAGTTTCCCTGCGCCTCCGGGATCTATGCTGAGAAACATGTTACCAATCAGCCCTTCCGTCCTGATGGAGGCAATGGCATCGTCATAGACCTTGATGTCTTTTCGGATTCTCATTTCCACCACCGCCGCCTGGTCCTCCTGGTCCATGGTGAGTCGTTCCACCCGCCCGACCTCAATACCCAACATATCCACAGGACTGCCGGCTCTCAGGCCGCTCACCGTGGTGAATCGGGCGAAGAGAGAGTAGGCGTTGTCGCCAAGCAAGGAAACATGGCCCAGTTTCACCGTCATATACCCAATACAGAGCAGCCCGAAAACGAGAAAGATGCCGACTATTGTTTCCATAGCGTACTTTTTCATTTGTTTACCTCCTCACGTCGCACCGAAGCCGGGCAATTTCTTTCTGTTGATGTTTTGCAGAATCTATGACGGAATCTATTTCCACAATAGGCTGGCTCTGGGCAATTCCGGCCAGGATGATAAATTCGGCGCACACCTCCGATGCCACCTGTTTGCGAGCTCCAGCCAAAATGCCTCGAATTCCGTGTTCTTGGAAATCATCGACAAAATTCTTCAGCATGCTCTCAGCCTCCGCCAGATCCGAATAGGGGAGCACCGTAACAAATTCATTGGTACGGCGGCGGGTGGAAAAGCCCCCGATGGCACCAAAGTGTTTATCGATATAAACGCCCATACTGTGTATGGCCTCCAGCGCCGCTTCGTAGCCCAGGCTTGTAATGATGGCGCCCAACGACTCCAGAGTAAAAACCACAACAGAGTAAGTTTCCCCCAGCGTTTTCTGCTTCAACTGAGCATGATACAGAACTTTGAACTGCCGTTTGGAGTACAGGCCCGTTAATTCTTCCTGTAGCCCTTCGAGACTGTGGATGACTTCATCTTTGAACGGGTGGTTGAAATTTTCAAGCTCCTCCGGAGTGCCTTGAAAAACAATCGCTCGATCATAGAGGGCGAGAATGCGGTTGGAGATAAAATACACATCCGGAATCTCATGGCTGACCATGATGGCAGTAAAACCGAATTTTCTCTGATACTGGGCAATCATACCCAGGATTGCGTTTTTCCGAACAGGATCCTGGCCGGAAGTGGGTTCGTCAAAGAGGACAATTTGGGGATCGGTTACCATGGCCCGCGCCAGGGCCGCCCGTTTTTGCATACCCCCTGAGAGTTCTGAAGGGTACTTGTTGGCAGCGTCGCTGAGTTCTGACTGTTCAATTCTGGCCGTAACCCTGCGGTCTATTTCAGCTTTTTTCAGGTTTGTCGTTTCCCGGAGGGGCAGCGCGATATTTTCATAGACGGTCATGGAGTCGAAGAGAGCATTGTCTTGAAACATGTAACTGATCTGAGCGAGGGAGGCAGCCTTCTCGTTCTTTTTCATCGTGGTGAGGGGTTTGCCCCGGAAAAGAATGGTCCCCTCATCGGGTTTGAGTAGCCCGATGATATGTTTGAGGAGTACGCTCTTGCCTGAACCACTGAGGCCGATAATAGTCGTGACCTGTCCCTCATAGATCTGCAGGTTAACGCGCTCAAGGACTGTTTGGGGTCCGAAGCGTTTGGTGACGTCCTTGAATTCAATCAAAGGAGTATCCATCGGTCTCTCTATATCAGCAGGGAAGTCACAACATAGTCTGCGACGCAAATGAGCACACAGGACAGCACCACGGCCGAGGTGGTGGAGAGACCGACGGCTTTGGCGCCATGGCTATCCGTCCGCATGTGCGCGAAATAACCCTGGTAACAGCATACAGTGGAGACGATCACCGCAAAAACGATAGCCTTGATGAAACCCTCAGTGACATCTCTCATCTCCATGCTGGCCTGAACGCGATGGAGATAGGTACCGGCATTCGCACCCAGGAGCAACACCCCGGAGATGTAGCCGCCGGTAATTCCGATGAGGTCAAACAAAGCGGTGAGCAGAGGAAAGCTGATGATGGAAGCAGTGATTCTTGGGCTGATGAGGTACCTGAGCGGATCAATGCGCATGGTGTCAAGGGCGTCAATCTGCTCGGAGATCCGTTGGATACCGATCTCCGCGGTGATCGCTGAGCCTGCCCTGGCCGCAATCATGATGGCGGTGAGAACGGGCCCCAATTCCCTGACCAGTGTGAGAGCCACCAGGGTACCGAGCGCCCCTTCCGCGCCGGCTTTAACCAAGGCACTGTAGGATTGGAGGCCCATGACCATGCCGGTGAACAGGCCGACGAGCATGACGATCAGCGTGGACCTTGCCCCGATGTAATACATCTGCTGAACGATCTTAGGTGCCTGCTTGGGTCGTAATATCTTCAGGAATGCCAAAAGGAGGAAAATCGACGCGGCGCCTAAATTGTCGACCCAGCTAATCGCTGCCCTGCCGATAACGGCGAATGGGCTTGTCAATAACCTACCAAGCTGCCCTCTTGCTTTGCCCTTAGAGAGGCTCTGACTGTCTGCATTGATCGCCATGAGTGGTGTTCCCGCTATGGGTGTAAATTTACAGGCGTTTCTGCAAGAAGATGCCAAAGAGGTACTATTTTCGACCTCAAGACTAATTTTTCTATTTTAACTCAGTCTTGTCCAAATTAAGTTTTTTAAAAGTCCGTATTTTGGACAACAATAATTTTAACTCTTATTCAGGATGGCCTGGTATAGGGTGAAGACCGTATTTTTCAATAAATCGGATAGTATATTAACTGCGACTTAAACACCGTCCGAGTGGCGACGGGACATCCTAATATTCGATTACTCCGCAGGCCCCCATTCTTCAAGATCAACATTGACTGCTCCTAAAATGATATTCCAGCTTTTTCATGGGTGATAACTAATGCTTTCCTATTGAGTTGGATGCCCCTACAAAGGGTTGTGGATTCCTCAGGCCTTTGAAATAACGTTTACGGGTAAATAGATTGATCACGGCGTACACC
>JBAVGF010000001.1:0-8091 GCA_049684675.1 Thermodesulfobacteriota bacterium | reverse complement strand
AGAGAGGGGTTGGAGATTCCGTATGAGATTCGTGTGGCGGCTGAAGTCACACTCAGCGATCGTTTGTTTCAAGAAATAATGGAGCTGAAAAGGGATTTTGGAGGGATGATCGAAAGAAGGAAGATTGATGAGATTGTTGAAGAGGCAAAGGAGCACGGGTACCATCTGAGGAGGGAGAAATCTCTCTCAGCTTTGAATGAGATATTATTGGAGAAGATGAATTCCCTTCAAAGAGGCAAGGGTTCCGATCTTTCCCGTCAGTCAGAAGGGGTTGAGGAAGTGCTGACACTCCTCGACTTAGCAAAGAAGTGGGGTTTTGAAATCCCTCTGGAGGAGGCTCAGAACTTAATGGGCCAGATACTGAAAGGATGTGTTGGAGATCTTGAAAAGTGTTGGTGGGGGGACGGAGAGGAGAAACCGTTCCATCCCAATTTAATCACCCTGGCAGAGAAGCTGGGCTTTAATGTGGAGAGATTTTCGAAAATAACTGGTCCAAGTAATTCAGCGGGTTGATCACGATAGACTGATTCATAACGCCATGAACGGTTAGAGTGGAAAAACCAAACAAATATTTAACGACATTTGAAGATGTGACCCTAAATCCTAAATCGCGGCCTAGGCTGAATAGGATAGCCCAAACTTTCTGTTTTTCTAACATCCTCCCACGATTTTTCATAATCTTTCTTAAGGTAATAGGTTAAAATGGCTTCTTTATAAAATTCTCCCTTGGCAAATTCCTCAGCAGCCTCCTGGATCCCTTTCTGCTCTTCGGTCAAATCGAAATCCATGTTCTTCTCCTTCATGCTGGCGTGTACTCTACTCCATCACTTTCCTGCGCTCTTCTTCCCTCATCTCACGCCTCAGCATTTTTCCTACCTTCGATTTGGGCAACATATCCCGAAATTCAATATAGGTAGGAACCTTGTATGGGGCTAACCGATCCCGGCACCATTTCATGAGCTCATAACTGCTCACTCCCCTCACATCTGTTTTAAGGACAACAAAGGCCTTGATCCGCTCTCCAACACTCGCATCTGGAACGCCCACCACACAGGCAGCGAGCACAGCATGATGGGACTGGAGCACCCTTTCCACTTCGGCAGCGGCAATTCGATAGCCTTTATGTTTAATCATATCCACGGATCGGTCCATGAAGAAGAGCCACCGATTCTCATCCACACGAACGATATCTTTTGTTCGATACCAGATCTCACCATCGATATTCAAAAAGCATTCGGCCGTATCCTCAGGTTTATTCCAATAAGCTTTGACCCCATTGTCACAGGTTCCTATTAGTTCTCCTGGCTCTCCGGGTGGGACTTCCTTAAGGGTTTCAGAGTCCACCAGTTTAAACCGATCCGTGGGCAAGATTTTCCCCGCTGAACCCTCTGGTGGAATTCCATCTTTGGCATAAGAGAGCGAAATGGCTCCGCACAGTTCCGTCGCTCCATAGCCCTGGTATAAAGGGATGTTGAACCTCTTAAGCCACCGATTCCCTACCTCAACCGGCATGGCATCGCCACCTGTTCCACAATATCGAAGGGAGCTGAAATCGTAGTAATCAACTCGGTCATGCTCCAGAATCATTCGGTACATAGCAGGAACGGCAAACATATTTGTTGCTCTATATCTTTGAATATGATCAAACAGAGCATCTAAGACAACCCGGGGCAACAGGATGACTGTCTCACCACCCACAATCAAAGGGGATAAAGCATCCATTTCACCGATGATGTGGTAAAGGGGAGCGGAGGACACGGTGATACATTCTCCCAATGGAGTCACCCCTTCACTTGCACTTCTCCACTCGAGCGCTCTTTTGAGAAAGAACTGTTCAGAAAGAGGAACGCCCTTTGGAAACCCAGTGGTGCCACCTGTGTAAAGCATGAGGGCTGTTCTGTCCTCATCCCTCTTTTGAAAAGGAGGGAGGGAGGAAGGACGGCCTTCCTTTAAAAGTTTAATAAAAGAGAAGAAATCCTTCCCCAAAGGAATCTTACCCTTCGGAACACGATCAAATCCTTTGGAAATAAGCCTTTTCCACCAGGGAACGAGATCGATCATATTGGTTACAATGGCCCTTTTTAATGGGGTCTCAGGAAGAATCTCGACCACATAACTGAGGTTTGTATCCATACACACAATCGTCTCAGCTCCACTGTCTCTGGCCAGATACTTGAGGTCCTCAGCCGTATAAACAGGTGCCACCATGATCGGTATCACACCGAGACGCTGAAGGGCTAACCAGGCGATGACGGTTTGAGGAAGATTATAAAGGTTCAAAATAACACGATCATCTTCCCCAATCCCTAATTGATGTAAAGAAGCAGCAAATTGAAGCACCAGCTCTTTCAGTTCAGAATAAGGATAACTTTCTCCAAGATGGATGAGTGCTGGCTTATTGGGATTTCTTTTTGTCGCCTCTTCAAGAGAACCATGAATGGTATCAGCAAGTAACTCCATCGACTCCACCCTCAATCTTAACGCGATATTGCCCTAAACCAACAGGTTTGGACATCAAATTCCAAATCCCAAATAAATTTTACATGACGGGTTCGTCACCCGCAAAGCATTAAAATATGACTAAGTCCCCTCCCCCTTGATGGGGGAGGGTGCGGGTGGGGGTGACCAACCGAACTCATTTCCCCCTCACCTCAATCCTTTCCCACCAGGGGAGAGGAGGTATTTTCTACGTAATTCCAAGCTCCAATTCCAAATCGTAAATCGTAAGGCGAAAGGGGTAAAGAGTTTAAACGCCATGCGCTCTGCTCTTTGCCCTTAGACGCTAAATTCCCAGATATGCCGATTTGACTTCAGGGTTATCAAATAACTCCTGTCTCGAACCTTCGAAGACAAGCATTCCGTTCTCTATCACATATCCCCGATCGATGATAGGCAGAAGAGTCCTCGCAAATTGTTCAGTCACCAGCACAGTGATCCCTCCTTGACGAATACCCTTGATCGCCCGAGCCAAGTCAGCCTGAAGAAGAGGGCTTAACCCGAGGAGTGGTTCGTCCATGAGCAACAACCTTGGTTTGGCGACCAGTGCGATACCAATGGCAAGCATCTGTTGCTCGCCTCCACTCAGCAACCCCGCTTTTCTTCGCTTCATCCCTTGCAGATGGGGAAAGATTTTAAAAATAAATTCAATTTTTCTCTTGACCTCATACCTCTTGTGCAGATATCCGGCGATTTTCAAATTTTCCACAACATCGCTATCACGGAAAATGGGGTGCCTCTCCCGGCTGAGGACAATTCCTCTTTTCACCCTTTGAGTTGGCTTCATGTTAAGAATATCTTCCCCTTCAAACTTCAAATCACCGAGCACACTGATTCTCTCGCCGCCTCTGCGGTCCTCTTTTTTCTTCATGTCAATAATCAAGCCAGAAACTGTATTCATCAAAGTAGTTTTTCCAGCACTGTTGGACCCGAGAACCCCTACAATTTCACCCTTCCGCACCTCCAGGCTGAAGTCATTCAGGGCAAGGGCATTTTCAAAGAATACCATGAGGTTTTTTACAGTGAGCATCAGCTCCATTCTCTTGATTCAAATCCGCCCTTCCCCCCTTTTTCTATAGAGGGGCCGCCGCCGTCCAAAGCCAGACTATGACGCCGGACGGTTTGTGGGATTATTAATTCAACCTATCTCTACTTCGATCCCGAGATATGCCTTCTTGACGGCCTCGGCGCTCATTACCTCTTGAGGAGATCCATCAGCGATCTTCCCGCCAAAGTTCAATACCATCACTCGGTCCACGACCCGGAAAAGTTCTTTTAATCTGTGCTCGATCATGATGATCGTCAAACCTTCTTCATGGAATTTTTCAATGAGAGGCAGCGTGCTCGCCACTTCGGACATCGCCATTCCGGAGAAGAGCTCATCGAGGATCAAAAGGTCCGGACGAAGGGCCATCGCGCGAGCCAGATCAAGACGTTTCAGGTATCCATGGGGAAGGCTACCGGCTAATTTATAGGGCACAAAAGAATCTCGCTCAAATCCCATATCATCTAAGAGATCAACGGCCACATCGTCCCTTTCACCATACTTACCTCCCCTGAGTTTCTTCACCCTTGAAGAAGACAGAGGAATGATGAGATTTTTATAAGCAGGAAGATTATAAAAGAGCCTCACCATCTGAAAGGTCCGGACAATGCCGAGACCGGCTATGGTATAAGGCCTTTTGCCTGTAATATTCTTCCCTCGATAGATGATCTTTCCTGAATCAGGTCTGACAAAGCCTGTGATCAAATTGACGAGCGTGGTCTTTCCAGATCCATTCGGTCCGATAATTCCCAAAAATTCTCCCCGACGGAGCGAAAAACTAACGTCGTGAACCGCTTGGACACCACCAAAATGCTTCATAAGTCTTTCAACCTTTAAAATGGCTTGGTCGTCCATTTTACCCAACTCTCACTAACCTCTCAAATTGGTGGTATTTTCTCTCGATATAATGGAAAATCCCTTCCGGCAAAGCGATGACACTTAAGATCAGAATGAAACAGTAAAGGGCTATTCTTAGCCCACCTAAGGCGCGCAGGGCTTCGGAAAGAGGCACGAGAATCATACTCCCCAGGGCTGGGCCAGCAAAAGTGCCGGGCCCTCCCAGTGCCGAAGCAGCGAGTGGTAAAATTGAATAATCCAAAGCAAAGACACTCATGCCCACAAACTGATAATGATGGGTCATAAACGCACCTGCAAATGCTCCCACTGCGCCCGCGACAAATAGTGCTTGAGTTTTTCGCCAGTATATATTAATCGCAGCACTCATCACAGCACGATCATCATCTCGAATGGCTCTCAACACCAGGCCATAATCTTCGTTAATGGCCCTTCGAAAAACAAAAAGGCAGACCAAGAAAGCTCCCACGGCGAGGTATATGGCAACCCATTCATTGGGGAAAGGAGTGAGAGAGGAAAGTCCATGGCTCCCCCCAACGAGCCCAGTCGTCTCAATCATTTTCATAAAGAGTAAAGGCATCATGAGAGTGACCATTGCAAAGTAGACACCTCTCAATCTCAAGACTGGCGAGAGTAAACCAGCGCTCAGGAGACCCCCACCTAAAACAGCAATGGGGATGGTAAAGATCGGTGACCAATGAAAGTAGTAACTGAGCGTACCCGCCACATAGGCGCCCAAGCCGAAAAACAGTGATTGCCCAAGGGAAAATAATCCACAGGAGGCTAAGAAATCCCAGCTTAAAGCAAGAAGGCCAATCATACAGGAATAAATGATAACTTTGTTCCAGTACCCTTTGAATAATAATGGTAGAACAAGCAATAGGATGACGGGCAAGGCCCTGGGCAGAAGCAAATAGAGGATGTCTCTATAAGAAGCAATGGCGAAAATAGTATCCGCCCTTGCTTTGATCCCACGGTCTAGTCTCTTCTTACGATACCTGGCTTCGACTTCAGCCACTTTAAATCCTTTCTTCGAGTTCCTTAAACTTACCAAAAAGACCTGAAGGCCTAATGACTAAGACGAAGATGATCGCAACAAGAGGGACGATGATCATCCACTTTGCACTGAGGAACTTTGCCGTAGCCACCTGGCCAAACCCGAGGATGAAGCTTGCCACAATGACCCCTGAAGTGCTCTCTAATCCGCCTACGATAGCTACGGCCAAGGCATAGATCAGGACTTCATAACCGATAGCTGACTCCATGAGTCCCATGGGTAAAATAACAATGGCAGCTACCCCTGCCAAAGCTGAACCAAAGGCTAAGCTCAGAGAACCTATCCAATCGGACTCGATGCCCACTGAAAGAGCGGTACGTTCGTTCTGGGCCATTCCTCTGAAAGCCAATCCAATCTTGGTATGATGAACAAAGAGCCATAGAAGGACAACCAAGACTACTCCAGTTCCGATCACAAACAGACGTTGATAATCTACTGCTACACCTTTTATTTCCACACCCCCTTCCATAAAGAGAGGCAGGCTATATTGAATGCCGTAAAAACCCTTCCACATCAAGAGCTCTAAAATGGCTACTCCCGCTGCAAAAGTGACAACAAGCTCAGCAAGCGGTATACCTCTCACACGGAGCAATAGTCCCCAATAGATGCCAAAACCAATAAGCCCTGAAATGATTATAGAGAGAAGGGCTGACAAGAAGTAAGGCAGTTCTACCTGGTTTAGAAAAGACCAAGCAATAAAACCACTAAGGATGTAGAGGGCTCCATGTGCAAAATTGGCAAGTCCACTGATGCCGTAGGTTAGGCTAAATCCGGCAGCGTAAAGAGCAAGAACAATACTACTAATCGTTCCATAGATCAGGAGCGACATTTCTTTCAACCTTTCTTAATTTTCTAACGAGAGATGCCTTTTTTAAAGAGGGGGTGGCCCATTTCATTTTGGATTTGTTCACCCCCTCTTCAATGCTTTACTTCTTCATCCAAGGAGGAAGCGCTATTTTTGCTTCAGCAAGAAAGGCGGGGTAAATCGGAACCCTTTTCCCTTTTTGCCACTGGAAGACGACACATACCCCTGTCTCTTCAGGGTTTGAATCAAAAGCGATAATATGGTCCTTGTTGAATCTCAGCCTTCCCGACACTCCCCTGTAATCAGTCTGCTCGAGGGCCGTAACGAGCTTATCCGGATCAAGACTCCCTGCACGTTCAATGGCTGCCGCGAGAATATAGACCGAATCATAGGCGGATGAGTTGACCGCAGCTGCCTCAGGGGCCTTCCCGTATTTCTTTTGGAATTTATCGAGAAACTCCACTGTCTTAGGTAACTTTTTTAACGGAACCGAAGACCCAACTGGGAACTCCACATGGATGCTATAATCTACATCCTTGCCGATATTTTTCCACGCGTCAGGTGCGGCCATGGGGGGAACAAAGCCCACGACAAGAGCAGGCACTTTCATCGCAGCCCATTGCTTGCTAAATATCCCTGCACCTAGAGGTACATCCCATACCATTGCAATCACTTGAGCTTTCCCCTCTTTCGCTTTTGTCAGTCCAGGTGAAAAATCGTTCGCGCCGGCTGCATAGGGCTCATACCCTACTTCTTGCCAGCCCGTTTTTTCACAATGTTTTCTCAGTATACCAATAAACCCCAGTGCCCACAGGGTATCCTGAGGAATGAAGTAGACTTTGTTGAGGCCGAAGTCCGCTTTGAGGGCATTCAATGCTCCCGAAATATACCCGGCATCAATAGCCGCATCTGTGCATACTCGAAATAGGTACTTATACTTTTCTGGGTCAGTCCTGAATTTCACCTGAAACTGAGGGGTTTGGGCAATGGTTTGAAGTTGGGGCACTTTGTATTTGGCCACCAGATCCATACTCGCCATGATGGCCTCAGAGCGGAAAGGAGCGATCACAACTGCATGAGGCTTTTGCTCCAAAAGCATTTTTTCATAAGCCATGAGGGAATCATGAATTGGAGTTGTAGGTTCGCCATCTCTCGTATCCGTAACGACCACTTTGAACGGCCGCTTCTCCTTTCCAACCAAAACCCCTCCTTTCGCATTGATTTCCTCAACAGCCATATTGACAGCCTTTAAACCATCTCTCCCAAAAGGAGTGTAGAGTGAAGTTGGAACGCCGACGATAACAGGTTCTGCTGAACGCGAAGAAGCCGGTGTCAGAAGAATTGAAGCACTCATGCCAGTCAACATTGCCACTAAAATCAAGCATATCTTTTTTCCCATTTCCATACCTCCTCTGAATAATTTTTTTTAGAGTTTTATGCCTTCTTTTTTTTATTCCCCACCCCCTCTCCTGGGTTATTAGTGGAACAATTTTTTCTTTTTGAACAAATAGGATAGAGAAAGATTATTAGGATTGTTGAATCAAGGATATCAAGAATATCCATTTTGTCAATATTAAAAAAGAGATTGTGAAAATTATCTTTTGAGGATTGCTTTTGAAAGCTTGTATGGTGAAACAAAAATCTAAAAACAAGATTTTAGGAAGGAGTCCTCTTTTTCCAAAAACCAGCCGACCCAAAGTCCAATTTGACGCTAACACCTACTACTCTTCACTATAAGATGAAACCAGCAATGAAGAATTACCGGTTGAAAGCAGCAATAAAAAAGGCAGAGTCATTTCTTTTAATGGGTGACCCTGCCTGAAAATTGAATAT